>JBQCEU010000181.1:0-60189 GCA_051959955.1 Terriglobales bacterium | reverse complement strand
GCCGCGCGCTTGGGGGGCGCGCGCCGGGCGCGCGACGGGGTGCCGGGGAGCGCGGTACACCCATAGGGGCGGAAGGGGCGGTATTGCAGGTCGGCCAGCAATTGGCCCCACGGTGGCGATCACGCCCGGGCGCCGCTGGTGGCGATCGTGAACGAAACCATGGCCCTGGCAGCGGCGGTGCCCACGCTGCAACCGCCGGAGCTGATGACCGCGGCGGTGAGCCGCGGGCTGGAACGGCGCGATTTTCTCACTGGCCTGATGGCGGGCTTCGGTCTGCTGGCGCTGCTGCTGGCGGCGCTGGGCATTTACGCCATCACGGCGCAGCGGGTGGCGACGCAGATGCGGGAGCTGGGGGTGCGCATGGCGCTGGGCGCCACGCCGCGCGGGCTGGCCGGACGGGTGCTGGGCGGAACGCTGCAGCTGGTGGGCGCGGGCGCGGTCATCGGGCTGGTGGGCGCGTATCTGCTGGGCGGGGTGTGGGGCCATCTGCTGTTCGGGGTGGGCACCATGGACCCGTTGTCGCTGGCGGGCGGGGCGGGGCTGCTGCTGCTGGTGGCGGCGGCAGCCTGCCTGCGGCCGGCATGGCAGGCGCTGCGGACCGACCCGGTGCGGGTGCTGCGGGCGGAATAAGGCAGTGGTCAGCGGCCATTTCTTGGCGCGGGGGCCTCGGCGGCTGCGCCGCCACCCCACTTTCTCCCGGCCTTCGACGATGCCGGGCTGGGCCCAAACCCGGCGCGACGGGAAGATGAGGCAGAGCTTTGTGCGGAGGTCCGCGGCGGGTTGCTTGCTGGGGCCGGCCCGACACGGTGCGAATTTTTAATAAACAGTTCCGCGCCGACTTGGCCCACGGTGCCAGCGGCGCGGCCCCCGCGTCTGACCTGGGCGTCAGTGAATGGTGAGCGGGAGTGAAGTCGCGAACAAAGCAGTGGGGCTGGTGGCGACCACGACGCGGAGGGTGTAGGCGGCGGAGGGAGCGTCGAGGGTGAGGTTGGTGTTCAGGCCGTGCGACACCAGGCGGCGCCAGGTAGCGTCCTTGAGTGCCAGATCCATTTCGGCTTCCTTGCCGGTGACGAATTTGCCCTGGACGTCGAAGAGGCCGGCGATGAAATGCAGGTTCAGGCGGTGGCGGCCTTTCTGGTCCTGAAAGGGCAAGTGGGCGGCATCGAGGCGCATCTCCACGGTAACCTTACCGGCGACGGGGCGGAGAGCGACAGTAACCGCAAGACCCGCCTCGGAACCGCCAGCACGCATCGCGGTATCCAATTGCGCCTGCAGGCCGGGGCCGGAGACAGTTATGGGAGCGAAGTAGCCGGGGCGAGCCTGGACGACGTCATGGGACTGGGGAGTGATCTCGACCTTCAGTTTGTGAAACCGGCCGTCGTGGGCAATGTCAGACGGTGCGAAACTCAACTCATAGGTGACGGAGGGGATAAGGCCGAGGCGGTCGAAGCCGAGGGTCAGATCGTTGTTGTCATGAAAAAACAGTCCGCCGGTGCTCTCGGCCAGATCGGCCATGGCCTCGTCCCTGGCCGCATCTTCGGAGAGTTTCGAGCTCTCCTCGTAGGCATAGGTGGGGATGGGAAGTTTCATCAGATCGGGTACATAGTCAATCGGGCGTCCCGGACCCTGGGTGTACAGCCCGCGCGCTTCCAGCGAGTTGATCACCACCTGGTCCCGCAAGGCTTCCTGGACGATGTGGTCCTCAAGGGTCTCCAGCGTCCCACTGAGGAAACCGCCCGAAGTGAGCAGCAACATGCGGCTGCCGGGTTGCTGAGCCAGCAAGCCGATCACATTACGCAGCGAGGTTAAAGTGGAGTAGGCTGCGGCCCGGGCCTGACCCCACAGGGCATTGGCGGTTACCAACACCTCTTCCGATGGATTATCGTAGCCGGCCATGGTGTGGCCGGCATTGTAGATCTGGCTGCCATCGTCAACGACAATGCCCAACTGCTCGTCGCAACGCTTTTTCTCAATTACGGCGGCGTTCAGGGCCATGGCGCCGCGGTGGTTGGCGATCTGGAAGGCCTGGAAATCGGTGAGGTGCGGGCAGTCACTGGATCTGCGGGTGGCACGGGGGTGAGCCGAAAGCGCCGCAATGGCGGTCAGCAGACGGTGGCTGTCGGTGGTGAAATTGACTTCGCTCCAGCCGGAGTTGGTGAAAATGCCGACGCGATCGGTATGCCCCAGTCCCTCGTGGACGAAGCGGGTGGCCGCATTGCGGGCATTTTGCAGGTCGGTGCCCTCGCTGTTGACATCATCGAAGAAAAGGGCCACGGATCGCGAGGCCGACGCCGACCTGTCGGTTGCCGGCGACTGACTGGTGGTGGTCGGCGGGGGGGCGGAGCGAAGCGATGCGGCCCGGAGGACGGAAAAACTCGTAAGGGCGCGGGACCGACCGTTGTCGGTGATCATGAAGTTCGATCGCGTCAAACCGTCGTCCGGCGTACCGTCGGGGCGCCGCGCCACTACGTCCACGACAACTCGTTGGGTGTTGGCCGTAATAATCACGGGCGGAAGCGTGTAGGCATAGGCGTGTGCCTGCACCTCGGCTTGTTGAGGCGAGGCGGAAAGCGCGCACAGCAATCCTGCCAAAACGACGGTGCTGGGGTGCACAGTTCTCAACGCGAGGTATCGGTGAGATGATCGCGGCACGTGCCGGACACCGCCGTGTCACAGAAGGGGCAAAACGTCCCTTCGCACTCCGCATCGGAAGAGCATTGGATCGTACCGCAGGCTCGCAGCGAATAGTCTGAGCTGGCTTTCAATTGGAAGGCTGACGCGCCGACACAAAGTGCGAACAGCAGGCCAAATAATGCTGCCACAAGTGCGGCAGAACGAGAGGTCGATGCAGACTGTTTCATCCTGAGTCCCCCTGAAGTCCCGGTGATTGCCAATATACGCCGGCGCCGAGTTCACCAGCCATATGGTCGAACGAGTCACGATCCAAGCCACCCACCCAGGCAGCGTGCAGTTTTCCTTGTGGGGTGAACTCCAGAACTTCCGGGGCAAGGCGCAGGTTGAGGGCGATGACCGTCGCTGGATCAACCGCGCGCAGGACGGGGTACCCCGAGATTCCGTGCTCGGATGCGAACGCCCTCGTCAGGCCGGGGCCGGAACTTGCGAACACAGCGCTGAAGCGGCGCGTGTCTATCTTCGGCAGCAAGACTTCCCACTTGGGCCACGTTTGGTCGCAAACGGCGCAGTCCGGGGAAAATACAAACAACAGCAGCGATTTCCCGGAACTCGGGGTCAGGGTTACCGGGTGCCCTGCCAAATCAACTCCCGAGATGCCGGGCACCGTGGCGCCGAGTGGCGGCGCGAGGGAGGTTCCCCCGGATCGAAGTTCACGTTTCAATGTGCGGTTTTGCAGGACAAGGGCGGCATCCAGACAGAACAGTCCGATCGCGATGGCGCAAACGAGCCACTGAACGCTTAGCGACATGGCTGGAAGCCTGCTCATGTTGATCTCGTCCTGTCACATTGCTATCACACCGCGATTTGAGCGTCAAGAGGCATGTCGTTAGTTGTCAACGCTCGATTAAAATGTCCCCTTTTTTAGCTCGATAGAAATGTCCCATTTTTGCGATCAACTCGAGCTGTCCGGCTTTCCCGCTGTGACGGCGGCGAGGGCAGGAGCGGATGCCGCGTAGCGGCCGAAGCGGAGCGCCTCGCCAGGCGGTGGCCGGCGGCCGCCCTCGCGCGGCGCAAACCGAGATGCTACCGCCTTCCGCCCGTCTGACCTCCTCCCCGCCGACGGCGGGGGCCACATAGTTGGGTTGGCTGGCTTATATCGGTCAGTGCCAGGTTTTTTTGAACTGCAGGTTGGCGCCGAAGCCGCCGTTTTGTTTGCGGACGCCGGTGATGGAGACGCGGGGGGTAAAGTGTTACTGGATTTCGATCACGTCGCGCTGGGTGCTGGTGACATCGGTGGAGATGGTGACGTAGAGGTTGCCGGTGACGCGCTGCTGCAGGGTGATGCGGGCGCCGTTGCCCTGCTGGTTGCCGCCGAGCACCGGGTCCACGGAGAGGTGGGAGATGCCGGCGATCTTCTCCACCCGGTCGGTGATCTGGCTGGTGACGGCGCCGGCGACCAGGGTTTCGGCGCCGAGGTTGCCGGGCAGGGGGTTGGCGCTGCCGGATTCGGTGGTCTGGCCGAAGGCCAGCAGGTTGATGATGTCGGCGGGCGGCAGGGCGGGTTCGGAGTTGTAGGTGGTGCGCAAGTTGTCGGCCGGACCCTGCAGGCGCAGGTGGACGGCGTACTGGTTGATGTTGGTGTCGGCGGCGATGTTGACGTTGGCGATGGTGCGGGTGGGGTTGACGAAATCGAGCGTACCGGCCTGCAGCACGTAGCGGTTGCCGCGGAAGATCAGATCGCCGCTGGTCACGTCCACCCGGCCCAGAAGGACGGGGGCATCGCCGGTGCCGCGCAGGTTGAGGCTGGCATTGGCGCGCAGGCTGAAGTCGCGCGAGGTGATGGCGATCTGGTTGGGGGTGGTGACGGCCACCTCGAGACGGAGATTGCGCAGGAAGCTGTCGGGCGAAGCGAGGGTGACCGCCTGGGTGGAGAGGTCGGTGGCCAGGGCGGCAAAGTCAAAGCCGGGAACCGGCATGACCTGCAGCACCTGGGCGCGTCCGCTGAGCAGCGCCTGCTGCGGCGTGCCGCTGAAGACCAGATCGGCGTTGACGGTATCGCGCAGTGACGGGGGCAGGCGGAAGCGGATGGAGCGGGCGGCGAGGGCAAGGTTGAAGCGGGGCGCGGCGCCGAGGTTGAGGCCGCCGCTGAGGGTCAGCGTGCCGCCGCCCACGCTGGCCTCGAAGGCGGTGACATCCATGCGGTCGTCGGCCAGACGCAGGGCGCCGTGGCCGGCTTGCAGCGCCACCGGCCAGTCCGGGTTGTTGATGGCCAGATCGCTGATCTGGATGGCGCCCGCCAGGTGCGGCTGGGCGAGCGTGCCGCCGGCATTGACATTGAGCTGCAGCCGCCCGGAGGAGGTGAGGTTGGGCACGAAGGCCTCAAGCAGCCTGGCATCCACGGTGCCGTTGATGGCCACATGCAGGGCGGCGGCGGCCACGTTGCCGCGCAGCGGGAGGCTGCCGGAGAGGTGCAGATCGGTATCCGTGCCGGTGAGGTGCGCCGGCTGGAGGGTCACCACGCCCTGCTCGAGACGCGCCTCGATGGGTTGCGCCGCCTGCAACCGCAGCGTGCTGCCATAGGCAAGCGAAAGGGTGGGGAAGGTGACCTGGGCCTGGAGAGCCTCGGGGTGAGTGAGCGGACCGCTCAGCGTGGCGTGGAGCTCGGTCTGCCCGTGTACACCTTCGGCCTGCTGCGGCGCGAAGGCGACCAGCAGGGGAGCGATGGGGATGGCCGGTGCGTCGAGCCGGGCCTGCAAGGGCCAAGCGCCGCCCCAGCCGAGATCCGCCTGCGCGGTGAGGGCGGTCTTGAGCGCGGTGGCGGCGAAGGTGGCGTGCACACGGCTGTCCTGGAGCCGGGCATCGAGCTGCAGGCCGGTGATGGTCTGGCCGGCGATCACCAACTGGGGCGCGGTGGCGGTGAGCTGGAAGGTGGGGGCGGCGAGAGTTCCCTGCCCCGCGCCGCGCAGGCTCACCTCGCCGGCGATGGGCAGGCGGCGCCGGGTGATGGCCGGCAGGCGATCGAGCGCCATCTTGTCGGCCTGGAGCCCGCCTTGGAAGGAGCGGGTCTGGTAATTGAAGCTGCCCTGGGCGGTGAGCGGACCGGAGAGAAGCTGGGCGGAGGCATCGAAGGTGATGACCGCACCGGCGCCATGGGCGGTAACCGTGAACGACTGCAGACCACCGCCGAGTTCATCCTTACCGCCGATATGGAGATGGGCTTGGGATACCGCAACGACGGCCTCGCCCTGGGGCGCGGCCAGCGTCCCCTGCAGCGCGGCATGGGCGTTCAGAATGCCGGTCAGCGGCATGCGGCCGGGAACGAGCGGCGCAACCTGATCGAGGGCGAAATGGGAGGCGGTGAGGGAGCCCGAAACCGCGCTGGCCGCAGATGGCCGCCAAGCGGCAAGACCGAGCGTGGCGTCGAGCGTGATCCGGCCCTCGGTGCCTGCCAGCACGCGCACGTTCTGCAGGCGGATCCGGTCGGGCGCGGCACTGACATCGGCGGCCAGGGAGCGCCAGCTCACGCCGCGCACGGTGAGGGGTGCGGCCTGCAAGTGGCCGGCGATGTGCGGCGCAGCCAGCGGGCCGGCGATGCTGCCATGGAAGGTCGCCTGCCCGGAGAGGCCCAAGGGCGGCAGCGGACGGCCGAGCGCAACAGCCAGGCGAGCCGCCAGGGCTTCGGCCTGGCCGAGGTTCGGGGATGTGGTCTGGAGAGCGATGGCGCCAGCTCCGCCGGCGGTGAGCGTTCCGTTGGCGGTGAGGTTGAGCCCGGCGGTTTCCAGCTTGGTGTCCGCAAGGGTGAGAAGCTGCCGCTGGGCGTCGTAGACCGCGTTGAGCGAGGCCGTGAGGGGCTGGCCCTGGACCCCGGCCTGAAGGCTGGCCTGGGTACGAAGCACCAGCGTGTCGAAGCGGCCCTGCCACGCTCCGGTGGCTTCGCCGGCGGCGATGCCGGCAATGCCCAGCTCACCCAGCGTGCGGCCGCCGGCGGGCGCCAGCCGGGCAACGCGCTCCAGCCGCGCGCCGCTCAGGCGGGCGTGGAAGCTGCCCTGGTTGCGGCCGCCGACATCGTGGACCACGGCCTCGGCGCGCAGCGAACCGCCGAGCACGGCAGCGCCGATGCCGCTGACCGTGAGATCGCGGCCGGTGAACTGATACTGACCCGAGAGGTTGCGCACCGGAAGGCTCAGCGCGGCGGCGGTGGTCACAAGTTCTGAACTGGTGAAATGGCCCTGGGCGGTGAAGTGATCGTTGCGCCAGGCTGCCGTGCCTTCGACGTCCACGGCGCCGCGCGGCAGGTTGCGTTCGCCGACCAGCGGACGCAAGCCGGCCAGCGCCAACTGCATGCGATATTGCACCTCGGCCTGGGGGGGCACATAGCGGGGCATGACGGCAGAAGCGGTGACGGTCAGGGCATCGCTGGTCAGCGAGAGGCGGGGAATCTTCAGCCCGTCGCGGCCGGCATCAAAGGCGAGAGAAAGGCTGTGGGACAGCGAAGCGTGCTTGTCCCAAGTGATACTGCCCTGCTGATAGGCGAGGCCGCCGGTATAGCGCTCAGTGGCAGGATCGAAGGTGGCGTTGAGCGCGAGCGAGCGCAGATCGGCAGCAAGCAACGCCTGACGGTCATTGATAAACACTTCACCTTGGCGAAGGGCGAGGTGACGGATGCCGAGCTGGAAGATGTCCGGACCCTGGCCGCCGCCCCGCGGGGGTTGGGGAAGGTTGGTGGAACCGTCGGCGGCGACGCGGAGGTGGACGACCGGATGGTCGAGTTCGACAGTTTCGAGCTGCCAGGTGCGGCGCCAGAGGGAGGTGATGCGCACCGCGACGTGGGCGTGATCCACGGTGAGCAGCGGCGGGGCGGCCGCCGGCCCACGGCCGGCGATGGAGAAGCTCGAGACATCGGCGGAGGGCGAAAGGCCAAACCCTTGCAGGCGCAAGTTGGTGATGTGGACCGGGGTCCCCAGCGCCTGAGAAGCCGCGGCTTCTGCCTTGCGGCCAGCCCAGCGCTGGAAGCGGCTGCTGGAAAAGATCAGATAAGCCGCGGCCACCACGACCACCACGACGGCGGCGATCGCAACAGCCGTCCACTTCAGCCCAGCCCGCCAGTTGAGTCCGCCTGCCATCAGAACGCCTGCCCCAGAGTGATGAAGAACTGAGTGGATTGGACGCCGGGCAGGCCGTTAAGGTTATGTCCGAGATCCAGGCGGATGGGGCCGACCGCGGTTTGGTAGCGCAGGCCGACGCCGATGCTGTTGGTGTAGCTGGCGCCGATGCTGTTGAGGCCGGCGTGGTCGAAGACGTTGCCGCCGTCGTAGAAGAGCGCCAGCCCGAGGTGATCCCAGATTTGCGGGGTAGGGATGCGCAACTCGGAGTTGAAGATCAGCAGCTCGTTGCCGCCCACCGGCACCTGGATGAGGGTGCAGGTGGAAGGGTCGTTGGGATTACTGCAGGCGGGAATGGTTTTCTGCGGTCCGGCGCCGTCGAGGGGGAAGCCGCGCAGGGTGCTGCCGCCGCCGGTGAAAAAGGCCTGGCTGAGGGGCACGAAGCTGGAGCCGTAGGCGTGGGCGAGGCCGAGGCGCAGGCTGTTGGCCCAGACGATACCATCCGCCATCTGCCGGTAATAGGCGGTTTGCGTCTGCAGTTTGGAGAAGGTCACGCTCGAGCCCAGCGCCTGGGCGCTGAAATCGAGCTCGTAGCTCTCCAGGATGCCCTTGTGGGCGTCGAGGGGATTGTCGCGGGTGTCGCGCAGGAAGGTGGCCGAGAGGGTGGAGAGGTGGATATTGCGGTCACGCTCGGGCACCAGGTCGGGGATAAGCAGGCGGGTGAGGAGGGTCTGGCTGTAGCCGTAGCGCAGGAAAAGATTGGTGGTGCGGTCGGGGTTGAGCGGGCGCTCAAGCTGGTAGCTGGCCTCGCCGGTGCGCGCGGTGAAGATGGGGTTTTGGGCGTCGTGCTCGGCCGACAGCAAGAGGTTGCCGCTGAACGAGGACCAGAACAGGTAGGGGTTGGCGTAGGTAATCGAGCCGCGCTGATCGAGCCGGCCGGCATAGCCGCCGAGGCTGAGCGTGGAGGCGTTGCCGGTAAAGTTGAGGCGGGTGTACTGGGCGTTGACGCTGGGACCGAAGAAGGTGGCCTGGCTGGTGGTGAAGTTGCTGGGCAGGCCGACGACCGGCAGGCCGGGCAGCGCGACGGTTCCAGAAGGCACGCTGCCGCCGCGGTTGGTGAGGTCGAAACCGAAGCCATAGACCAGCGAATTGCGGGCGGCTTCGTGCACTTTCACCACCACGTCGGCGTTGGTCTGGTCGGTAATCGGGCGGCGCGGCGCGACGGTGGCCCAATCGAAGATGCCGGGACTGTAGAGGCGGCTTTCGGCGGTGAGCAGGTCGTTTTCGGTGACGAAGGCGCCAGGCACGAGGTTGGAGGTGAGGCGCTGGAGCAGGCGCGGCTGGGTGTACTGCGCGCCGGAGAAAAGGATGCGGCGGGCGCGCACCTGGGGCCCTTCGGAGATGTGATAGATGACATTGACCAGATGGCGTTGGCCGGCCAGACGCTGGGCGCTGGCGCGGAAGGTGGCGTTGAGGTAGCCGTGGGAGAGGTAGTAGGCGAGAATCTGAGCGCGGTCCTGAGCAATGAGCTGCTGGGCAAAGGGGGTGCCGGTGCCGATCATCAGCCCCTGGGGAGCGAAGAGGTCGGGGCTGACAATGTTGCCCTCAATGCTGAGGGATTGGACAAAGTCCTGAGGGCCCTCGACGATTTTGAAGTTAACCGCCAGATTGCCGCCGGGGTGGGTGATCACGGGCGTGACCGCGACGCTGCTGTAGCCGGAGTTCTGATAGAGGGTTTCGATATTGCTGACGCTTTGCCGCAGCAGCGCCTGGCTGAAATTGCCGTGGCTGAACACGCCGGCAGTCTGAATCTTGACCAGCGGCAGCAGATCCTCGCGGGCATAGAATCGGTTGCCGCTGAAGCTGATGCCGACCACGTCGTGGCGCGGTCCTTTATCAATCTTATAGACGATGGATTTCGCCGCCGGCGGCGCGGCCGGGGCCGGAGGCGGAGGCGGAGGCGGAGCGAGAGCCGCGGCCGAGGCTTGGGTGACGCGGGTTTCGGTTGCGCCGCCAGGGGCGGTGGTCTGAACCGTGGTGGTGACCTGAGCGGTGAAGTAGCCCTGGGAGGCGAAGTAGTTGGCGAGGTTCTCCTGTCCGTCCTGCACCAGCAGGGGGTCCACGCTGCTTTCGCTGGTGATGGGCAGCAGGCTGTGACGGGTCCAGGGCCAGAGATGGGCGCCGGTGACCTGGAGTTCGACCCGGGGGCCGGGTTTGACCTCGAAGGTGATGTCGGCGAGGTTGGTGTCCTGGTGGTAGCGGGCGCCGGCCAACGTCACCTGGGCGCCCAGAAAGCCCTCGTCGTTGAGACTGGACTGCAGGTTGGCGGCGGCGGCCTGGAGACGCTGCAGGGAATAGGTATGGCCGGGAATGACGGAACGGCGCAGCAGGCGGGCGGTCCAGGAAGTGAGCTGGGCGCGCATGCGCTGCGACTGGGCGGCGGTGGCGCCCTGAAAAGTCAGCGCGCCGTAGCGGGCGCGGCGGCCGAGGACGGTGTCGAAATCAACGTTGACCAACCCTTGCACCGGGAGCGCCTGGATGCGGGGCCGCACCACCGCCTGGAAGTAGCCCTCCTGGCGAAAGAAATCCCGCAAGCCGGTGAGCGCGGTTTGCAGGCTTTGGCTGCTGTAGGGGGATTGGTTGGCATATTGACTGGCCTCCATCAGGCGCAGATAGGGAAAACGGAGCGCCCCGGGAAACTGAAAGACGCCAAAATACTCCGCCGGCTCGAGCAGGAACTGGACGCGGATGCCGGCGACTTCGGGGACCACGTGCACGGAGATGCCGGTGACGCGGTCGCGGGGCAGAGCGTCACGCAAGACGACGAGCGACTGCTGTATTTTGTCCACATCGAGCGGGGCGCCCGACTGCTGTGGCAGCTTGGCCAGCAAGGCGGCCTCGGCGTTCTCGGAGAGCAGTGCGGGCTGGCCGGCGAGCTCGAGCGAGACCACCGGGCGGCCGGCATAGAGGGTGAAATCTTCGGCGTTGGGGGCGGAAACCGCCGCAGGCTGTTGTGCCGCCAACGCGGCGCAAAGGCACACAAGGACCGCCCATAACTGGATCCGCCCCAATCCCAAAGCTCCTCCCATCATACGACGCGAGCGCGGGCTGGCGGGGAGGCCGCAGCGCCAGTCGAGCGGGCGGCAACCCCGCAGGCAGAGAGGAACATCGGGCAGTGGGGGGGCGTAGGGTGGCCACGGAGACGGCGGCGGCGGTAAGAGCGCGGCAGCGGATCGAGATCAGCGGTGCGGTGCAAGGGGTGGGCTTTCGACCCTGGGTGTACCGGATGGCGACGGAAATGGGGCTGGGGGGAGCGGTGTGGAACTCGGCCGCCGGGGTAGTGGTCGAAATCGAGGGCCCGGAGACGGCGGTGCGCGGGTTTGTCGAGCAGTTGGAGCGGCGGCCTCCGCCGCTGGCGCGGGTGGATAACATGCGCCGCATGGCCGTGGCGCCACACGGAGAACAGCAATTCGTCATCGCCACGAGCGAGGCGGCAGGCGGGGGTGAGGCGGCGGCGCGGGTGGCGCCCGACACGGCGCCGTGCGCGGCTTGCCGCGCCGACTACCTGACGGCCGGCAATCGTCGCCAGGGGTATGCGTTCACCAACTGCACCCACTGCGGACCGCGCTACACCATCGTCGGTTCGCTTCCCTACGACCGTCCGCGCACCACGCTGGCCGGGTTCCGGCTGTGCGCGGAGTGCCGGCGTGAGTACGAAGCTGCCGCGGAGCGGCGCTTCCATGCCCAGCCCAATGCCTGTCCGGCGTGTGGGCCGCGGCTGAACGCGAGCCTGCAGTGGGCGGGCGGGCTGCTGGCCGGCGGCGGCATTTTGGCGGTGAAGAACGTGGGCGGGTATCAACTGGCCTGTGATGCCGCCCAAGCGGCGCCGGTGGAGCGGCTGCGGCGGTGGAAGGAACGGGAGCGCAAGCCGTTTGCCCTGTTGGCGCGGGATGTGGCAGCGGCGGCGCGGGTGTGCCGGATAGCAGAGTGCGAACAGCGGGCGCTGGAAGACCCGGCGCGGCCGATTGTGCTGCTGGAGCGCCGGCCGGCGACGGATTGGCAACTGGCGGCGGCGGTGGCCCCGGGTCAGCCGCGCCTGGGCGTGATGCTGCCCAGCAGCCCTCTGCATGAGCTGCTGCTGGCGGCCAGCGGACAGGAGCTCGTGGTGATGACCAGCGGCAATCACGGGGGAGAGCCGCTGGCGACCGAGGCGGGAGAAGCACGGCAGGCGCTGGGCGGGGTGGCCGAGGGCTTCCTGGACCACAACCGGCCGATTGCGGCGCGGGTGGACGATTCGGTGGTCGAGTGCTGGCGGGGCGAAGTACGGCTGCTGCGGCGGGCGCGGGGGTATGTGCCCGAGCCGGTCGAGGTGGGGCGTGGCGGCGAGGCGGTGTGGGCGGCGGGGGCGGAGCTGAAGAACACTTTCTGTCTCACCCGGGGCGGGCAGGCTTTCTTGTCGCCGCATATCGGCGACATGGGAAACCTGGAGTGCTGGCAGGTTTACCGGCAAACGTTGAAGCATTACCTGAAGCTATTGGAGGTGCACCCGGAGCGGCTGGTGCTCGACCTTCACCCCGGCTATCAGCTCAACCGCTGGGCGCTGGAGCTGGCGGCGGAGCTGGGGATTAGGCAGGTGACGCGGGTGCAGCATCACCATGCCCACGTGGCGGCCTGCCTGGCCGAGCATGGGCTGCGCCGGCCGGTGTGGGGCCTAGCCTGGGACGGGACCGGCTACGGCAGCGATGGGACGATCTGGGGCGGAGAGTTTTTCTGGGCCGACCGGCGGGGGTTTGAGCGGGTGGCCCATTGGCGGCCGGTGCGGCTGGCAGGCGGCGAGCAGGCGGTGCGGCATCCCTGGCGGGCGGCGCTGGGCCATTTGCAGCAGGCGGTGGGCGAAGAGCGGGCGGCGGAGCTGGCCAGGCAATGGTGGCCGGACGTGGACGCGCGGCGGGTGAAGCTGGAGCAGCAGATGCTCCAGCGGCCGCGGCTGGGCTGGGTCACGAGCTCGGTGGGGCGTCTGTTTGATGCCGCGGCGGCGATCGCGGGGGTGGTGGACGAGCACTGGACGGCGAGCTTCGAGGGGGAGGCGGCGCTGGCGCTGGAGAACGCCGCCGGTCAAGGGGCGGAGGCGGAGGCTTATGCCTACGGGCTGATAGCCGGAAATCCGCTGCAAATTGACCCCGGGCCGCTGCTGGCGGCGCTGGCAGCCGACCGGCTGCGGGGCGAGCGCATCGAAGTGATGGCGCGGCGCTTTCACGCCAGCGTGGCGGCCGCCGGAGTCGAGACCCTACAGCGGCTGCGGGCGGCCGCCGGCGGTGAACCGGAAAGCGCCGAGGTGTGTTTGACCGGCGGAGTGTTTCAGAACCGCCGGCTGCTGACCGCCATGGCGACGGGGTTGGAGGCCGGGGGATGGAGGGTGCTGGTGCCGCGGCGCGTGCCGGGCAACGATGGCGGGTTGGCGCTGGGACAGGCGGCGGTGGCGCTGGCCCAGGCCGGAAGGGAGTAGAAGCCAATGTGTCTGGCCATACCGGGCAAGATTGTCAGCGCCTTTGAGCAGCGCGGGCTGCCGATGGCGCGGGTGCAGTTTGGGGCGATCACACGCGAGGCCTGCCTGGCGTATACGCCCGGGGCCGGGGTGGGCGACTACGTGCTGGTGCATGTGGGTTTCGCCATCAGTTGCGTGAACGCCGCCGAGGCCGAGCGCACCTACCGGGCGCTGGAGGAGCTGAACCAGTTGGGTGAGCTGGAAGCGCCGGTGGTGGGCGGCAGCGGGGACGAGGGATGAAGTTCATGGACGAGTACCGCGACCAAAAGCTGGCGCGGCAATTGGTGGACGAGATCCGGCGGGTGCAGACCCGGCCCTGGGTGGTGATGGAGGTCTGCGGCGGCCAGACGCACTCGATCGTCAAGCACGGGCTGGACCAGATGCTGCCTGAGGGGCTGGAGCTGGTGCACGGGCCGGGGTGCCCGGTGTGCGTGACCTCGCTGGAGATGATTGACAAGGCGCACGCCATCGCGCGGCGGCCGGAGGTGATCTTTTGCTCCTTTGGCGACATGCTGCGCGTGCCGGGATCGTCGGGCGATCTGTTCACGCTGCAGGCGCAGGGGGCCCAGGTGCGGGTGGTGTACACCCCGCTCGACTGCCTCAAGCTGGCGCGGCAACACCCGGACAAGGAGGTGGTGTTTTTCGCCATCGGCTTTGAGACCACCGCGCCGGCCAATGCCATGCTGGTGGCGCAAGCGCACGCCGAAGGCCTCAAGAATCTTTCGGTGCTGGTGTCGCACGTCATGGTGCCGCCGGCGATCGCCAACATCCTGCAATCGCCGCACAACCGCGTGCAGGGGTTTTTGGGGCCGGGTCATGTGTGCGCCATCATGGGGTATCGCGAGTACGAACCCATCGCCGCCCGCTTCCGGGTGCCGATCGTGATCACCGGCTTTGAGCCGCTTGACATCCTGCAGGGCACGCTGATGACGGTGCGGCAACTGGAGCGGGGCGAGCACCGGGTGGAGAACCAGTACGCGCGCATTCTCGATCGTGACGGCAACCCGGGGGCGCGGCGGGTGGTGTTTGACGTGTTCGAGGTCGCGGACCGCAAGTGGCGGGGCGTGGGCGCGATTCCCAAAAGCGGCTACAAGCTGCGCTGGGAGTACCGCGACCACGACGCCGAGCGCAAGTTCGAGGTGAAGGATGTGGACACGGTCGAGCCGGCGGCGTGCATCAGCGGCCAGATTCTGAAAGGCACCAAGAAGCCGCACGACTGCCCGGCGTTTGGCGGGGTGTGCACGCCGCTGCATCCGCTGGGCGCCACCATGGTCTCGGCCGAGGGCGCCTGCGCCGCCTACTACGCCTATGGCCGGCATCTTACCCAAGGAGCGCACTCATGACCCCGGCGGAGCCCGCGATTGAGCCTCTGGCCCATGACCACGACTCTTGGCGCAGCAAGGTGCTGCGCAAGTGCCAGGAGTCGGTGGAGGTGAAGCAGACGTTCTTTTCCACCTACGCCGACCAGATCGGCGCGCTGAGCCAGCGCATGGCGGCCAGCTTCCGCGCAGGCGGCAAGCTGTGGGTGATGGGCAACGGCGGCAGCGCCTGCGATGCGCAGCACGTGGCGGTGGAGTTCATCCACCCCATCATCGAAAAGCGCCGGGCGCTGCCGGCGCTCGATCTGGTGAGCCAGGCGGCGGTGGTGACGGCGATCAGCAACGACAAGGACTTCGCCAAGATCTTCGTGGACCAATTGCAGCTCTGGGGCAAGGCGGGCGACATGGTGCTGGCGCTTTCAACCTCTGGCCATTCCCCCAACCTCATTTATGCACTGGAGGCGGCGCGCGGGCGGGAGATGTTGACCATTGGCTTTTCGGGCAAGGACGGCGGGCGGCTGCAGGAGGCGGCGGAGTACTGTTTCACCGTGCCCAGCTTCAGCACCCACCGCATTCAGGAGTCGCACGTGGCGCTGCTGCATATTCTGTGGGACCTGATCCATGTGGCGCTGGGCGAGGAGGACGTGGTGTGAGCGAAAGGCCGAGTTTGCTGAACGCGGTGTGTCCGGTGCCGCGGCTGGAGCAGGAACGCATCGTGCTGGGGCACGGAGCGGGAGGGAAGCTGACGGCGGCGCTGCTGGAGGAGGTGTTTCTGCCGGCCTTCCGCAATCCGGTGCTGGAGCGCATGGATGACCAGGCGGTGCTGGCGGTGCCGGGCACGGCCGCCGGACGGCTGGCGGTGACCACCGACAGTTTCGTGGTGACGCCGATATTTTTCCCTGGCGGCGACATTGGTTCGCTGGCGGTGCACGGTACGGTGAACGACCTGGCGATGGGCGGGGCGCGGCCGTTGGGGCTGGCGGCGGCCTTCATTCTCGAAGAAGGGCTGGAGCGGACGGTGCTGGCGCGCGTGGTGGAATCCATGGCGCGGGCGGCGCGGGCGGCGGGGGTGGAGATCGTCACCGGCGACACCAAGGTGGTGGACCGCGGCAAGGGCGATCAGGTGTTCATTACCACCACCGGCGTGGGCTGGGTGCCGGCGGGGGTGCGGTTGAGCGCCGACCAGGCGCGGCCGGGCGACGCGGTGCTGCTTAGCGGCACGGTGGGCGAGCACGGCATGGCAATCCTGTCGCAACGCGAGGGATTGGAGTTTGAAGGGGCCATCACCAGCGACAGCGCCGCCCTCGCCGGGCTGGTGGCGGCGCTGCTCGAGGCGGTGCCGCCGGGGGCGGTGCGCTGCCTGCGCGACCCCACGCGCGGCGGCGTGGCCACGGCACTGCACGAGATCGCCGGGCGCTCGCGGGTGGGAATGCGGCTGGAGGAGGCGGCGATACCCCTGCGGCCGGAAGTGGCAGCGGCGTGTGAGCTGCTGGGCATTGACCCGCTGTATGTGGCCAACGAAGGCAAGCTGGTGGCCGTGGTGGCGCCGGAGGCGGCGGAGCGGGCGCTGGCGGCGCTGCGGGCGCATGCGCTGGGGGCGGGGGCGCGGCGCATCGGCGCCGTGGTTGAGGCGCCAGCGGGCATGGTGCTGCTGGCCACCGGGGTGGGAGGGACGCGGGTGCTGGACACGCAGTTTCACGAACAGTTGCCGCGTATTTGTTAGCAACCTTCCCGCGGCGGGCAGCCATCGGGGCAAACATGGCAAGCACCCCTTCCCCCGATGTGAAACTCCCGGTCGAGGAGCTGGATATTCTCTGGATCACGGCGGGCATGAGCTGCGACGGTGACTCGGTGTCCATCACCGCGGCGCAGCAGCCGGCGATCGAGGATGTGGTGCTGCAGGGCATCCCCGGGCTGCCCAAGGTATACCTGCACAATCCGGTGCTGGCCGCGGCGGTAGGCGAGGAGTTTCTGGCGCCGTTCCGCAAGGCCTGGCGGGGGGAGAACGAGCGGCCCTATGTGCTGGTGATGGAGGGCTCGATCCCCAACGAAGAGGTGAAGGACGAAGGGTACTGGGCGGCGTGGGGCGAGGATCCGGAGACGCGGCAGCCGATCCTGACCACGACCTGGATTGACAAGCTGGCGCCGCGGGCGCTGGCGGTGATCGCCGTCGGCACCTGCGCCGCCTACGGCGGCATTCACGCCATGGCCGGCAACCCGACCGGCAGCATGGGGCTGGCCGATTACCTGGGCTGGGATTACCGCTCGGCGGCGGGGCTGCCGATCGTCAACGTGCCGGGGTGTCCGGTGCAGCCCGACAACTTCATGGAGACGCTGACCTACTTGCTCTACGAGCTGGCGGGGATGGCGCCGATGATTCCGCTGGACGCCAAGCTGCGGCCGACGTGGCTGTTCGGCAAGACGGTGCACGAGGGCTGCGACCGGGCGGGGTACTACGAGCAGTCGGACTTTGCGCTGGAGTACGGCTCGCCGAAATGCCTGGTGAAGCTGGGCTGCTGGGGGCCGGTGGTGAACTGCAACGTGCCCAAGCGGGGGTGGATGAGCGGCCTCGGCGGCTGTCCGAATGTGGGCGGGATCTGCATGACCTGCACCATGCCGGGGTTCCCGGACAAGTTCATGCCGTTCATGGATGAGCCGCCGGGGTCGAGCGTGTCGGTGGCGGCCGGGTTTGTCTATGGGCGGGCGATCCGTAGCCTGCGCAGCCTGACGAACCGGAGCGGCAACCAGGACCCGAGGTGGCGGCACCTGGGACCGGGGCTGAGCACGGGCTACCTGAAATCGGCGTAGAGGGAGGGAGGCATCGTCATGGCAACCACGACGGAGACGAGCGGCGGCATCGGCCAGGGCCCGGGGCGGCTGGTGGAGATGAACTTCGACCCGGTGACGCGGATCGTGGGCAACCTGGGCATCTACACCAAGATTGATTTCGAACAGAAGCAGGTGGCCGAGTGCCACGCGACCAGCTCGCTGTTCCGCGGCTACAGCGTGTTCATGAAGGGCAAGGATCCGCGCGATGCCCACTTCATCACCAGCCGCATCTGCGGCATCTGCGGCGACAACCACACCACCTGCGCCAACTATGCGCAGCAGATGGCCTTCGGGGTGAAGCCGCCGCCGCTGGGGGAGTGGATCGTCAACCTGGGCGAGGCGGCGGAGTACATGTTCGACCACTGCCTGTACCAGGACAACCTGGTGGGGGTGGACTTCTGCGAGGAGATGGTGAAGGAGACCAACCCGGGGGTGTGGGAGAAGGCGCAGAAGACCGCGGCGCCGCACGCCGCCGTGCACGGGTTCCGCACCCTGGCCGACATCATGCGGGCGCTGAACCCGTTCACCGGCAGCTTTTACCGCGAATCGCTGGAGAAGAGCCGGCTGACGCGGGAGATGTTCTGCCTGATGGAAGGCCGGCACGTGCACCCCTCGACGCTGTATCCGGGCGGGGTGGGGACGGTGGCGACGCCGCAGGTGTTCACCGATTACCTGACGCGGCTTTTGAAGTATGTGAGCTTCATGAAGCGCGTGGTGCCGCTGCACGACGATCTGTTCGACTTCATCTACCAGGCGCTGCCGGGGTACGAGAAGGTGGGGCAGCGGCGCATCCTGCTGGGCTGCTGGGGGGCGTGGAACAACCCGGAGTACTGCGACTACCGCTACGAGACGATGAGCGAGTGGGGGCGGCACATGTTTGTGACGCCGGGGGTGGTGGTGGACGGCCGGCTGGTGACCAATGATCTGGTGGAGATCAACCTGGGCATCCGCATCCTGCTGGGCCACTCCTATTACGACGACTGGGCGAACCGGGAGATGTTCGTCAGCCACGATCCGCTGGGCAACCCGGTGGACCAGCGGCATCCGTGGAACCAGACCACCACGCCGCGGCCGCAGAAGCGGAACTTCGAGGGCAACTACACCTGGGTGATGTCGCCGCGCTGGTACAACAAGCACACCGGCGACTACCTGGCGCTGGACACCGGCGGCGGGCCGATCGCGCGGCTGTGGTCCACGGCGCTGCAGGGGCTGGTGCACACCCCCTACGTGAAGGCCGGCGGCGGCGCGATCGAGATCGAAATGCCGAAGACCTCGGATCTGCCGGCGGCGAAGTTCACCTGGCGGCCGCCGCAGTGGTCGAACGCGATCGAGCGCGACCGGGCGCGGACCTACTTTCAAGCCTATGCGGCGGGCATGGCGCTGTACTTTTACGAGCAGGCGATGGCCACGCTGCTGGGCGGCGACAACCGCACCTGGTCGCCGTTCACCGTACCCGAGGAAGCGATCGGCTGCGGCTTCCACGAAGCGGTGCGCGGGGTGCTGAGTCACCATGTGGTGATTCGTGGCGGCAAGATCGCCAACTATCATCCCTATCCGCCCACGCCGTGGAACGCCAGCCCGCGCGACAGCCTGGGCACGCCGGGGCCGTACGAGGACGCGGTGCAGAACACGCCGATCTTCGAGGAGAACGGGCCGGCGAAGTTCAAGGGGGTGGACATCATGCGGGCGGTGCGCAGCTTCGACCCCTGCCTGCCGTGCGGGGTGCACATGTACGTCGGCCAGGGGCGGACGGTGGAGGTGCGGCACTCGCCCATGTTCGGGGTGGCGGGCGGAGCGGGGCACGACCGTGAGTGACGCCGAGCGGCTGGAGGCGCTGATCGCGCGCTGCGAGGCCATTCCCGACGCCGGGCTGCGCGGCGACATGATCGAGCTGCTGCAGCGCATTCTGGCTCTGCACGCCCGCGGCCTGCGGCAGATGCTGCAGGCGGCCGCCGATGCCCCGCGCCTCGAGGCGCTGTGGGCCGCTTGGGAGCGCGACGGCGAGGTGCGCGGGCTGCTGGAGCTGCACGAGCTGCGGCCGGAGCGGCCGGCGGCGGCGGCGGGCAACTTTGTGCCGGTTACCGTGCTGACGGGAGGAGGCGGGCATGTCGTGGCTGAACCCACTGCAGGATGACGAGAAGCGGGAGCAGTTGGACCGCAAGGTGCTGGATTGGCAGCAGCGCGGGCTCGAAAAGCGGGCGGCGAAGCTGCGCGTGGTGGAGACGCGGCAGGGGATCCGCGTGGGCAGGGCGCGTGTGCGCCCGGATACGCCTTCGCACACACCGGGTACGAACCGCGGCGAGGAGTGGGCGCTGCACGCCACCGAACAGGGACGGGTGGGGTGGTCGCGGCAGGCGCGCAGCGCCACCTCCATCAACCCCACGCTGCACGACGCCGTGGACCACCGCATGCCGCACCTGCCGCCGGCCTGAGGCGGACGGGAGACAGGCATGGAGGCGCGGGAGATCACGGCGCTGCGGCGGCTGGCCCGCCTGACGACGGCCGGGCGCGAAGCGGCGGCGGTGTGCGAGTTTTGCAGCGAAGCCCTGGGCGAGCCCCACGAGCATGTGCTGGAGATGGCCACCGGCGGGCTGGCCTGCAGTTGCACCGCCTGCGCGCTGCTGTTTGACCGCCCCGGGCAGGAACGGCGGCGGCTGCCGCGCGACGCCCGCGCGCTCGGCTGCCGGTTGACGGAGCGGGAATGGGCCAGCCTGGCGATTCCGGTGAAGCTGACCTTTGTGACCGTGCACGGCAATGGGGCGGTGACGGCCGGCTATCCCGGGCCGGGCGGCGTGGCGCGGGCGGCGGTGGCGCCGGAGGCGTGGGCGGCGATCCGGGCGGCGCACACGGAGTTGGAGCGGCTGCAACCGGAGTTGGAATGTGTCCTGATCCAGCGCCTGCTGCCGGCTGCGGAGATGTTGGTGCTGCCGCTTGACCAGGCCTACCGGCTGGCGGGGCTGGTGCGCCGCCACTGGCAGGGGCTGTCGGGCGGGGCGGAAGTGCGGCGGCAGGTGGGCGCGTTCTGCGCGCAGTGGGCGGCGCCCGGCGGGCGCAGGGAGCGGGCGGATGCCTGAGTTCCGGTTTCTGGTGGAAGAATTGCAGCCGGCGCCGCGGGCGCTGACGCCGGCGCTGCGCATGGGGCTGCGCGTGGTCAACGGCTCTCCCGAGCCGGTCGAGGCCATCTGGCTGCGCTGCACGGTGCAGATCGAACCGGCTCTGCGCGGCTACAGCGCCGCGGAGGCGGCGAGGCTGGCGGGATTGTTCGGATCACCCGAGCGCTGGAGCGAGACCCTGCGTCCCTTCCTCTGGCAGGAGGTGGCCGTTATGGTGCCGGGCTTCACCGGCACCACGGTGTGCGAGCTGCTCCTGCCCTGCAGTTTGGACGTGGCGCTCGCCGGAAGCCAGTATTGCGAGTCGCTGGCGGGCGGGCACGTGCCGCTGCGGCTGCTGTTCAGCGGTGTGGCGCTGTTGCGCAGCCTTTCGGGCGTGCAGGCGGCGCCGATTCCCTGGGAGATCGAGGCACGCTACCGCATGCCCGCCGCCGCCTGGCAGGCGGCGCTCGAGGCCGTGTGGCAGGAGCGGCGCTGGCTGGGGCTGACGCCGGAGGTGTTCGCCCGCTTGCTGGCCTTTCGCGCCGCCGGCGGTCACGCCAGTTGGGAGCAGACCGTGGAGGCGCTGCTGGCGCCCGCAGCGGCGCGGCAGGAGGCGGCATGAACTGGGAGCGCTTCGAACCGCTGGCGACCACGGTGCTGTACGAGGGACACCTGCTGTATCCCTACCGGCCGAGCGCGCTCAAAAACCAGCGGGCGTGGTGCTTCGGCAGCCTGCACCCGGCCGCCATTGCGGAGGAGCGCTCGCAGGCGCGGCTGGAGGCGCTGATCGAGTGCGATGACCGTCCGCGGGGCTTGGTGCGGCTGGTGTGGCTCGAGGGCGAAGGCCGGGCGTGGGCCGAGGCCGCACTTCCGGGAATGGCGGAATGGGAACGCGGCGGCGTGGCCGGCGCACTGCAGGTCGAATTGATCCGGCTGGATTCGCACCTTTGGCGGCTCAGCGCCACCGCGGCGAATACCACGCTGCAGGCGGACGCGCAGGCGGTGCTGGCCTCGGCGCAGATGCGCTGCGGGCTGGAGCGCGGGGCCTTTGTTTCGGCGCAGGATCCGCCGCCGGCGCGCGCGGCGGAAGCGGCCGCCTGCCACAGCGATGGGCTCTACCCGATTCTGGCGGGATTGCCAGGCGAGCGCGACCTGCTGCTGGGGGCGCCGATCATTCTCGAGGATCACGCCCGGGTGGCGGCGCAAAGCCGCGGGGATTTTTGTGACGCCACCGAGATGGATGAACTCCTGACCCTGCGCGTGATGACGCTGAGCGAGGCGGAGCAGGCGGAAATTCGCGACCGCGGCGGGCTGGGGCAGTCCATTCTGGAGCGCTGCACGGCGGGGCCGGCGCCGGAGCTACATGGTGGGCGGGCGTGGGATGCGTATGCCTCGCCGCCGGCGGCGGTGCGCTGCCAGGGGCGCACGCTGCGCGCCGGCGACCGTGTACGCTTGCATCCGCGGCCGGGCGGGGACCTGTTCAACCGCGTGCTCGACGGCAAGGCGGCGCGCATTCAGGCGGTGGAACAGGAGGTCGAAGGCGCGGTGCAACTGGCCGTGGTGGTGGATGATGACCCCGGCGCCGACCTGGGCGAGGCGAAGCAGACCGGACACCGGTTCTTCTTTGCCCTCGAGGAGGTGGAACCGCTGTGACCCGGGTGCTGATTGCCGGCATCGGCAACCTGTTCCTCGGCGACGATGCCTTTGGCGTCGAGGCGGTGCGGCGGCTGGCCGCGCAAGCCTGGCCGGAGGGCGTGGTGCTGCGCGAGTTCGGCATCCGCTGCCTGGATTTGGTGTTTGCCCTGGGTGAAGGTTGGACCGGGGTGGTGGTGGTGGACGCGGTGCGGCAGGGCCATGCGCCCGGGACCCTCTGGCACCTGCTTCTCGATCAACCGGAGCAACCGCCCGCCGCGCCCGACGGCCACACCGTCAACGTGGAAAGCGCGCGGGCGCTGGCGCAACAAATGGACATCCCTCTGCCGCCCATGCATCTCATCGGCTGCGAGCCGCTGCGGCTGGAGCCGGATTTCGATCAGGAAGAACTGAGCCCGCCGGTGGCGGCGGCGCTGCCCGAAGCCCTGGAGATGGTGCGGGAGGTGGTGATGACGATGGTGAGAAACGAACTGGAGGTGGCCAAACAATGAAGCGCACATTGCTGTGGACAGCGGTGCTGGGGCTGGCGGCTTACGCCGCCTACGCGCTGTATCCGGATCTGCAGCGGGAACTGAAGATGTATTCGATGTAGCGCCATGCACGAGTTGTCGCTGGCGCTGAGCCTGCTGGAAGGCGTGGAGGCGGAGTGCGCCGCCCGCGGCGGTCTGCGGGTGCGCGCCGTGCACCTGCGGCTGGGCGAATATTCGGGCGCGCAGGGGGAGGCTTTGCGCTTCGCCTATGAAGTGGCCTGCCAGGGCACGGCGCTCGCAGGCTCACGGCTGGTTACGGAAATCGTGGCAGGAACCGGCATGCAAATCTTCGCGCTGGAGGTGGACCCATGAGTACGGCCGTGCCGCGGCTGGTGGAAGTGCGCCGCCATCTGCTCAAGGACAATGATCTGCGCGCCCGGGAGCTGCGCCGGCGGTTTCAGGAAGCGGGCGTGCGCGTGGTCAGCGTGGTTTCCAGCCCGGGCGCGGGCAAAACGGCGTTGCTGGCGGCGCTGGTGGCGCGGCTGGCGGGCCAAAAGCACGTGGCCGCGCTGGTGGGCGACCTGGCCACCGACAACGACGCGCGGCGGCTGGCGGCCGCCGGCGCGCCGGCGCGGCAGATCACCACCGGCACCGTCTGCCATCTGGAGGCGCGCATGATCGAGGAGACCATCGCCGGTTGGGATCTGGCCGGACTTGCCCTGTTGTTGATTGAGAACGTCGGCAACCTGGTGTGTCCGTCGGCCTACGACTTGGGCGAGGATCTGCGCCTGGTGCTGGCGGCGGTTACCGAAGGCGAAGACAAGCCGCTGAAGTATCCCACCATCTTCAACACCGCCGATGTGGCGGTGATCACCAAAAACGATTTAGCGGCGGCCGCCGGCTGCGACCTCGGCCTGCTGCGCGGCAATATTGAGTCGGTGCGGCCGGGCATGCGCGTGTGCGTGGTGTCGGCGCGCAGCGGCGAGGGGATGGACGAACTGCAGCACCTGGTGGCCGGCACGTGAAGGCGCGATTGGGCTGGCTTTACGCCGGGCTGCTGGCCGGCAACACGGCCGCGTGGCTGTGGGCGGCGCTGACGCTGCGCCACAACGCCGGACTGCTGGGCATGGCGCTGGTGGCCTACAGCCTGGGCCTGCGGCATGCGGTGGACGCCGATCACATCGCCGCCATAGACAATGTCACCCGCAAGCTGATGCAGGAACGGCGGCCGGCGCTGAGCAGCGGGTTGTGGTTCTCGCTGGGTCACTCGACCGTGGTGGTGATCGGGGCGGCGCTGCTGGCGGGTGCGGCCGTGCGGCTGAATGGATTGGGCGAATGGAGGAGTATCGGCGGAGTGCTGGGCACCTGCATCTCCGGCATTTTCCTGTTGGGGATCGGACTGGCGAACCTGGCGGTATGGCGGTCGCTGCGCGCCCGCTTTCGCCAATTGCGGCGCGGCGATGGCGGGCCGGACACAAGCTTCGACTGGACCCAGCCCGGGGGCGGGCTGCTGGCCCGGCTCTACCGGCCGCTGTTTGCGCGCATGCGCGCCAGTTGGCATATGTACCCGCTGGGCTTTCTGTTCGGCTTGGGCTTCGACACGGCCACGGAGGTAGGTCTGCTGGCCATCGCCGCGGCCGAGGCGGCGCGCGGCTTGAGGCTGGGAGCGGTGCTGGTCTTTCCCGCCCTGTTCGCCGCCGGCATGGCGCTGGTGGACACTAGCGACAGCGTGCTCATGACCGGCGCGTATGGCTGGGCGTTCGCCAAGCCCATGCGGCGGATGTTCTACAACCTCACCGTCACCGGCCTCTCGGCGGGCATGGCGCTGCTGGTGGGCGCCATCGAGCTGATGGGCCTGGCCGGAGGCGCGCGCTGGCTCAATGATCACTTCGCCGCGCTGGGCTACGCCATCATCGGGTTATTCGTATTGAGCTGGGTGGCAGCGCTGGGAGTCTATCGCTGGCAGCGGCTGGACGAGGTTGCCGAACAGTGAAGGAGGGCGGGCGCAGCTCTCACGCGCGGGCACTGCGGCGGCGGGCGAAACCGGAGCGGCTGCGGCCGAAGAGGATGGCGTCTACGGAGATAGGTCCGCCGCCGTAAGCGAAGACGGCGAAGCTCATGGCGGAGAGGATCATCACCTCTTCAAAGCGGCCAGTGGGAAACAGCGGGCCGCCGGGCCGGTGCACCTTGAGCAGCGCCACCAGCATGTCGCCCGCCAGCAGCAGGCCGAACAGGCGGCTGAATAAGCCCACAATCAGCAGCGCTCCACCGATAAACTCCAGCGGGCCGATGCCGTAGGCGACCCATCCGGAGAAACCCATGTGGATGAAAATGCCTGACCACTTGGGCAAATCCGAAACCTTGCCCCAGCCGTGAGAGAGAAAGACCACGCCCACGGCCAGCCGCAGCAGGGTCAGCGCCAGCGGGCGGAAGCGATCGCAGAAATCGGAGAGCATTGGCCCCATCGTCTCACACACACAGTTGGCTGTGTTAGACTCAGGCCGAATTAGCCCGGAGGCACCTTTCTTATGAAGCGCATCCTTGGCGCGGCTTGCCTGGCGGCCTGTCTGGCCGCGGGTTCCCTTCCCTTGACGGCGCAGGGCCGGGGCGGCCGGGGTGAGGCCGGAGCAGGCGCCAGTCGCGCTCCCAAGCCCTTCGATCAGGTCATCACCGGTGCGGCGCGGAAGCAGACCGGCATCTTCACCGTCTACACGCAGAAGGACAAGGTCAGCGACGCCGAGCATCTGTATTTCGCCATTCCCACCGATCAGCTCGACAAGGACTTCCTGTGGACCAGCCTGATCGCGCGCACGCCCTTCGGTGACGGCTACGGCGGCGACCAGGTGGGCGATCACGTGGTGCGCTGGGTGCGGCACGACGACACCATCCTGCTGCGTGAGGTGGACTACCGCATGGTGGCCGACCCGGCGCTGCCGATCGCCTCGGCGGTGGCGGCCTCCAACAACAGCAATATCGTGATGGCGTTTCCGGTGGCGGCGTGGGGGCCGAATCACGAAGCGGTGATTGATGTGACGCGGCTGTACGACACCGAAGTGCCGGAGTTCAGCCCCCGGCAGCGGCTGCGGGCGCGCGGCTTTGACGCCGCGCGTTCCTTTTTCGACAGCGCGCGGGCGTTTCCGGAGAACATCGAGGTCGAGGCCACCCAGACCTACACCACCCCGCTGCCCGCGCCGGGAGAGGATACGGGCGGCCGGGGCGCACGCGGGGCACGCCCGGCGCCGCCCAGCCAGACGGTGCGCATGCACTTCAGCATGATCAAGCTGCCGGAGGACAAGATGCCGCCGCGGCTGTTTGACGACCGGGTGGGATATTTCAGCGTGACCCAGCAGGATTTTAGCCGCGACGAGCCCAAGGCGCCCACGCGCACCTACATCACGCGCTGGCGGCTGGTGAAGAAGGATCCGGGCGTGGCGCTGTCGGAACCGGTGAAGCCCATCGTCTATTACATTGATCCGGCGACGCCGGTGCAGTGGCGGAAGTGGATCCGCAAGGGCATCGAGGACTGGCAGCCGGCGTTTGAGGCGGCGGGGTTCAAAAACGCCATCGTGGCCAAGGACGCGCCCACGCCGGCGGAAGATCCCACCTGGAGTCCGCAGGACATGCGCAACTCCATGATCCGCTGGCTGCCCTCCACGGTCGAGAATTCGGTTGGACCCAACATCCACGATCCGCGCACCGGAGAAATCCTGAACGCGCAGGTGCAGATCTACCAGAATGTACTGAACCTGGTGAACGACTGGTACTTCACCCAGGTGGGGCCGCTGGATCCGCGGGCGGCCAGCCTGCCGCTACCTGAGGATCTGAGCGGGCGCCTGTTGGAGTACGTGGTGGCCCACGAAGTGGGGCATACGCTGGGATTCCAGCACAACATGAAGTCGAGTTCGGAGTACCCGGTCAAGGATCTGCGCGACGCCCACTGGCTGGCGACGATGGGGGATGTGGCGACGCTGATGGACTACGCCCGCTTCGATTACGTGGCGCAGCCGGAGGATCATATTCCGCCCGAGGATCTGATCCCCAAGATCGGCCCCTACGACAAGTGGGCGGTGCATTGGGGCTACGCGCCCATACCCGGCGCGTCCACGCCCGATGAGGAGAAGCCGACCCTGGACGCCTGGTCGCGGGAGCAGGACAAGACGCCGTGGCTGCGCTTCACCACCGACCATGCCGACGGGGCCGATCCGGGCGCCAACACCGAGGCGGTGGGCGACGCCGACGCCCTCTACGCCACCAGCATGGGATTGAAAAACCTGGAGCGGGTGATGAACATGCTGGCGCCCGCGACCACCGCCAAATCCGGCAAGCCCTATGACCGCATGAACGAGGTTTACGCACGCATTCTGGGACAGTGGGCAACCGAGATGGGCCATGTGGCGGTGATGGTGGGCGGCGTGGATTCGCAGGACAAGCACAGCGACCAGAGCGGAACGCAGTTTACGCCCGAGCCGCGGGCGCGGCAGGCGGCGGCGGTGGCCTTCCTCAACCAGAACGCCTTCGCCACCCCGCATTTCCTCATTCAGCCGAAGGTCACGCGCATCTTTGAGCCGGACGGGGCGATGGGGCAAATTCGCACCAGCCAACTGCGGGTGCTTTCGATCCTGTTGCAAAATCAGCGGCTGGAACGGATGGAGCAACTGGCCGCCGAAGATGGCACGGCGGCCTATGCGCCGGCGGATTTTCTCGCGGATTTGCGCCACGGCATCTGGAGCGAGTTGACGCAGCCGCAGGTGGGCATTGACGCGTATCGCCGCAACCTCCAGGACGCCTACCTGGGCGTGGTGCGCACCAAGCTCCAGGAAAACGACGATGCCATGGCGGAACCGCGGGCGCTGCTGCGGGCGCAACTGGTGACCCTGACCAACGACATCCGCATGGCTCTGCCGCGCGCCCGCGACGCCGCCACGCGGGCCCACCTGGCAGCCGCGCGGGACGAGATCGCCCAAACCCTCGATCCCAAATTCGCGCCTTCGCCCGCCGCCGCAGGCGCGGGACGCGGCGGACGCGGCGGACTCGAGGGGCCGCGAACGCCGCCGGAGGACGGGCTGATCTGCTGGCCGGACACCGGCATTTATCACTGACAGCCGAAGGGAGAAGGCAATGCAAAGCTTGAAAATGGCGGCGGCCGCGGTCACAGTGGCGCTACTGAGCGCCCTGCCGGCAGCGGCCCAGGTGGATGGAGGCGTGAGCGCGGCGACACCACCGGTGCTGCTGAAGGCGGCGGCGGTGCTGAACGTGCGCACCGGCGCCTACACGCGACCGGGCATGATTCTGGTGGAGCATGGCCGCATCGCCGCCATGGGCGCCAACCTGACCGCGCCGGCGGGGACGAAGGAGATTGACCTGGGCGGCCTGACGCTGCTGCCCGGCCTGATTGATGCGCACGTGCACCTGTTTCTGCACGCACCCCGGCCGGGACAGCCGGTGGACGAGGCGGGGCAGACGGTACGCGAAACCGTGCCGGAGCGCACCATCCTGGCCACGTTGGCGGCCAAGGCCGACCTGGAGGCCGGTTTCACCGCGGAGCGGGACATGGGAACCGAAGGCGCGGGCAATGCCGACGCGGCCGTGCGCCAAGCGATCAATCGCGGGGATATCCCCGGGCCACGCATGTGGATCTCCGGCAACGCCATCTCCATCGTGGGCGGTCACGAGGCGGCCCGCGGCTACAATACCGCCATCCCCATTCCCGACAATGCCGACATGGTGACCGGCATCACCCAGTTGGTGGAGACGATGCGGCGGCAGTTTCATTTGGGCGCCACCTTCATCAAGATTTATGAAACCGGCAGCGAGCGCTGGGTGAACGGCAAGTTCACCGTGCAGTACCAGTTCACCGAGCCCGAGCTGGCCGCCGCCGTGGCGGAGGCCGACCGGCTGGGCACGTTCATCGGCGTCCATGACGCGGGCGAGCCTGGCAC
This sequence comes from Terriglobales bacterium, assembly GCA_051959955.1. Classification (GTDB taxonomy): domain Bacteria; phylum Acidobacteriota; class Terriglobia; order Terriglobales; family SCQP01; genus SCQP01. The sequence goes on along the minus strand of JBQCEU010000181.1, from coordinate 31,606 downwards.
GCTCTATGCCGCGCAAGCCGGAGTGGCGTCCATTGACCACGCCACGCAACTCTCCCCGGAGACGATGAAGCTGATGGCCGCCAAGCACATCTTTGCCGTGCCCACCTTCAGCGTGTACATCGCTTTCAACAGCAAAGCCATGGGCGGACCCGGAGGCACCAGCCGGACGATCGAGTACAAAGCCGCGGAGTTCCGCAAGCAACTGGCGGCGGGGGTGCCGATCGCCCTGGGCACCGACGTGGGGCCGTTTCCCCATGGCACGCAGGGGCAGGAGTTTTACTGGATGGTGCACTACGGCATGTCGCCGCTGGCGGCGATTCAGGCCGGAACGCTCAACGCCAGCGAGCTGCTGCGCGACGAGAAGAACATCGGCACATTGGAGGTGGGCAAATACGCCGATATCGTGGGCGTGGCCGGCGATCCGCTGCAGAACATCCGCCTGCTGGAAGACGTGCAGTTCGTGATGAAGGGCGGCGCCGTGGTGAAGAACCGCGAACGCTGACGTCAGTTACCGGCGGCGGCGACCGGGGCGAAGCCGGCGGGGAGCCAGATACCGGGCGATTGGCGCTGCGGCAATTGCACCAGATGGGGAGTGATCAGCAGCGCCAACTGGCTGTGTGCGGTTTGAAGATTTTCGGAGGAGAAGAGCCTGCCCAGGCCGGGGATTTGTGACAGGCCGGGCAGGCCGGAGAGGCTGCGCATCTCCTGGTTGTTGAACAAACCGGCCACCATCACCGGCTCCCCATCGCGCAGGCCGACTTCGGTAACCAGATGACGCTGGTTGACGATGGGAATATTGTTGCTGGAGGCGCCGGTGAGGCTGGAGATGGTGAGGTCGAGCTGCAGGCGCAGCTCGCCATTGAGGGCGACGTAGGGCGTCACCTTGGCGTCGAGACCCAGATCCTGGTAGGTGAAGGAGGGGAAGGGCTGGATGAAACTGCCGTTGCCCAGCACCTTGCTGATCTCCGGGCTGAGGGTGATGGGCGCAAACGAAGCGTTGATGACCGGGTAACGCTGGCCGATTTTCAGTTCGGCGTTCTGACCGCTTTGGGCGCGCAGGAGCGCGGTTTCGATGCTTGTCACCCGGCCCTGGGCGGCATTCAACTGGGCGGTGAAGCTGGGCACGGACACCGCCATCAGCGTGGCGCCGCCGCCAAAAACCACGAACGGATTCTGCAGCAGGGGGGAAAGCAGGGATTGCGCGTTGGCCAGGTCCGAGGGGGAGAGCATGCCGGAGTTGAGGACGGCATTCAACCCGCCCTGCTCGAACAGGTTGAGGATGTCCTGCGACAGGCTGCCGCTGTTTTTGAGCTGGGCGAGCAGCGGCGCCAGCGAGAACATGGTGAACTGGTTGGGGAGCGAGAGGCCGAGATCGCGGGCGGTGGTGCTGCTCAGATCCAGCACGCGCACTTCGAGCAGCACTTCGCCCGGCGCGCCGTGCAGATGCAGCAGGAGCGCCTCGACGGCATCCAATTGTTCCGGGGTTCCGCGGACGGTCAGCGTATTGGCATCGGCATCGGGCATCGCCTGTGGAACCGCGAGCAGCGTGCGGACGGCGCCGGTGATCTGGTTCAAGGTGATGGTATCCGCCACCCAAGGCAGGTAAAAGGTGCGCGTGGCCAGTGGTTGGCGTGCCTTGAGCTGCGCCACAGTGCCGAAGTAGAGGGTGTGGGCGTCGAGCGGAATCCAATCGAGGCCGCTCACCGCTCGCAGCGCGGTCATGGCCTGGGTGAAGGTGGCGTGGTCAAGATCGAGGCGCACCTGGGTGCGGGGCACATCCGTGGCGACGTAGGCGCGCAAGCCGTAGGCGGACGCGACCTGGGCCGCGGCATCGGGGGTGCTCAGGCGCAGGTGAAAGTCGCGCCGGCCCGGCGCGGCCGCGACCAGAATGGGCGGAGCCGCGCGCTCGACACGCAGGCGGGTGTCGGTGGGCGCCGCGGGCGTGCGGGAAGGATACTGCTGCGCCAGGCCGAGGCGGGCATCGGCGCTGCCCGGGTCGAGAGCCAGGGCGGAGCGAAACTCCGCGGCGGCGGCGTCATGCCGGCCCAAGCCCGCCAGTTTGCGGCCGGACTGGAGGTGGGCCATCACCGCCCGCTGGCGGAGAATTTCGCGGATGGTGATCAGTTCCTGGTTTTCAGGCTGCTGTTCGACGGCGCGGCGGGCCAGGAAAAACGCCCGGTCGAGTTGGCCGTCGTGGGCGGCTTCGAGGGCGCGGCGCAGGGCCGCCGGCGGCGGCGGCGCAGGCCGGGAAAGGGGCCCGGCTGCACCCGCCGCTGCAGCCAAAACCGTTTGTGCCAGTAGAGCTGCCAGCAAGGCCGGCAGCCATGCGCGGGCGCGGGCCCCGGCGCGGCCCGGCCGCGCAACCCGCTGACATCGAGAGTTCCACACCACCTGTCATTATAGAGGCCATGCTGGATGCGCCCGTTCCGGAATCTTCCCGCCTGAGCCTGGCGACGGAGGTGCAGTTTGTCAAGGGCGTGGGACCGAAGTTGGCGCGCGTCCTGCAGCAGCGCGGGGTCTTTACCGTGGAGGATTTGATCACCACGCTTCCCTTTCGCTACGAGGACCGCAGCCGGAGGCGCAGCATTCGCGAGCTGGTGGAGGGCGAAGCGGCGGTGGTGGTGGCGCAAGTGCATACCGTGGCCATGGGGCGCACGCAGCGCGGCGTGGTCACCATGGAGATGCTGGTGAATGACGGCACGGGGATGATGCGCTGCGGCTGGTATCACGCCGGGTTTTTGCGCGATCAGTTTGCCTCGGGCGCGATGGTGGCGCTCTATGGGAAACTGATCCGCGAGCGCGGACGCCTGCTCATGCGCCAGCCGGAGATTGAACGGCTGCAGGCGGACGAGGGCACCGTGGGTTCGCTCAAGCTGGGCCGCATCGTGCCGGTGTACGAGGCCATCGGGGCGCTGGGGGCGGCGCGGCTGCGGCGGCTGGTGCACAGCGCGCTGGCAGCGCTGCCCAGAGAGCTGCCGGATGCGCTGCCCGCCGGCCTTCGCGCCGGGCTGGGGCTGCCGGACCGGCGGGCGGCGCTGGAGCAGGTGCACTTTCCCCCGCCCGACACCCCGCCGGCGGAATTGGAGAACGCACGCACCCCGGGGCACCGGCGGCTGATCTTCGAAGAGTTGTTTTTCCTGCAGGCCGGGCTGGAGCTGAAACAGCGCCGGGTGCGGCGGCAGGCGGGCGTGGAGATGACGGTGCAGCCGCCCATGCGCGAAGCGCTCAAGAAGCTGCTGCCGTTCCACCCCACGGCCGACCAAAAGAACGCGCTGCGCGACATCGTGGGCGACATGTGCTCGGGCCATCCCATGCGGAGGCTGCTGCAAGGCGATGTCGGCAGCGGCAAAACCATTGTCGCCCTGCAGGCGGCGGTGGTGGCGATGGAGAACGGCTACCAGGTGGCGCTGATGGCGCCCACGCAGATTCTGGCGGAACAGCATTACCTGGTGGCGCGGCAGCGGCTGCCCGACTATCACGTGGCGCTGGTGACCGGCGGCAGGCGGCGGACGGCGGGAGAGCCGCAGTTGGCCATCGGCACGCAGGCCCTGCTGGAGGGCCGGCATCGCCTCGAGCGGCTGGGCCTGGTGATCGTGGACGAGCAGCACCGCTTCGGCGTGATGCAGCGCTTCCAACTGATGCACAAAGACCGGGCGGGGACAGAGCGGGCGGCGCACGTGCTGGTGATGACCGCCACCCCGATTCCGCGTTCGCTGGCCCTGACCCTGTACGGCGACCTGGAGGTGAGCACGCTGCGACAGGCGCCGCCGGGCGCCTTGCCCATCCATACGCGCGTGGTGGAGGCGAGCCGCGCCGATGCCGTCTATGACTTTGTGAACCGCCGGCTGGAGGCGGGCCGCCAGGCGTATTTCGTCTATCCGCTGATTGAAGAATCAGCCCAACTCGACCTCAAGCCCGCCCAGAAAATGTTTGCCAGACTGCAGCGCCAATATCCGCGGCTGCGGCTGGGTCTGCTCCACGGGCGGCTGCCGGCAGAGGAAAAGCATGCCCTCATGCAGGCCTTTCGGCAGGGCGCCTTGCAGGCCCTGGTGGCGACCACGGTCATCGAAGTGGGCGTTGACGTACCCAACGCGACGCTGATGGTGATCGAGCACGCGGAGCGGTTCGGCATCGCGCAGTTGCACCAGTTGCGCGGGCGGATCGGACGTCCGCAACCGCGGGCAGCCGGGACCGCGGAGCCTTCCCACTGCTTCCTGGTGACCGGCCCCCGGCCGGGGGAGGCGGCGCAGCGGCGGCTGCAGGCCCTGGCCCAAACGCGCGACGGGTTCGCGCTGGCGGAACTGGATCTCAAGCTGCGCGGACCAGGCGAGATGTTCGGCACCCGGCAGAGCGGCCTGCCGGCCTTTCATGTGGCGCACCCGGTGCGCGACCTGGAGCTGATGGCCCAGGTGCGGCAACAGGCACGGGACTACCTGGACCGGGCCCAGCCGGACGAGATGAGGGCGCTGGTGAGCGAGATCCAGCAGCGCTGGCAGCGGCGCTACGGACTGGTCGAGGCAGGGTGAAGCTCAGGCGGCGCGGCGGGGCGGATAGACCGGGCGGAGGCGCTCGGAGAGCCGGCGCATGCGTCCCCAGTCGTACCAGAATTCGCGGCCGCAGTCGAGGCAGGTGACGTGGGCCAGCGGCGCGCCGGATGCGTCACCCGGCGGCGCCGGAGCGTGGGGCTCGCGCGTCACCATGGGAAAGCTCAAATGATTATGGGGACAGCCGAGGATGGATAGGCCCATGTCGTCTCCTAGCTGCTCGCGGGCGGACGCCGGGGGGCAAGCGGCGCGGCCTTGCCATTCACCTTCTCCATCAGTTTGCGATGCAGCGCGGCGGGGATGGGGGGCGCGGGCTCGCTGCGGTAATAGTGGATGGTCTGGCGGCAGGTGGCCACGAGCTGGCGGCAGCCGGAACAGATGGCCAGATGCTGCCGCAGGGCGGGGCTGCGCTCGGCGCCGCCGTCCAGCAGGCTCTCCAGTTGCTCGAGCAGCTCGCGACAGTTCATGTGGATCAGGCTCCTTCCCGGTTGACATGGCGCCGCAGGCGCTGGTGCAACTGCAACCGCGCGCGCAGCAGGCGCGATTTGACCGCCGCCTCGCTCAACCCCAGCATTTCCGCGGTTTCCGCGGTGGACAGCTCCTCGACATCCCGCAGTTGAAAGACCACGCGGTAACCGAGCGGCAGCGCCTCCAGGCTGTGCTGCAGCAGATCCCCCAGTTCACTCGTCTGGTACTGGAGCTCGGGGTTGGGATGCTTGTCTTCGATTTCCCGCGGCATCGGGCCTTCTTCCGAAGGCACGTCGGCGTCGAGCGAGATGACATTGCCGCGGCGTTTGCGCAACTTCATCAAGGCTTCGTTGACGGCGATGCGCACGATCCAGGTGTACAGCTTCGACTGCTCCTGGAACTGCTTGAGCTTGGAGAAGACCTTGAGGAAGGTCTCCTGCAGCACATCCTCGGTATCGGCGGTGTTGGCCAACATGCGCTGCACCAGGCGATAGATGCGGTGCTCGTAGCGCTGCACGATGACCTCGAACGCCGACAGATCGCCCGATTGGGCGCGGCGCACCAGTTCGTGTTCGTCGCTGTAGGAGGAAGCCGCGGCTACCGGCTCGAGGTGGGTTGCCATGGTACTGCTGATGGCAGTTTAACATTGGCTTGTTCCCCCACAAAAGGGCGGAGCGGGCTGCCTCCTGAGCCGCGGCTGCGCTACTCTGCGGGGATGAGGAGCCACGGCACTCCGGTTCGCGCGGGAAGGGCGCGACCGCTGGAACGCGACCCGGTGCAGACGGCGCTGCGGCTGCGTGAGTTCTTTGCCAACCATCCCCAAGTCCTGATCCGGGAACGAGGGCAGGTTATCGCCCGCTGGGGCAGCGAGCACAGTGGCTTTTCTCTCCATCCTGAGGCCAGCCGATTGGTGTGCCACCTTTGGGATCTGGACTGCAACCTGGTTCGCCGGGTCACCGGGGTTGCGAACGATTCGGGTGGAAGGCTGGAGATGGAAGCGGTGCGCATGGGCCAGCCGCACCCCGTGCGGCTGGAACTGGTGGCGGCCGATACCTTGGATGCGGGCCCCAATCGGCGGCTGGAGTTCCGGCAAGCAATCGTGGCGGCGGCGCAGCGCGACTGGCATGGATGGCGGCTGGCGCCCATCTCCGGCCCGGCGCCGGAGCGGAGCCAGGTACAGCGTCTGCTGCTGGAGCGTGGACAACATCTCCTGCCCTGTGTCGCGGTGGAGAGCGGCGACGAGATCGCCGCTGCGCGCGCCCAGCCGGCGGCGGTGATGGCACAGGCTCTGGTCTGGGCAGCCCAGTGCGGCGGCCGGCGGGCCGAGGCGGTGATTCCGGCGGTTCGGCTGGTCGTTCCGCCCTCCATGGCGGGCTGGATCGAGAGGCTGCGGCCGGGACTGCGGGCCCAGCCTGCGCTCGAATGCTACCAGTGGGACAAAAGTGCCGGCAGCCTGGCACGATCGGAGTCGGAGAATGAAGGCGCCGGGAATATGTTGGAGGGATTGCGGCGCGCGCCCGCCCCGGTTGCCCCGGACCGCGAGGCGGCGGCATTGCTGGAGCAGGTGCGCGCGCACTGCCCGCAGGCAAGCTGGGAAACCGGAGCGGACGGCCGGAGCCGCATTTCAGTGTACGGATTGGACGTGGTGCAGGAGGCGGAGCCGGAAGCGGCGCCGGTCTCGCGCTTCGTGTTTGGTTGCGGGCGTGAGCAAACGCCGCTGCTGCCCGCCACCCAACCCCTGCTGGAGGAATTGATCCGTGCCGTGGGCCGGGAGCGCGTACCCGGCGGCGACAGGCGCGATCCGCTCTATGCGGCGCAAGCCGAGGCCTGGATGGGGCACCTTCTCCGCCATGACCCGGCCGTACTCGACGCCCATGTCAATCGCAGCCCGGTGTATGCGCAGCTACCGGTAACCACCGGCCAGGGATTGGGCGTGGTGGATCTGCTCGCGCGGGGAAGCGATGGACGGCTGATCGTGATCGAAATGAAGGCGGACGAAGACCTGGCATTTCCGGTCCAGGCGCTGGCTTACTGGCTGGAAGTGAAGCGCCGCCACGAGCAGGGAATGTTCGAACGTCTCGGTTATTTTCCAGGCCAGCCACTGAACCCACTGCCGCCGCGGCTGTGGCTGGTGGCGCCGGCCCTGCGCTGGCATCCGCTCACCGCCCATGTGCTGGAACGGCTGTCGCCGGAGGTGCCGTGCAGTTGCTTCGGACTCAACGAGCAGTGGCGCGAGGCGGTGCAGGTGGTGTTCCGCCGGGATCTTGACCGGCAGGAGAGTCCGAGCCAAGGGTGGCGGCCTCGGCCAGCGCGGTGCGGATGACGGCGGCAGGAACACCCGGCACCACCTCGACGGCGCCGATCGCCGAGGGCAGCACAAAGTGCAGCACCCCGGCCCGGGCCTTTTTATCGCTGGCGGCGTGACGCAGCAGGAGATCCGGATCCTCGAGCAGCGGGGGCAGCGGGCCGCACAACGCCAGGATGGCGGCGATGATGCGCTGGGACTCGGATTCCGGAAGACGGCGAAGGTGGACGGCGATGCGGGCGGCCGCGATCATGCCCCAGGCCACCGCCTCGCCATGCAGGTAGCGTTCGTAGCCGGTGGCGCTTTCCAGGGCATGGCCCAGGGTATGGCCAAAGTTGAGGATCTGGCGGCGGCCTCCCTCGCGCTCATCGGCAACCACGACGGCGGCTTTGTGCCGCAGGCAGGCGGGAATGACGGTCTCGAGCGGGGCCGGATCGCGGCGGCGAAGCGCCGCGGCCTCTCCGGCCATGGCGTCGAACAAGGCGCGATCGGCGATGATTCCGTATTTGATGGCCTCGGCCAGACCGCTGCGATACTCGCGATCGGGCAGGGTTTTTAGCACCTGGGGGTCGGCAAGGATGGCGCGGGGGTGGTAGAAGGTGCCGAGCAGATTCTTCCCGGAGCGCAGATTGACGCCGGTCTTGCCGCCCAGCGAGCTGTCCACCATGGCCAGCAGCGTGGTGGGCACGTGCACCAGAGGGATGCCGCGCATGTAGATGGAAGCCAGAAAAGCCCCGACATCGCCCACCACGCCGCCGCCAAAAGCCAACAGCAGGGCGTGGCGGTCAGCGCCCTGCGCCACCATGGTTTCGGCCAGCGTTTCCAGATCGCCGAGCGTCTTGTGCGCTTCACCGTCGGGCAGTTCCAGGACGTGAAACGGCAGCCCGGCGGCGATCAGACCGGCTTCCAGAGGCGCGCCCCACAATTTTCGGATGGGAGGCGCCGTAACCACCATGACTTTGCCCTCGGCGGGCCGATAGGTGCGGACGCGCTCCCCCACTTGCGAGAGAAGACCGAACGCGACTTCGGCGTCGTAGGGCGGCGCGAGCGCGACGGGAATGCGGTGGTGGGTGGGGTGGGGCAATGGATTCCAGTGTAGTGTAAAGAACAGGGAAATGAGCGAGAGCCAGAGCGCGGATTTTATCATTGTGGGCTCGGGCATCGCCGGGTTGCGGGCGGCGCTGGCAGTGGGCGCGGAGGCGCATACGCTGGTGCTGACGCGGGAAGCGGTCAGCGATTCGGCCACCCAGTTTGCCCAGGGCGGCATTGCGGTGGCCATGGGCGAAGACGATACGGTGGCTTTGCACGAGCAGGACACGCTGGCGGCGGGGGCCGGCTTGTCGTCACCGGCGGCGGTGAAGGTGCTGGTGGAAGAGGGTCCGGCGGCGATCGGAGAGCTGCTGGACTGGGGCGCGGAGTTTGACCGCAGCGGGGCGCGGCTGGAGCGGACGCGGGAGGCGGCGCATTCGCGTTCGCGCATTCTGCACGCCCACGGCGATTCCACCGGACGGGAGATTGCGGCCACGCTGGCGCGGGTGGCCGCCGCACTGCCGCGGCTGCAGTGGATGCCGCATGGGCGGGCGATGCGGCTGCTGAGCGAGCGGGGCCGCATCACCGGCCTGGAATGCACCACGCCGGCGGGCGCGCGGATGCAACTGCGGGCGGAGGCGGTGCTGCTGGCCACCGGAGGGCTGGGGCAACTGTATTCGGAGACGACCAATCCCGGCATCGCCACCGGCGACGGCCCGGCGCTGGCCTACGGCGCGGGCGCGGTGCTGGAGGATATGGAGTTCGTGCAGTTTCATCCCACCGCGCTGGCGCTGGCGAATGCGCCGCGGTTTCTGTTGTCCGAGGCGCTGCGCGGCGAAGGCGCGGTGCTGCGCAACCCCGCGGGCGAACGATTCATGCCGCGCTACCATGCGGCGGCCGAACTGGCGCCGCGCGATGTGGTGGCGCGAGCCCTGGAGCAGGAGATGTGGGCGGCGGGCGGCGACACGGCCCGCGGACCCCAGGCCTGCTATCTGGACGCCACCGGAGTGGAAGCCGCGCACCTGCACCGGCGGTTTCCGTCCATTACGGCCATGCTGCAACAGTACGGGCTGGACCTGGCGGAAGACTGGATCCCGATCCGGCCGGCGGCGCACTACGCCATGGGCGGCATTGCCACCGATCTGGCAGGCTGCACCACGCTGCCGGGCCTGTTCGCGGCGGGCGAATGCGCCTGCACCGGCGTGCATGGCGCCAACCGGCTGGCCAGCAATTCGTTGCTGGAGGGGCTGGTGTTCGGCGCCCGGGCCGGCCGGGCGATGGCGGCCGGCGTGGTGGCGGCGCGGCACGAGGAGGCGGAAGCGGGCGAGGCGCGGCCCGAGCTGGCGGCTCACGACACGGCGGTGCTCAGCCAGGTACGGGCCGTGCTCAGCGCCTGTGCGGGCGTGATCCGGCGGGGCGACGCCCTGCAACGGGGCCTGCGCGCCCTCGAACCGTTGGCGGCGGAGGGATCGCTGGCGGCGGTTACGGCGGCCGCCATCGTGCGCGCCGCCGGGGCGCGGGAAGAGAGCCGCGGCGCCCATTACCGCAGCGATTTTCCCCACCCCCGCCCTGACTGGGCCGGCCGGCATTCCTGGCAGCGGCGGGGCGAGCCGGTGCGCTTCGCCGAGCTACTGTAGCCAGCGTCCGGTCTGGGAATCGCGGTTGGCGAACTGCAGGCGGAAAACGCCCCACACCAACAGCGCGACGGCGGCCAGAATCAGCGCCGGCTCCAGCGCCTCCCAATAAAAGCTGTTCAGGCGATTGAGCAGGTGCCGGCCCAAATAGAGGGCCAGGGCGGCGTCGAGGCTGTAGCGGATGCCGCGGCCCAACCCGACCGAAAGGCGGAAGCGGAGGACCGGCACCTTCATCAAGCCAGCGGAGAAGACGAACGGAGCGTACGGGAACGGCGGCGGCAGCACGGCCGCCACGCCCACCGGGATGGCACCCAGGCGGTTGGTCCAGCATTCGACACGGTTCAAGAGCGTGGGAGGAAAGCGCTTGCGCAGCAGGTCGGCGCCGCCACGGTGCCCGATGCGATAGCTGGCCATGGCGCCCAGCACCGAACCGGCGGTGGCGACGGCCACCGCCAGGGCCGCCCAGCCCAGAGTGCGCTTGGCAATCACAAAGCTGATCAGGACAATGTCATTGATACCGGGCAAAAGCCAGAGCAAGGAACCGTCAAAGAGAGTAAGCGCAAACACCCCCACGAGCCCCATGGAGCGTGCGACCTCGCTGAAGCTGTGTGCCAGTTCCGCTAGCAGTCTCATCGCGTAGGGAGGCCCACAGTGACCGGGTGTCCCATCTGAATCCTACCTTAAGAATGAGTCTGCGGCCGCCCAACCATACGGTCAGGCGGAGGCGGCGCGCCGGCGTGCCCGGCGATCCTTGCCGAAGAGATAGGCGATGCCGATACCCAGCACGTAGAGGCCCAACATGGGGGCTGCGAACACCATCATGGTAGTGATATCCGCGGTGGGAGTAATGGCCGCCGCCAGTACAAAGATGATCAACACCGCGTAACGGAAATTGCGGATGAGGAAGCGGGCGTCGACCAGCCCCAGCAGGGAGAGAAAGAAGATCAGGGTGGGGAGCTCGAACACCAGTCCCAAGCCGAGCACCACGGTGGCGAACAGATCGAAATACTCGTTGATGTTGATCTGGGGCGTAAAGCGGTGGGCGTAGCCGATGAGAAAATCCAGCGCCAGGGGGAAGGCGTAGCGGTAGGCGAACACGCCGCCGGCGATGAACAGCGTCGAGGTGCCGAGCACAAAGGGGATGACGAAGCGCCGTTCGCGCGGATAAAGCCCGGGCGAAATAAAAGCCCAGAGCTGGTAGAGAACCCAGGGCGAGGCCACAAACAAGGCACAGATCAGGCCCAGCTTGACATACAGATTGAAAGGATCAATGGGGTTGAAGTAAACCAGATGCTGGTTGAGCCCGTGGGACTTGAGGATGGCGGTGAGCGGCTTTTCCATAAAGCCGTAAATGTCATCGGCGAAAGCGAAGCAGCCAAAAAAGGCAACCACCACGCCCAGCAAGGCCAGAAAAATACGACGGCGCAGTTCCTCGAGGTGCTGCAGGAACGACATGGTGGCGCCACCATCCGGCGGAGGCGGGGCGGAGCGGAAGTGATCGAAAAGAGCCATCCGGGAATGGGACTAGGGAGCGGCGGGGGTGCTGGGCAGCTCGGGTTCCCGCGCCACCGCTCCTTCCACCGCGGGCGGCGCTTCGAGGGCGGCCGGGGGACGCTCGGTGACCTCAATGCGACGGATCTCTTCTTCCAGCGAGTAGCGGAACTCATTGCCGGCGCGGCGCAGATCGGTCATGACCTTGCCCACCGTGCGGGCAATCTCCGGCAGCTTGCGCGGACCAAAGACCAGCAGCGCCAGAATTGCCAGAAACAACAGCTCGCCAAAGCTCATGGTGTGGAGGAAGAGAGAAGCTTCCCAGCCAACATCATAGCAATGATTGGCGCGGGGGCCCTGGCGGCTGCGCCGCCACCCCGCTTTCTCCGAACCTCCAGAGTTGCCGGGCCGGGGTCCCTCTGCCCCGGCCCGGCGCAACCAGAGGATGAGGCGGAGCTTCGCGCGGAACTCCGCGCGGGCCCTCCGCGCCGCTGTGCCAACGGCACGGCGCTCGCGCGGGGAGGCGGCGCGGCGAGCCTGTCGGCATCTGATATACTGCGAGCAGTTGGCCCCACTTGCCTCTGGCTCGCGGTTGTGCGCATGGCTAAAATCCGGACCCCGCTCCTCATCCTTTTAGTTTTGGCGGTTTGTGCCCTGCTGGGCGGTGTGTATGGCCCGCAAGTGCTGGCCAGTTATGCCCCCCAGTCGGCGTTCGCCAGCAGCACCAGCCCCGCCTCCGGCAGCGCGCCCGATAGCGACGCAGTGATCCAGCAGGACCTGAAGAAGTTCGCCCAGGTGTACCACTTGGTGGAGAGCAACTACGCCGCCCCGGTCAACGCCAGCCGCGCCATCTACGATGGAGCGATTCCGGGAATGCTGCGGCAGTTGGACCCCCACTCCAGCTTCTGGGATCCCAAGGCGTTCGCGCAAATGATCGAGAACCAGGAGGGGCGGTACTCCGGCGTGGGCATGTTGATCGGCGCGGTGGACGCGCGCAACAACCAGAGCCGCGTGGTACAGCCATTCGAGGGCACGCCGGCCTTCAATGCCGGGTTGCGGCCCTACGACCTGATCATGGCGGTGAACGGCACCTCCACCGTGGGCATGAGCACCGATCAGGTGGCGACGCTGCTGAAAGGACCGACCGGCACCCAGGTGACGATCGAAGTGAAGCGGGTGGGGCATCCCAACCTGCTGAAATTCACCCTGATGCGCGCCGACGTGCAGCACAACAGCATTGATTCGCACTACCAGATCGAGCCGGGCGTGGCCTACATCCACCTCACCGGATTCACGGAAACCACGACCAGCGAAATGGCGGCGATCCTGAACAATCTGGAATCGCACGGCGGGGTGCGCGGCGTGGTGCTGGATTTGCGTGACAATCCCGGCGGCCTGCTCAATCAGGCGCAAGGAGTGGCGGACCTGTTCCTGGCCAGGAATCAGGTAATCGTCAGCGACCACGGCCGCAGCTCTCCCGAGCATGTGCTGACAGCCCTGCACGGCAACGGGGGCCACAATTTTCCCCTGGTGGTGCTGGTCAACAACATGACCGCCAGCGCGGCCGAGATCGTTTCGGGCGCGGTGCAGGATCATGACCGCGGCCTGATCGTGGGCCAGACCACCTTCGGCAAGGGCCTGGTGCAGACGGTGATGCGGCTGGATGACGGCACCGGCCTGGCGCTGACCACGGCGCACTATTACACGCCCAGCGGACGGTTGATCCAACGCCCCTACGAGGGGGTATCGCTCTACGACTACTTCTACGTGCACGACCACAAGCAGACGCCGCTCAGCCAGCGCGAAGTGAAGATGACCGACACCGGCCGCACGGTCTATGGCGGCGGCGGCATCACTCCGGATGTGTCACTGCCGCCGGAGCATCTGAACAATTTCCAGCAGATGATCCTGGATCGCACCGCGTTCTACGAGTTTGCCGACGAGTTTTTGAGCAAGCACGAATCGGTGCCGCAGAGCTGGAAGCCCGACGCCGGCACGCTGCAGGAATTCGTGGCCTTCCTCGCCGGTCAGCACGTCGAACTGAAACCGGCGGATGTGACCGCCAACGCCGACTGGCTGAAGCAGCAGATCCGGTTCCGCGTCATCTCCAGCCTGTACGGCCTGAACGACGGCTGGAAGACGCTGATGGAAGTGGATCCCGAAGTTGCCAAGGCGGTGAGCCTGCTGCCGCAGGCGCAGGCGCTGGAAGCGCACGCCCATCAGGTGCTGCTGGCGCGTCAAAGCGCGCATTGAGCACCGCCGACAGGCACAACCCCATGTCTCGCCGACATTGGCCGGCTCCGCCCGGCCGCGTCAGGACCGGCTGAGTGGGACGACTGGGGGAGTAAGCCGACGAGCCAATTGGGCCACGGTGCGATCGCGCCGCGGAGGGCGCAGGCGGGGAGCGATGGCGGCCAACGGCGCCAGCACGAAGGGGCGCTGGACAAAGCGCGGGTGCGGGAGCTGAAGCTCCGCAGTCAGGATACGCACGCCCCCGTAAAAGATCAGATCGATATCCAGGGTGCGGGGCAGGTTGGCACGGGGACGGCCGCGGCGGCCGTGGCGGCGCTCGAGCCGGTGCAGGCGGCGGAGCAGCAAGCGCGGCGGCAGATCGGTTTCGACGGCCACGGCGCAGTTGAGAAAGCGGCGGCGGCCCGGCGCCGCCAAAGGGCGCGTTTCCAGCAACGGAGAGACCTCGAGCACCCGCAATCCGGCGGCGGCCAGTTCGGCCATCGCGGCGTGGAGGTGGGCGGCGCGGTCGCCGCGATTCGAGCCCAACGAGAGATAGGCGATCAAGAGGAGAAAAGTCCGGCCTGCGGGTCGTCGCGGTGGCGAGGCGGGGTGAGGCGGAAATGGCGATAGGCGAGCGCGGTGGCGACGCGGCCGCGCGGGGTACGGTTGAGAAAGCCGATCTGCATCAAAAACGGCTCGTAGATCTCCTCGATCGCGTCCGGCTCCTCGGCCAGGGCGGCGGCGAGGGTGTTCACCCCCACCGGGCCGCCATCAAACTTTTCGATCAAGGCCAGCATCAGGCGGCGGTCGGCTTCATCAAAGCCGTACTCGTCCACCTCCAGTAGCTTGAGCGCCTCTCCGGCGACGTCGGCTGTGATGCGACCCTGGGCGCGCACCTGGGCGTAATCGCGAACGCGCCGCAGCAGACGATTGGCAATGCGCGGGGTGCCGCGGCAGCGGCGGGCCAGCAGGGCGGCGCCGTCGGCATCCATGGGGACGTTGAGGATGCCGGCGGAACGGTGGAGGATGGTCTCCAGGTCCTTGGGTTCGTAGAACTCGAGGCGGAGAATCAGGCCAAAGCGCGAGCGCAGCGGGGCGGAAACCAGCCCGGCGCGGGTGGTGGCAGCCACGAAGGTGAACGGCTCCAGGGTCATGGTGTGAGTGCGAGCCGCGGGACCCTGGCCGATGATGATGTCGAGGCGATAATCCTCGAGCGCTGAATACAGGATCTCTTCCAATTGCGGCTGCAGCCGGTGAACTTCGTCGAAGAACAGCACCTGGCGGGCTTGCAAGGTGGTCAGGATGGCCGTCAGGTCGCCTTTAATCTGGAGCAGCGGCCCGGCGGTGGACTGGAAGGCTACGCTCAGCTCTTCGGCGATGATGGCGGCCAGCGTGGTTTTGCCCAAGCCGGGCGGACCATAGAGCAGCACATGGTCCAAAGGCTCTCCGCGGGTGCGGGCGGCCTCAATCGCCAGCGCCAGTTGCTCCTTGGCCTTTGTCTGACCGATGTACTCTGCCAGGCGCCTGGGGCGGAGGCTAGACTCAAACCCGGCGTCTTCCTCTCCGGCTTGGCCGGTGAGCAGGCGGCGGGAGTTGTCAGCAGAAGCCACGCCTCAGAATAGCAGAGGGGGTGGGCTGCCGCCGGGCGGGGAGAGCACCTTGAGCTCAATCCGGGTGCCCGCCGGCAGATGAATGTCGCCCCGGGTGCTGAACAGCTCGCTGCCGCGGCTGTCCATATGCGTGACCTCGATACGAGCCGGCTGATTGGAGGCCAGCCCGGGACTGGGTACGCCTTCGGTGACGACGCCGGGCACGGGCATTTCGCCCAGCGTGTTCATCTTGCCATTGTCGGAGGCGTTGGGGTCCGCGGGCGGCTCGCTGGGCATGATGCGGGGCGGTTCACTGGGCATGGAAGTCATAGCCTGATCCACGCTGGCAATGGCCGCCAACAGCGGCTGGGGAGCAGTTCCCTTCCCGGTCGCCTGCTGAAAGACGAGGGTGATATGGGCCGGCGATTTGTCACTCTCGGCGGGGATGACCGTTAGCACCGTGCCGGTCAGCAGGGTGCCTTTGGGCCAAAGCTTTCGCCCATGCACTTTCACGTCGGAGCGCACCATCGCCTGAATGGTGTCGCCGGAATGGGCGTGCTGGGTGTTGATGGCGGTCTTAAGCTCAGCCTTGATGATGGTGCCGGCCGGGGTTTGGGCACACGCCAGGCCGGCAGCCAAACCCAGGATCGCCAAAGAGCTGCAAAACCTCATGCGTGTCTAGTGACCGAGCCCTTGAATCACCTTGCCCTGATAAACCACGGCGGTCAAGTGGGCAACGGCATGAATATCCATTAGCGGGTTGCCGGACATGGCGACCAGATCACCCTCCTTGCCCACCGCCAGGGTGCCGAGCTGATCGAGACCGAGGAGCGCGGCGTTGTGCTGGGTGGCGTCGGTGAGCGCCTGTTCGGGCGTGGCGCCGTGCTCCACCTCGGAGACGACCTCGTTGTAGATGGTGCCGGTGCCGGGGCCATAGGCCTGGTCCGAACCTGCCGCCATGAGGACGCCGGAACGCAAGGCCATGGTGAAGCTGGCAAAGTGCGCCACCGAAAGCTGGCGCGCCTTTTCCAGCGAAAAGGCGGGCATGTGCATGGCCTCGCCGTTTTTCAGAATATTGTCCACCACATAGATGGTGGCGTCGTAGACCTGGTGGTGCTCCTTCATGTAGTCAAGTACGCCTTGGTCCACATCGGAGCCATGTTCGAGCGAATCAATGCCGGCATGAACGGCGTCGCGGATGGCCTTGAGATTCTCATCGTGAGCAGCAACCTTGATGTTGTCGCCATGGGCGACCTCGACGATCTTGCTCATCTCCTCCGGGGTCAACTGCTCGCTGGAAAACAGATCGGAGGGTGAAAGCACGCCCCCCGAAGCCATGATCTTAATCACTTTGGCGCCGTATTTGACCTGCAGGTGCACCGCCTTTTCGGCGTCGGCCACGGAATTGATGAAGCCGTTCATGGGAACGTAGTAGTCGTCGAGGGGCAAGGAAGGGGGAAGGGTAAGAAAATCCCCGTGGCCGCCGGGGATGGAGATGGCGTGGGCGGCAGGCACCATGTGGGGGCCGGGAATAATTCCCGCATCAATGGCCTTGCCCAGAGCCACATCAATGAATCCTGAAGATCCCAGCGTGCGCATGGCGGCCACGCCCGAATCCAGGGCGTAGGCGACATCGCGACTGCCGTACAAGGCAGCCAGAGGATCGCTGGGCGATGCGCCAAAGGAACCCGCGGCCAAATGGGTATGGGCGTCGAGCAGAGAAGGCATTACGGTTTGACTGGAGAGGTCGAGCACCGGGGTGCCGGCCGGAGGCTTGAGATTCTGGCCAACCGCGGTAATACGGCCGTTCTGGATCAGCACCTGGCCATTCGCCATGGCGGGTTGTTGGGTGTCAAAGACGAGCGTACCCGTTTTTACCAGCACATTGCCGGATGTGGACTGAGCCGCACAGCAGACGCCCAGAGCGAATGCCCCAAGGAACCGAAGCGGAATACGCACATGGCCTCCCAAGCCGCGAGTATGAAGAACGCCAGTATTGTAAGGCAAGTTGCCGCCGGCACAGCCGGCTTTGCTCGGCCGTCGCCGCGGAAAGCCGAAAAAAACTGCCGTCCGGACGCATCCAAACCGTCTGAACATAATGAGCAAGAACTGGAAGCTGGCGGTGGTGGCGTTGGCGGGGCTATGTCTGGGCTGGCAACTGACCGCGCCCGCCGCCAGCGCAGGGCCATTGCCGGCCGCTGAGGTGGTGAAGCGCATGGTGGCGATGAACGCAGCCCGGACACAGGCGCTGCATGCCTATTCGGCCATGCGCATTTACCACATCGAATACAGCGGAGTGGGGCACCATAGTGCGGACATGACGGTGCGCATGGATTACCAGGAACCGGGCCCCAAGCGGTTCACCATTACTTCAGAGGCGGGTTCGGGCATGCTGCGGCACCATGTCCTGGAGCCTTTGGTGAAGGCCGAAGAGAACGACGCGGAGGTGACCCGCCAGCAAGGGCTGGCGATCGGGCCGGCCAACTATCGCTTCGAACTGCTGCAGAAACCGGACGGCGAGAACCAGCGCGACTACGTTCTGCGAGCCACGCCGTTAAAGCCCAAGAGCCAACGTTTCCTGTTTCACGGGAAGGTTTGGGTCAACCCGGACGACTTTGGCATCGAGCGCATTGAAGGTGTACTCCCCGATGTTCATTCGTTCTGGGTGACCCATGCGGAATTTGATTACCACAACCAAAAGATTGGTGACTTTTGGCTGCCGGAGGCA
The DNA here is from genome assembly GCA_051959955.1 of Terriglobales bacterium. GTDB lineage: Bacteria > Acidobacteriota > Terriglobia > Terriglobales > SCQP01 > SCQP01. Next base: position 13,586 of record JBQCEU010000181.1, on the reverse strand, counting down.
AGCCACACCATTGCCCACTTGCGGTGGTTCGGGCGAGCCGTGCTGACGATCCGCTACGGCGGCTTTCAGTTTTCATGCATCAGCCCGGTGCCGCCCTATGCCGAGGGAGCCCAGCCGTGAGCCTGCGCCGGTGGTTGGGGCCATTGGGGCGATACCGGCCGGGCTTGCTGCGGCGCAACATGGCGTCGGGATTCCACAACTGCGACGGCTGGACCCTGCCCGGCTGGACGCGCCTGCCGGGGCTGCGCAGTCCGGAGGAGCGGCTGCTGGAAACCCTGCCGCTGCAGGGCCTTGTGGTTTACGACGTGGGCGCGTTCAACGGGGCCTACAGTCTTTTTTTCTCGCGGCGGGTAGGGGATGGCGGGCGCGTGGTGGCGTTCGAGCCGCGGGCGGCCGGCTTTAACACTCTCTTCAGCAATCTGCAGCGGAACCAGATACGCAACGTGCTGCCGCTGCAAATTGCCCTGGGCGCGGAGCCGGGGGATCGAACCATTTTTATGCTGCCCGGCATGCCCACCACGGCTTCCCTGGCTTCGGAAGCGCGCACCCCGTTGCGGCTCGCCGCCGGCGCCGTTCGGGTGGAGAGACTGGACGTGCTGATGGGCGCTGTACCGCTGCCTCCGCCGCAATTCATCAAGATTGATGTGGAAGGCTACGAGCTCGAAGTGTTGCGCGGCGCCCGGGCGACGCTGAACGCGCACCGCCCTGACCTGCTGATTGAGATCCATGGCACCTCGGCCCGCCACAAGTGCGATCGCACACAGGCCATCAGCGAGCTGCTGCATCCGCTCGGCTATTCGTTGCTGCACGCGGAAAGCGGGGTGCAGCTTTGCGCCGGGGTGGCTTGGCCGGCCAGTGGACACCTGTTTGCGCGCGCGGAGGAGGGCTAATTTCTCTCCGCGGGTAAAACCGGTTCGGTACCCAGGGTGTAATGGCTGATCCAGTCGTAAATGCGCTGGTAGCGATCGAGCAGATGGTAGTACTCGACAAATCCGTGGTGCTCGCGCGGATAGAAGAATAGCCGCACGGTCTTGCCGCGATCCTTCAGGGCGCGGAAAAATTCCAGCGACTGGCTGGTGGGTACGCGCTCATCTTCGGCGCCCTGCAAAATGAGGAGCGGCGAGGTAACGTGGTCCGCATAGGTAAGGCCACTACGCTCCCGATACAGCTTCAGCGTGGCGGCATCGGGATAACCGCCGAGGAAGCCGCCGAGGTAGTTGGGGATATCGGTGGTGCCGTACATGCTCACCAGGTCGCTGAGCCCGGCGCCCATCATGGCGGCTTTGAAGCGGCCAGTCTGGGAGACGATCCAGCAGGTCATGTAGCCGCCGTAGCTCCAGCCCCATTCGCCCATCTTGTCAGGGTTAGCGATACCGGCGGCAATAGCCGCGTCCACGCCGGTCATGATGTCGCGATAGTCGCCCCCACCCCAATCATTGATGTTGCCGCGCAGAAACTTCTCACCGTAGCCGGTGCTGCCACGCGGGTTGACCAGAAGCACCGCCCATCCCTTCCCTGCCCAGAACTGGTTGTAGGCGGCGAAGCCGTTGGCAAAGGCGCCGGTGGGACCGCCATGGACGTTGACCAGCAACGGATAACGATGGCCTGGCTGATACCCGACGGGCTTAAGCAGCAGACCCTCGACCGGCCAGCCATCGCTGCTCTTCCAGTGCAATACCGTGGTCGCTCCCAGGGCGAAATCGGCGACCTGGGGGTTGACGCGGGTAAGGCGGCGGGGCGCCGCAAAATCATTGCCCGCGACATAGACATCGCCCGGTTCGGTGGAGGTTTCACTCAAGAAGGCCACGCGGGAGCCATCGCGGCTGAAGCTGCGGTCATCGAGGCGAATCACTTGTTGATGGGTGATCTTGCGGTACTGGCCGCCGGCGAGGTCATAGGAAAAGACGTCCTGCCAGACCTGATCACCGGTGGTGAAGCGAATCTGGCGGCCATCGGGCGACCACACCGGACTGCCTGCGTAGAGATCGAACGCAGGCGAGGAGAGATCGCGGCTTTGGCCGGTGGCCACATCGAGCAGCATCAGGTGGGAATTGTGGCTGTCCTGGAAGGGGATGCCATCCCCGAGGGCCTTGTAGGCGTCAGGATCGAAAAGGTAAGCGATGGAGAGGCCGTCGGGCGACCAGGCTGGTGAGGAAGATGCGGAAAGGCCCTGAGTGAGCCGGCGCACCTGCTTGGTGGCCAACGTCAACAAATAGAGGTTGGTGCGATTGTCGCGCAGCAGCGTGGTGGGGGAGGCGGCAAAAACCAACTGGCGACCATCGGGGGACCAGACGGGGGAGCCCTTGAGGGTGAAGTCGTCGCCCCTGGTCCAATCTGTCTCTTTGCCGTTGGCCAGGTTCACTGTCCACAGGCGGGCCAAACGGAAGTCACCTTCATATTCGGCGACATCGTCGCCGCGCTTTTCGGCGGCTTGTGCGGCGTCGCTCAAGGGGGGAACGCGCAAGAAGGCAATCCGGGTACCGTCGGGCGACCAGGCATAGCTGGAGGCACCGCCCTCGCCCGAGGTAACCGCGTGAGCTTCGCCGCCATCGGCTCGCATCACGTAGATCTGGCCCGAAGGCTTGGCAGCGGGGTCGTCAGGATCCGGACGGTTGGCAATAAAGCTGATGTATTTGCCATCCGGGGACCAGGCCGGAGCGCTTTCTCCCTTGTCACCGAAGGTAATTTGTCGCGGAGCACCGGCGCCGGATGGATCGCTGGCCGAGACCAGCCAGACATGGCTGCGCGACTCTTCCTTTACCGGCTTCTTCTGCCCGGCGGATGCGGGAGTCCAGCCGCGCACCGTGTACAGCACCCACTGGCCGTCGGGCGACATGGCCACGGAACCGGGGCTCTTCAGGTTCATTACGTCTTGCAGACTTACCGGGTGCTGAGCAGCAAGCGGCGCGGCGGCCCACAAAGTGACCACCGCGCCCAGCAGAATTAGACGGGATTTCATGAGAGGCTCCAGGACGGCACAGCGGTCAGCTTACAGCAACTGCCTGTAAAACGGCCACTGTGCCGGCTGGCACCTTACCAGAGCAGCCAGGACAACAAGCCGGGTGAAGCCGAGCGGAGCGCGGACTCGACGTTCACCATGCCGTGGCCCAATTCGCCATGGGCATCTCCGGTAATCGCGGGGTTGGCGGTGTTCTCGATCAGCTTCCTGCCGGCGGCGCCGGTTTGCTGCAACTGCGCCAGCAGGGCAGCTTCGCCGGCGATCAGCGGGGTGCTGAAGGAGGTGCCGGTGGCCGTGGCCCAAATCTGGCCGCCGCCGGGGAAAGTCGTGAACAGGCTGGTGCCGGGCGCGGCTACGTCCGCGTTCTGAATGATGCCCGGCGCGGGATCGTAATTCGAGTACGGCGCACGCGGGAAGCCGGCCTGGGTGCCATCCACCGCACCGGCGCCGAGCACGCCGGGCAGCGAAGCAGGGTAGACGGCGGTGCTTCCGCTGTCGTTGCCGGCGGCCGCTACCACCACGATGCCGTCGTGAATAGCTTCCTGAATTGCCGCCTGGATGACCGGCGAGGCGGCGGTGGCACTGAAGCTCAGATTCATCACCTGCACATGCTGGTCAATGGCATAGGTGATGGACTGGTAGATCGCCGCCACATCGGCGGTGCCACCGGGGCCGAAGGCCTTGATGGGCAGAATCCTGGTTTGCGGCGCCACCAGATGGATGAGGCCCGCTACCGATGTACCGTGGCCAAAATCCGGATCGCAGCCCAGGATCAGGTTCAGTTCGCTGATCACCGTGGTGCTGTCCTCGCTGTTTAGCACCGAGGCGGTGGATTGGCCGTTCAGCACCGAAGCGGTGGACTGATTCAGCCGCGAACCGTCGGCACCGAACTGTTGTTGGCAGGTACTGCCGTTGAGCACGGAAGCGGTGGACTGGCCATTCAGAACCGAGGCGGTGGACTGGCCGTTCAGCACCGAAGCCGTGGATTGGCCGTCGAGATTGGATCCGGATGCCGGGCCATCGGCAAGGTCAGCGTAGGCAGACCAATTGGGGCTGTTGTCGTAGAAGTTATAGCCGCGGCTACCGTCGAGAGACGGCGTCAACACCGGGTTGAACGGATCGACACCGTTGTCAATCAGCGCCACTTCCACACCCTTGCCGGTGGCCAGATTATGAGCCGCAGAACCGGCGCTGATCTGACTGACGGCCTTCTGCTGCGGATAGGCTTGGGGGACCACCGCGCCATAGAAATACGTGGGCGCGGAGTTGAGAATTCCACTCGAGCTTGTGCTGCCGCCCAAGTTGATGTTGACGTTCAGCACTGTGCCCAGAAGCGGGTTGAGCAGGTTGCCAGCCAAATTGAGCACAGGTTGGAGAAGCCCACCGAGCAGGCCGCCCGAGCTGGCGGTGGTGGTAGTGGTCGTAGATGTCGAACCGTTCAGCACCGAAGCCGTGGACTGACCGTCGAGGGCGGGCTGCGCCAGGGCGACGGGAGCGTTGAGAACCGGATTGACGGCCACCGGATCGGTCTGTATCTCGGTCAGGAGCTGCTGGTCGGTACGGCCGTCGGTGGCAACCACCAGATAAAGGTCGCGGGTGGGGTTCAGGCGCAAAGCCTGGGTCGCATGGCGGAAGTTGAATCCAGCCACATCGGTGGAGTTGAGGTGCACCAGCACTCCCTGGCCCGGCAACGTGGCAGCAGCGAGGGCGGCGGTCAAGGCGGCCCACAAAACTATAAAGCGGCAACCCCTGCCGAGATCGAGGCGCGCTGCAATGCGATTGTAAATCATCCCGTTTCTCCTACTGGGACAGTGCCGTCACGACTCGCCTGAGGCGAAATCGGAGACACATGTCCCGACAAAGACAGAGATCGGCCGATGATTAGAATTCCTTTAGAACTATTTTCAAACTGTTGAAAAGCCTAGGTTTGCAGGACGCCAGTGCGGAAAGGCGGAATCTCGGGATTGAGGCTGGCAGCTTCCAGTCCGGCGATCAGCCAGGCACGGGTATCGAGCGGGTCAATCAGGGCATCGAGCCAGAGGCGGGCGGCGCCATAGCGGGGGTCGGTTTGCGCCTCGTAGCTGGCGCGGATGGATTGCAGCAGCTCTTGGCGTTCCTTGTCGTCGAGCTTGTGTCCGCCGCGCTCCAACTGGCGGGCGCGGATTTCCATCAGCGTGTTGGCGGCCTGGTCGCCGCCCATCACGGCGTAACGAGCGGTGGGCCAGGCAAGCAGCAGACGCGGATCGTAGGCACGGCCGCACATGGCGTAGTTGCCGGCGCCGAAGCTGCCCCCCACCACGGTGCTGAACTTGGGGACCACGCTGTTGGCCACCACGTTGACCATCTTGGCGCCGCTGCGAATGATCCCCGCCGCTTCCATCTCCTTGCCCACCATAAAGCCGTTGACGTCGTGGAAGAACAGCAGCGGAATCCGCGCCTGGTTGCAATCCATGATGAAGCGTGCGGCCTTGTCGGCGCTCTCGGGGTAAATGACACCGCCAAACTCGATGCGGCTGGGGCCGGCAGCGGTAGCGCGCTTTACCGTCTTCTTCTGGTTGGCGACGACGCCCACGGCAAAACCGCCCAGGCGGCCGTAGCCGCAGACCAGCGTCTGGCCATACTCGGCGCGGTACTCGTCAAAGCCGCTGCCGTCGAGGATACAGGCCAGCAGATCGCGGATGTCGTAGGCGGCTTGGGGATCGGCGGGCATGAGCCGCGAGAGATCATCGGCGGGACGCGCGGGCGCAACCGCGGCGATGCGGTCGAAAGGCAGGGGCGGCGGGGGCGCCAAACGGCTCATGAGCGATCGAATGCGACGCAAACAGGCGGGATCGTCGGGCTCGCGAAAATCGGCGGTGCCGCTGATGGCGGCATGCAGCCGGGCGCCGCCCAACTCCTCACTGGTAACCCGCTGGCCGATGGCTGCCTGCACCAGCGCCGGGCCTGCCAGATAAAGACCGCTGCCTTCGGTCATTAAAATGGTGTCGCACATCACCGGCAGATAAGCGCCGCCGGCGACGCAGTTGCCCATGATGGCGGTGATCTGGGGAATACCCTGGGCGCTGGCCACGGCGTTGTGGCGGAAGACGCGGCCAAAGTCGTCAATGTCGGGAAAGACCTCGTCCTGCAGAGGCAGGAAGACGCCGGCGGAGTCCACCAGGTAGATGAGCGGCAGGCGATTTTCCAGGGCGATGGTCTGGCAGCGCAACACCTTCTTGGCGGTCATGGGGAAGAAGGCGCCGGCCTTGACGGTGGCATCGTTGGCGATGACCATCGCCCAGCGGCCTTCGACCTTGCCCAGACCGCAGACCACGCCCGCAGCCACCGCTCCCCCCCACTCCTCGTACATGCCCCAGGCGGCGTAGAGACCAATCTCATGCCACGGAGAATCAGGGTCGAGAAGCTGGGCAACGCGCTCGCGGGCGGTGAGCCGGTTCTTCTCGTGTTGGCGCTGGATGGCTGCCTGGCCGCCGCCCAGGCGCAGCTCCTGCTGCTCCTGATGCAGCAGGCGGATGCGGCTTGCGAGATCCTCCGGCATGCCCTACTGCGCGTTCATGGCAGCCAGGAAATCGCCGTTGGTTTTGGATTTCAGCAGACGGTCGCGCAGCAGTTCCATGGATTCGGTGACCGAGAGCGGGTTGAGCACCTTGCGCAGCACCCAGATGCGGTTGAGGTCGTCCTTGGGGATGAGCAGCTCTTCCTTGCGGGTGCCGGAGCGCTGGATGTCAATCGCCGGGAATACGCGCTTGTCCACCAGTTTGCGATCCAGAATGATTTCCATGTTGCCGGTGCCCTTGAACTCCTCAAAGATGACGTCGTCCATGCGGCTGCCGGTTTCGATCAGCGCGGTGGCAATGATGGTGAGTGAGCCGCCCTCTTCGATGTTGCGGGCGGCGCCGAAGAAGCGCTTGGGACGCTGCAGGGCGTTGGAATCCACACCGCCGGAGAGCACCTTGCCGGAGGGCGGCACGACGGTGTTATAGGCTCGGGCGAGGCGGGTAATGGAGTCAAGCAGAATGACCACGTCGCGCTTGTGCTCGACCAGGCGCTTGGCCTTCTCGATCACCATTTCGGCCACCTGCACGTGGCGGCTGGCGGGCTCGTCGAAGGTCGAGCTGATGACCTCGCCCTTGACCGTGCGCTGCATGTCGGTGACTTCCTCGGGACGCTCGTCAATCAGCAGCACAATCAAGACGATCTCCGGGTGGTTGGCGGTGATCGAGTTGGCGATGGCCTGCAGCAGCATGGTCTTGCCGGTGCGGGGCGGGGCGACGATCAGGCCGCGCTGGCCCTTGCCGATGGGCGTGCAGAGGTCCATGATGCGGCCGGAGACGTTCTCGCGCACCGTTTCCAGCTTGATGCGCTCGGCCGGATAGAGCGGGGTGAGGTTGTCGAAGAGGATCTTGTTGCGGGCCTCTTCCGGCGCTTCGAAGTTGATGGCCTCGATCTTGGTCAGGGCAAAGTACTTTTCGCCCTCGTGCGGCGGCCGGACCTGGCCCGAACAGGTGTCGCCGGTGCGCAGGTCGAAGCGGCGAATCTGCGACGGCGACACGTAGATGTCGTCGGGCCCGGGCAGATAGTTGTAGTCGGGCGAGCGCAGGAAGCCGTAGTTGTCGGGCAGGATCTCGAGCACGCCTTCGGCAAAGATGTGCCCTTCCTTTTCACTTTGGGCCTGCAGAATCTTGAAGATAAGATCCTGCTTGCGCATGCCGCTGGCACCCGGCAGCTCCAGGGTGCGGGCAATACGGGCCAGTTCGGTGATGTTCTTTTCCTTCAGTTCTGCGATGGTCATGCGGGGAGCAAACGTGGGTTGGAGGGAATGAGCGAGGGCAGAAAAGCCACTCGGGACGGAATTTCTTCAGCTTTGGCGGTCGGAAACAGCGCCAGCGAATGCCAGAGCCGTAAGAATGTCCAGAATAGCAACTGGCCGCGGGCTTGTCAATGCCCTAGTCAAGGTCCACGTCGCGCAGCGGACGGGGCTCGTTGGGGTTTTCCTTGACCCGGCGGAGGCTCTGGTCGAACTTGCGGCTCAGCAGGTCGTCGCGCTGCTTTTCCGAGGCGACCGATTGCTGGAAGCGGCGCTCACGCTCCTGCTCCTGCCGCCGCAACTGCTCCTGCGCCTGGTCGAGATTGACCCCCTTGGGGTTGCGTGCGCCGGCGCTGTGGTGGAGGACCATTCCGGTTTGGGCGTCCACCTGCAGGCGGGCACCGCAGTCGGGGCAGCGAACCTCAAGCACGTCAGCCATGCGCCTTTATCTTGCGCCTTTGCGCCCGTTCGATCAAGCCGGGCGGCAGGCCCAAATCGCGCCGCAGTTCGTGCTCGCGGCGGCGCATGGCGCCCTCATCGGTTTCGTGATCATAACCGGCGAGATGCAGCAGCCCATGGAGCAGGAGAATGTAGACTTCCTTGTCCAGGGAATGCCGCCGGGCGCGGGCCTGGCGCCGGGCGGTGTCGAGCGAGATGGCAATATCCCCGGCATAGCCCGGCGCGCCGGCGGGAAACGAAAGCACGTCGGTGGGTGCGTCGTGGCGGCGAAAGGCGCGGTTGAGCTCGCGGATGGCAGCGTCGTCCATGAGGCGAAGGCCAACCTCGCCTTGCAGGCCGACGGCACCGCGGGCGCGGACCAGAAAACCGTTCAGCGCCCTACGATCCAGTTGCAGACGGGCTCTCCTCGGGAAGCAGCTCCAGTTGGCGGTTGGCGCCGCGGGCATCGAAGTCCTGGTAGGCGCGGACAATGCGCTGCACCAGCGGATGGCGCACCACGTCGCGCTCGTCAAAGTAAACCACCCCGATGCCCTCCACGCTTCCCAGAATTTCTGTGGCCTGCAGCAGGCCGCTGCGACGGCCCTGGGGCAGGTCAATCTGGGTCACGTCGCCGGTGATGACGGCCTTGGAGCGAAACCCCATGCGAGTCAGGAACATCTTCATCTGCTCCTGGGTGGAGTTCTGGGCTTCGTCGAGGATGATGAAGGCATCGTTGAGGGTGCGGCCCCGCATGAAGGCCAGAGGCGCAATTTCAATGATGTTGCGCTCCAGCAGGCGTTCAACCCGGTCGGGCTCGATGAGATCGAAAAGGGCGTCATAAAGCGGGCGCAGGTAGGGGTCTACTTTTTCCTGCAGGGTTCCAGGGAGAAAGCCCAGCCGTTCGCCCGCCTCCACCGCCGGTCGGGCGAGGACAATGCGGGAAACCTGCTTGGCATTGAGCGCCGCCGCGGCCATGGCCACCGCCAGATAGGTTTTGCCGGTGCCCGCCGGACCAATGCCGAACACCATGTCCTGGCGCTCGATGGCATCCAGGTAACGGCGCTGATTGATGGTCTTGGGCTGGACGCTCTTCTTGCCGAACGAGCGCTGGCGGCCGCTGCGCGCCAGCGAACCCAGGGTCGTGCTGGGATCTTCCAACACCACCTGCAGCAAGGTGCGCAGATCACCGTTGGCAAAAGCGAAGCCCTCGGCGTGCAAGGCCTGAAAATCGAGGATGATCTGCTCCAGCCGGGTCAGGCTCTCGGGCGAGCCTTCGGCTTCAATGGCCGACGGGCCCAGCCGCACCTCGACCTGCAGCAGCTTTTCGAGCAGGCGCAGATTTTCGTCCAGCGGGCCGAAAAGCGTCTCGATACCGGGGCTGAACTCAAAGCTGGTCTTCATGCGTCCGGGGCCGTGACCTCCAGTTTAGAGGTTTCCCGGCTTTGACGCCATCGGCCGGGTGGCTTAGAATGGTTGGGACACCATGGCCAACCATCCTTCCGCCCTGAAGCGGGTGCGGCAGACCCGCTCCCGGACGATTCGCAACCGCGCCAACGCCAGCCGCCTGCGCACCGCTATGAAGAAGCTCAAGCTGGCGATCGACAAGGGCGATACCGCCACCGCCGCCACGCTGCTGCAGCCCACACTGGCGCAGATCGACAAGGGCATCCAGAAAGGCGTGCTGCACCGCAACGCCGCCGGCCGCCACAAGTCGCAGTTTGCCCTCGCCGTCAATCGCCTGCAGGCGAAGTAAGCCGCCCGTCATCCGCACGCAGCTTTCCGCCGGGCGCTTGGTGTCCGCGCGGGGTGATAGCATTGATAGCATGGCCACCCTGCTGGTGCGCGACCTGCATGAAGATCTGGTGCGGCGGTTGAAGGTGCGGGCCGCGCGACACGGACGCTCGGCGGAAGCCGAGCACCGCGAAATTCTGCGTCAGGCACTGGAGTTGGAGCCGACGGGCGACTTTGAAACGCTGGCCGCCCAACTCCGCGCCCTCATTGACCAACGCGGAAAAAAGCAGACGCCTTCGGAGATGCTTTTGCGTGAGGAGCGGCGCCGGCGGTGACCCGCCGGGTGGTGGACGCCAGCGTCGCGATGAAATGGATCGTGAATGAACCGGGATCGGCGGCGGCCCTGCGGTTGCGTCGTGAGCACCGGTTGCTGGCTCCGGACTTGATTTTTGCCGAGTGCGCGAACGTACTCTGGCGGAAGGTGCGGCGGGATGAGATCACGCCTGCGGCCCTGGAGATCGGAGCCCGACTGCTGCAAAACGCCGATTGGGAATTGCACTCCAGCCGCCCACTCCTGACGACGGCGGCGGCGATGGCCGGCGAGCTCGATCATCCCGCCTACGACTGCTTCTATCTGGCTCTGGCACTCAGCTACGATTGTGCCTTCGTCACCGCGGATGCGCGCTTTGTGCAGCTCCTGACCCGGCGCGCCGGCAACTGGAGGCGTCATGTGGAATTGCTTGGCGGTTAACGCAGCCAGTCTTCCAACTCGACAGCGGCGGCGGTGCGGGCGTCGCGGTATTTGACGATGACCGGCGTGGCCAGCGACAGTCCCCAGGCGGGACCGCGGGTGACGGCGCGCGCGCCCGGGACAACCACGGCTCCCGGCGGAATGCGCAGCGGAGCCTCGGCGGTGGCGCGGTGCACGGTTTCGCGCGGCAGGTCGTAGACGGGGGTGGAGCGGGTCAGAACCACGCCGGCGGCGAGCACGGCTCCCTTCCCCACCTGGGCGCCTTCGTAGACGCCGCAGTTGCCGCCGATCAGGACCTCGTCTTCGATGATGACCGGCAGCGCGCCGATAGGTTCGAGCACGCCGCCGATCTGAGCGGCGGCGCTGAGGTGCACGCGCGCGCCGACCTGGGCGCAGGAGCCGACCAGGGCGTGGGAGTCAATCATGGTGCCGGGGCCCACCCAGGCGCCGATGTTGATGTAGGCCGGCGGCATGACAATCACACCGGGCGCCACGTAGGCGCCGTCGCGCAGCGTGGTGCCGCCGGGCACGATGCGCACGTTGTCGGCCAGACGCAGGTCGCGGGTGGGCAGCGTGTCTTTGTCAAAGAACTGGAAGGGCGGCGGGGATGGATGCGGCTCCAGGCTGCCCAAGCGGAAACCGAGCAGGATGCCCTGCTTCACCCAGGCATTCACGCGCCAGCCGCCCGCTCCCTCGGGCTCGGCGGCGCGGGCGCGGCCGGCGTTGAGCTCGGCCTTCAGCGCCGCGAAGGCAGCGAGGGCGGCGTCGCGCTCGGCCTCCAGATCGGGCAGCGCCGCGAGGCGGAGAATTTCCGCGGCCAGCGGGCTCATGGCTGAAGACCGCAGTCACGCATCACGGCGTCGAGCTTTTCGCGGCTGGCGGGCTGAACCGGCACCATGGGCAGGCGAAAGACTTCCTGGCACCTCCCCTGCCGGGTCAGCACGTATTTGATGGGTGCCGGGCTGCTTTCCATGAAGATGGCCTCCATGAACGGCAGCCACTGGTAATGCAGCTTGCGGGCAGCCGTGAAATCGCCGGCGCAGGCCGCGGTCACCAGTTGGGCCATGGCCCCGGGCGCGGCGTTGGAAGCCACGCTGACCAGGCCGCGGCCGCCGAGGGCCAGAATGGCCAAGGTGAGGCTGTCGTCGCCGCTGAGCACATCGAAGCCGGCACGGGCGCCGGCGATGATGCGGGCGATCTGGGCCAGATTGCCGGAAGCTTCCTTCACCGCGACGATGTTGGGCACAGCCTTGGCCAGCCGCAGCACGGTTGCTGCTTCGATGTTGCTGGAGGTGCGTCCGGGGACGTTGTAGAGAACCACCGGGAGCTTGACGGCGGCGGCTATGGCGGAGAAGTGCTGGAAGAGGCCCTCCTGAGTGGGCTTGTTGTAGTAAGGCGCGACGGAGAGGATGCCGTCGGCGCCTGCTTGGGCGCAGGTTTTCGCCAGCTCGATGACGTGGGCGGTGTCGTTGCCGCCCGCGCCCGCCAGCACCGGCACCTTGCGCGGCGCACGCGCGGCTTCCTCGACCGCCATGGCGACCACCCCGCGGTGTTCGGCAGCGCTGAGCGTGGGCGTTTCGCCGGTGGTGCCGCAGGGGACGAGGAAGTCAATGCCCTGCTCGATCTGAAAGCGGACGAGCCGGCGGAAAGCAGCTTCGTCCACCGACTGATCGGCGGCGAAGGGCGTCACCAGGGCGGTGCCGCAGCCCTTGAAGGGATTGTTCACGGAATCACCTCGCTAAACTCGTGCAGGCCGCGTTTGCCCAGGATCCACTGCGCCGCCAGCAGCGCGCCGGCGGCAAAGCCGCGACGGCTGCGAGCGGTGTGGGTGAGGGTGAGCGTATCGTCGGGGCTGTCAAAACCGGCGGTGTGGGTGCCCGGCAGCCAGCCGGCGCGGGTGCTGGCGATGGAACCGGGATCGTGACCGGCCCCGCGCATCACCTCTGCCAGATGCCGGGCGGTGCCGGAAGGGGCGTCGCGTTTTTCGCGGTGGTGGGCTTCCCAAACAAAGCTGTCGTAGCCGGCGGGCAGCGCCGCCGCGGCGGCGGCTACGGCGCGATAGAAGGCCTGCACGCCGATGGAGAAGTTGGCGCCGTGGACGGCGCCGACATGGGCGGCATCCACCAGGCGGCGGACCTCCTCCAGGCGGTCAAGCCAGCCGGTGGTGCCGATGACCAGCGGAATGCCCGCCGCCATGCACTGATCCACATGCTCGAGCACGGCCTCGGCCACGCTGAAGTCAATCGCCACCAGTTCCGGGGACCAGCCCGCCGTCCAGGCGTCGCCGCGTCCGATGGTCCGCGCCACGCGATGCCCCTGTTCGGTCGCCACTTCCGCCACCAGGCGGTTCATCTTGCCGTCGCCGAGCAGGAGAAGATCCATTTCCACCATTCTGGATGGAATCCCAAACCGGCGCAAGCCAGCGTTGCTCGTGCTAGCGCCAGTCGTCGAGTATCCAGGCGTCGGAGCGGTTGTAGGCGCTGCCGTCGGGGCGATGCATGCTGACGCCTATGGCATTGGTGCGGAAGCCGAGGGACAACAGGCGGCGGTAGGCTTCGCGGCGGGCAAGGCTGATGCCGGTGGCGACGCGGGTCAGTTGCCGGCGGGCGGCCAGGTCGCGGACCGCGGCCAGCAAGGAATCGAAAACGTGCGCCGCGCCCGGGCCAGGGCGGACGGCCGCGAATTTGATATAAACCGAATCGTTGCCGGCTTCGGTGCCGGGGCCGCAGTGGCAGCAGGCAAAGGCTTCGAGACCACTGGGGCCGCGCAGCAGCACGGTTTCGCCCAGTTGCTGGCCGGCGATGGCTTCGATTTCGAGGCTGACATCCAGGCCGGGGTAGATGGCGCCGGTGAGCGCGCGGCATGCAGCCCTGGCGGCCAACCGTTCCGCCTCGGGCAGT
>JBQCEU010000180.1:0-2334 GCA_051959955.1 Terriglobales bacterium | reverse complement strand
GTCTGGACCCTGCTGCTGGCGCCCCTGCTGGGCCTGCCGCTGCCCTTGCAGCCGCTGCAGATCTTGTGGATCAACCTGATCACCGACGGGCTCCCCGGTCTGGCCCTGACGGCCGAGCCGCCGGAGCACGACCTCATGCGGCGGCCGCCCCGCCCGCCCCGCGAAAGCCTGTTTGCCGGCGGACTCGGCGCCCATGTGCTGATCATCGGCGTGCTGATGGCGGCGGTCACCCTCGCCGTCCAGGCCTGGGCCATCCACGTCGGCGATTCCCATTGGCAGTCGATGACCTTCACCACCCTGACCCTGGTGCAGATGGGCCAGGTCCTCGCCGTCCGTTCCGAACACCGCTCCCTGTTGCAGTTGGGGCTGGGGTCCAACCGGCCGCTGCTGGCCGCGGTTGCGCTGACCATCCTGCTGCAGTTCGCCGTCATTTACCTTCCCCCTGTCAGCCGCCTCTTTCATACCGCCCCCCTGACGCTGGCCGAACTCGGCATCTGCCTCGCCTGCGCGCTCCTGCCGGGCGCCGCCGTGGAAGCCGAAAAGCAATGGCGCCGGCCTGCATCTGGATTACCCTGAGGCTGTATGAAACTGGTCGAATGTGTGCCCAACTTCAGCGAAGGCCGGGATGCCGCCGTCCTCGACTCGATCCTTGCGGCCATGGTGGCCGTCCCCGGCGCCTATCTGCTGGCGCGGGAGATGGACGCCGATCACCATCGTTCCGTGGTCACGCTGGCGGGTGAGCCGCAGGCCGTGGCCGAAGCCGCCGTGCGTGGAGCCGGCAAGGCGGCCGAACTGATCGATCTCACCCGCCATCGCGGCGAACACCCCCGCCTCGGCGCGGCCGACGTCATCCCCTTCATTCCGCTGGAAGGGACGACCCTGGAGGAGTGCGTCGACCTGGCCCACTGGGCCGGCGAGGAGATCTGGAAACGCTACGGCATCCCGGTGTACTTCTACGAGGCGGCGGCGCGGCGCATCCACCGGCGAAAGCTGGAGGACGTGCGGCGCGGACAGTTTGAAGGCATCGCCGCCGCCGTCCGCGGCAACCCCGACCTGCACCCGGACTGCGGCGGGCCCGCCCTGCACCCCACCGCCGGCGCCAGCATCGTCGGCGCGCGCAAGTTTCTCATCGCCTACAACATCAATCTCGACACCGGCGATGCCGCCATCGCCCGCGCCATTGCCCGCGCCATCCGCGCCTCCAGCGGCGGACTGCCGGCGGTGAAAGCCATGGGCGTGACCTTGGCGGCCAAAGGCTGCGCACAGGTCTCCATGAACCTCACCGACTTCGAACAGACCGGGATGGCCACGGTCTGGCAGGCGGTGGAGCGCGAGGCCGCCCGCCACGGCGTCCACGCGGTGGAGAGCGAACTGATCGGGCTGGCCCCGCGCGCCGCGCTGGAACAGGCCGCCGCAGATCTGCTGAAGATCGAAGTCTTCTCCTCCGATCGCGTGGTGGAAAACCGCCTGGCCACGGTCATGCGCGGCCTTCCGGTGCGCCATGAGGCCGGGCTGCAGCCGTTTGTGCGGGAGTTGGCTGCAGCCGGCGGAGGGCTGGATGGAGGCAGCGCCGCAGCCGCCACCGCGGCCATGGCCGCCGCTATCGGCGCCAGGATGGCCAGCGCCACCGCGGCGGGGCAGTCGCTCGCCACCGCGTTCACGCCCCTGCAGGAAGATCTGCTGCGTTTCACCGACCGCGACAGCGAAGCCATGCTGGGGCTGCGCACGGCGGCCGAAATGCCGGCCGGCGCGGACGGGGAGGCCGACCTCCAGGCGCGCCAGCGTCTGTTGCGTCAGGCCACCCTGCGCGCCGCCGAGGTGGCGCTCGCGGTGGCCGTGCTGGCGCGGAAAATCGCGCTGCTACTCGATTCCGTGCCCTCCCCGTCTTCTCCGGAGCTGGCCAGCCAACCCGCCGTGGCCCGGCACCTGGCCCAGGCTGCCTGCCTCGGCGCCTGCGCCTGCGCCGCAGACCGGCTGCGCGGACTCGATGCCGCCGATCCGGATCGCATGCGCATGGAAACGGAATTGTCCGCACTGGAGTCTTAACAAGTACAAAGGCCAGCAGCCCGGCGCCCGCCAGCGGGGGTTTCCACCGCGGCAGCATCTCGCGGCAACTTGGAGACGCCACGATCCCGCGTGCGGGAGGGCGTCCGTTGCCGGCAATCGAAGCCGCGACCACAGCGACCAACGGGAGCGGTAGCACATGCGGGCGGTCGCACCGCTGCGACAGTGCCGCAAGACACAGGGACCGGTCAGGCTTCGGTGCCGGCCCACTGGAAGACGACAATATCCGCCTGACCGGCATAGGGCAGGATCAGCCGGGGTGCAAATCCA
>JBQCEU010000179.1:0-2564 GCA_051959955.1 Terriglobales bacterium | reverse complement strand
TGCTGGGCGTGCCGCGCGAGCTCTTCATGGCCCTATTGGGCGCCGCGGCCAAAGGCGCCATTTATGATGAGTTCACCGGTGCGCAGATTGAGGCCGGCAACGACGCCTGGGCTGTGCCCATGGTGCTGGAGGGGCGCAAGTATCCGGGGGTGGTGAATGGGTAACGGCTTTGCGTCCATGCTGCCCACGCTGGAGAAGCTGTTCCAGATCAAGCGCACCGTGCTTTCCGGCGCCGCGGCCGATGCCCCGCGGGAGCTCGCCGGGATCCCGGGAGGAGACGCCCTACGGCTGGATGGCCTGGCGGACGGCAAGCCATTCGTTGTCTCTGTGGTTACCCAGCCGTAGTGCCCGAAAAAAAAGTCACTCCAACCCTTGCGTTCTCAGAACCGAGTGGCGTAAAGTGGCCTTGTTCAACTGGCGCACGTCTCAGACTTTACCCGGATATCCATTATCAGACGTTGTCTGCTTCCTTCAGGCAGCCAGCCTCTTGCCCCCCTCGGCCTGCTTGATCTCGATTTTCCGCGGCATGGCCTTCTCGCTCATGGGCGCGCTGATCTCCAGCACCCCGTTGCGGAAATTGGCCTCGATCTTATCGGTTTGCACGCCTTCGGGCAGCGTTGTGGTGCGCTCAAAAGCACCGTAGGTAATCTCCCGCTGGAAGGTGCGCTCATCGGAAGGCGTCACCTCCTGCTTCCGTTCTCCGGAAATGCTCAGCTCGTTGCCGTGCACCTGCAGGTTTACGTCCCCGGGCCGCACCCCGGGCAGCGCCATGTGGACATGAAAGCGATTTCCGTCTATGTAGCAGTCCAGGGGTGGAATCCAGGCCGTGTCAGGGCTGCTGCTCCAGCGCTCCCACAGCGGCAGGCTGAACATCCGCGGCAGCATCTCGTCAAGGCGGCGGCGGAAGTCAAGGATATCGGATGAAAAAGGATCGCGGCGGCTTAATGCGCGTGTCGGCATAGGAAAATCCTCCTGCCTTAGTGCGATGCAAACCCCCGTCTCGAAGTCTACTGTAGGACCGGCCGGACATAGTCCGCGCCCGCGCCGGCCACCTGCAGCAGGCTGTCGCGCAGCAGCGGCTGCAAGCGGCGCTGGTGGATGAGTGCCTCCATCTCCTCGCCCAGATGCCGCTCCGGCGTGCCTGGCAGGGCCAATTCATCCACCGCCGCGCCCGCTGCCAGGCCGTCCGGCTGCTCTTCGCTGAGCACGTCCACGCTCCGGCCCACGAACATTTCGCGCAACGGATCCGCCAGCGGGGCCAGCATCAGCCGGATCAGATCCGCCGCCTGCTGCTGCGCCTCCGGCGTGGGCAGCACCCGCGACCACGCAATGCCGTCCGCCCACAGCACCTGCATGTAGATGAACGGCACCGCTCCCACCCCTTCCAGCTTCAGCCCCAGCCGCACCCGGTAGAGCAACTCGTCGGGCAGGCTGTTTACCAGGTCCAGCTCGACCCCCTCAAACTCCAGCTCGGTCAGCGTGTGGTGATAAATGGGTGTGGCCGCCAACGGTCGCGCATCGCTCCCCGGCGCTCCCGCCGGAAAAAGCGTGCGGTGCACGGCGCCGCGCAGGTCCAGCGGCCAGGGAAGGTAGGCCAGCACTCTTCCCTTCTCCTCCACCCACTCCGGTTGCAATTGCACCTTCTCAAACAGGGTGCGCAGCGGCGGGTTCTTCAGCTTGTTGCGCAGCAGGATCAGGTTGTCCTCGCTGGCGGTCATGGGACCAATCTGGAACTCCACCTCGCCATTGGGTTCCTGCACCGCCACCCAGTGGTTGCGGCAGCGTTCACCCAAACCACAAATGGGGCACTCAGCCATGATTCATCTTAGCGCGAGCGCGGCGATCGCCGCGAAGATCAGCGCCACGCCCCACCACTGCCGCCACGCCAGTCGCTCGCGCAAAAACATCACCGCCAGCGTCAGCGTCCACACCGAAAACAAGCCGCTCAGCGCCGACACCACCGACACCGGCAGATGGCGGGCGCCCTGGGCGTAGAACACATACGCCAGGCTGTCGAGCAGCCCCGTGGCCCACAGCCACGGCGAGCGGACCAGAGCGCCGAGCGGCAGCCGCCTCCCGGCGAGCACCGGCAAGGCCAGCAGCCCCGCCCCCACCCCGCGAAACACCAGCACCGGCGCCGCCCCCCCGCGGCGCCCGGCCTCGGCCGCCCAAAAATGAAACACCGTGCCAAACACCAGCGCCCCACCCACCGCGGCCAGCAGGGCCGAGGTGCGGCGCGGATGGCTCCCCGCCGGCGTGCTGCCGGCGCCCAGGCTGGCCAGCAGCGTGCCCACAATCACGCCTCCCACCGCCGCCAGCATCAGCGGCCCCAGGCGCTCGCCGGAGATCAGGTAGGCCAGCACCGCCGAGACCACCGGGTACGCCGCCGTAATCGGCGACACCAGCACCAGCGGCCCAAACTCCAGCGCGTAATAAAAAAAGATCCCGCCCACCCCGTTGGCCCCCCCCCACAACACCAAAACACCCCCCAGCGAACCCCCCACCCGCGCGCCCCCCCCCCCCCCCACCCCTACCCCCGCCCCCCCCCCCACCCCGTGGCATGC
>JBQCEU010000178.1:0-8058 GCA_051959955.1 Terriglobales bacterium | reverse complement strand
CTGCATACCCGGCCAGCATAGCAGTTGCCGCCCGCCGGGTGCCAGCGCCGCCCGTTTGCTAAAAGTCCAGGTGCAGGCCCAGCTCGACCACGCGCGGAGCGTTCAACTGGCTGCGAATCACACCAAAACTCTGCGGCGATTGCAGGCTGACGCTGGGGTCGTTGAACTGCACGTGGTTGAACGCGTTGAACACCTGCGCGTTGACAGTGGCGCTGAGCCGCTCGCTGACCTGCAGCTTGCGCGCCAGCGCGAAGTCCATATTCCAGTGGCCCATGCCGCGGATCATGCCGCCGGTGCTGGTGTTATCCACGCCCAGAATGGCCGGCCGGAAGGCGCCATACACCGCCGCCGGATCGGCGAACAAGTTCAGCCCGGTGCCCCCCTTGGCCGGATTGCCGGTGGTGGCCACGGTGCCGCTGGTGCCGCTGGCGGCATGGACGGCGTTGCCGAAGGTGTCGGGCGCGGTGAGGATGGCGTCGGCCCCCAGCGCGCTGGTCTGGCCCCATTCCTGGCTGCTGCCGGTGGCGACGTGCAGCGGCTGCCCGCCGAACCAGGAGAAGATGGGCGAGATGGTCCAGTTGCGCACCAGGCGGTGCGCCAGGCTGTCGTCGCCACGGCCGAACGGCAGGTTGTAGCTGCCCAGAATGTTCAGCACCAGCTTGCGGTCGAAACGCAGCGTGCCGTAGTCGTAGTTGGGGTCGAAGGAGTTGGAGGTGGTGGTATCGTCGTCCTGGTTCTCGGCCTTGTCGCCCAGCGCGTGCGACCACGTGAGGTTGGTGTCGAGCGTCAGACCGTTGTAATTGCGCACGTGCAGGGCGGCAAACCCGGCGTTGTAGTTGGAGTGGGCGCCGTTGGACCAGAAAAACAGGCTTTGCACCTGCGAGGTCGAGGCGGTGACGTTGCCCATCGCGAACGAAGGCTGGATGGCGTTCCACAGAGTGGTGACCTTCTGGTTGGCCACGTCCGATCCCAGCTTGGCCATCATGCCCGCGGTGCAGCTTGGCTGCCCGGTGCAGTAGCTGCTGCCCGCCAACGCCGTTTCGAACCACGGCTGCGGGGTGATGGCCCCGCCGCCCAGCTTCTCGTTCGACAGCGCCGCCCAGGCTGCCGCAAAGGTCTGTCCGCCCAGCGGCATCATGTAGGGCACCTGATTCAACTGCACCGGCATGTACAGGCGGCTGGCGGTGCGGCCGATGTAGCCCAGTTCCAGCACCATGAAATTGTTCAGCGAGCGCTGCAGCGTAAGGTCAAATTCATTGTTGGGGCCGGGCGCGTAGTCAGGATCCATCTGGTAGGTGGTGGGGGCAAAGGAGGAGTTGGAGCCGGTCACGGTGCCGGGGATCAGCGGGGCCGGCGCCGAACTGAGTGCCGGGATGGGCACCGACTTGCCGTCCGTGCCGATGCGGAAAGCCGAGGAGGGATCGGCGCCCTGCTGGCCCGCGCAGCTTCCGGTGGAGGTCGGCCCGATGCAGGTCAGCGTCTGTCCAAATCCCAGGCCCTGCAGGCCGTTGATCACCTTCTGCTCGCCCACCAGGCGTTCATACAGCCGGGCGTAGCCGCCGCGCAGCACGGTGCGGTTGTGGCCGAAGAGACTGCCCAGCCAGCCGTCGCCCAAGTTCGGATTCCAGGCCACCGCCACGCGCGGGGCGAAGTTGTTGTAGTCGGTCTTCCAGGGATACTTGAGCCCGGTTTTGCCGATCGGTTCGAACCCCAGCACCGGGTTGTAGATCTGACCGGATTGCGCGGCTGACTGGCGGGCCGCCAGATACGCCGTGGGAGAGATGACGTTGCCGGTGGCGGCGTCCACCATCAGCGCCTGGGTGCCATTGGCTTCCGTCGGAGGCATCTCCACCGACCAGTTGAGCCCGTAGTTGAGCGTCAGGCTGGGGCGCAGATGCCAGGAGTCGTTGGCATAGAGGCTGGTGTCGCTGTAGGTGTCGTTGTCGAACAGGTAGGTACCGATGGGGTTGGGCTGGAAGCTGCCGTTGCGCGTGCCCAGCACCGTGCCCACGTCCACCATGCCCAGCGCCTCGGTATAGAAATCATCCCAGTTGCTGTTCTGGCTGGAGGGCAGGCAGTTGCTGCGCACCGTGCTGCTGCAGGCCGGCGGGCGGTAGAGGGCGGGAACATTGATGCCGGCGTTGGAGGTGACCTGGTACACAGGGAAGGTGGAGGAGCCCGTCTGCCCGTCATTGCGGTTGAAGTGCACGTTGGAGTGGCTGAAGGAACCGCCGAACTGGAGCAGGTGATTGCCGCGCAGCCACGAGAGATCATCGCTGAGGGCGTAGTTGTGATCCAGCCAGGTGCGCATGCGCGAATCGCCGGTGTCAATATTCATCGGGATCGGCGCGTTGCTGGTTTCACCGCCGATCTCCAGCGCCGCGTCCGCCTGCCCGGGCAACTGGATGGGCGCGCCCAGCGTGGACCATGACCACCAGTCGCGCAGATAGTCAAAGTGGATCTGCTGGGTCAGATTGGGCGTCATCTGACCGGTCAGGCCGAGCACGAAATAGCGCGGCTCCCGCGGAATATTGGACACCGACACGGGCGTGCCCAGCTTGTCGCCGGCGATGAAGCCGCCGATGTCAATCTGCCGCGTGGAGGCGGCCGCTTCGCTGAAGTAACGGTAGCTGCCCATGAGCTGCCAGTTGGGCCCGAAGGAATGATCGAGGCGCATCACCACGAACTGGTCGTTGATGGGGAAGTTGGCGGCGGAGGTGAAGCCGGTGGTGTTGAGGCCGTCGCCCAGGCTCGAATCGTTGCCCTCCGGCATGTACTGGCTCCACAGGGAGGCGATCACCGGATTGAGTCCCAGGCCTCGCGGATCGCAGGCGCCCGTGCCGGCGGGCCCGCACGTGGCGGCGGTGGCCAGCTTGTACTGCTGCACCGTGCCGCTGGCGTCGGCAAATTGCAGGATGCCCTGACGCAGGGTGTCGGTGGGCACCAGGCGGCTGACTTCCTGATTGTTGGAATTCCAGCGCCCTTCCCAGTTGGCGTAGAAGTAGGTCTTGGCCTTGTCCGGCAGGCCGGGGATGTAGCCGCCCAGGCTGCCGCCCACGCGGTTGTCCTTGCTCACCTGCCTGGTCTGGTTCAGACGGTTCAAATCCCAGGAGTTGGCGTCGAGCACGTCGTTCTGCAAATACCAGTAGGCGGAGCCGTGATAGGCGTCGGTGCCGCGCTTGGTCACCAGCATCACCTGGCTGCCGCTGGCCCCGCTGAAGCTGGCGTTGGGGTTGTTGGTGGAGACCTTGAACTCCTGCAGGCTTTCGACCGGGGTGGGAATCGAACCCTCGGGCGCGCCGGTGAAGCCGGTGAAGTAATCGGAGTTGGCGGCGGTGGTGTTGGTGATGTTGCCGCCGTCGAGCGTGATGGTGTTCTGGTCGCTGGACGCGCCCGCCACCTGCCCGCCCTGGCGCGAGCTCTGGTTCGGCCCCTGTTGCGGCATGGACGCCGGCTGATAGAGCAGCAGGCTGGTGGCCGAGCGCGTTTGCGTCGGCAACTGCAGCAGCGTGTCGCCCCCGACGGTGGAACCCACCGTGCTGTCCATGGTCTGCAGCTCGGCGGTGGCGGTCTCGTTGACCTCCACCGTCTGGCTGGTTTCGCCCACCTTCAGCTTCAGACTGATGGTGTAGCTCCTGCCCACCTCCACCGCCAGGTTGCTCTGCTGCGCCGCCTGGAATCCGGGCGCCTTCACCGTCACCGTGTAGGTGCCGGGAACCACGCCCACGAAGCTGTAGCGCCCGCTGCCGTTGGTCAGGGTGGCGCGCACCTGCTGCGTGGCCTGGTCGGTGAGCGTAATCGGCGCATGCGGCACCACGGCGCCGGAGGGGTCGGTGATCACGCCGATCACCGTGCCTGTATTGGCAGTTTGCGCCATGAGCGGCGCCGCGAGCATTGTTCCCAGCCCCAGCGCCAGCAGCGCCGTCCTGCCCAACCGTCCCATCCACATAAGCCCTCCCATGATTGCCGCGCAACTCGGCCGATCGCTGCGTGGGGGGAGCTAGGGATGTGTATACATCAACCGGTGAGCTTAAGTCAATCGCCTCGTGAGCCTCAGGGTTGAATGCGGTAAATGGTGCGCGGAAAGGGGATGGCTTCGCGCACATGCTCCAGGCCGCAGACCCAGCTCACCACCCGCTCGATGCCCATGCCGAAGCCGCCATGGGGCACCGAGCCGAAGCGCCGCAGGTCGAGGTACCACTCGATCGGCTCGGTGGGCAGCTTGTGCTCCTCGATGCGCTGCATCAGCAGCGTCATGTCGTGGATGCGCTGGCTGCCGCCGATGATCTCGCCGTAGCCCTCCGGCGCCAGCATGTCCACCGCCAGCGCGAGTTCGGGGCGTTCCGGATCGGGCTGCATGTAGAAGGCCTTCACCGCCGCCGGATAATGATGCACCAGCACCGGCCGGTCGTACTGTTGCGAGAGCAGCGTCTCATCGCCACCGCCCAGGTCGCCGCCCCACTCCATTTGCCCGCCGGCGGCGTTGATGCGCTGCACCGCTTCGTCGTAATGCACCCGCGGGAACGGGAGCTGGATGGCTTCCAGCTTGCTCACATCGCGCTCCAGCGTGGCCAGTTCGGCCCGGCGGTGCTCGAGCACCCGGCCCACCACAAAGACCACCAGGCGTTCGGCCAGGTGCATGACGTCATCCAGGGTGGCGAAGGCCACCTCCGGTTCCACCATCCAGAACTCGGTCAGGTGGCGGCGCGTCTTGCTCTTCTCGGCGCGGAAGGTCGGGCCAAAGCAGTAGGTCTTGCCCACCGCCATGGCCACCGCCTCGGCGTAGAGCTGCCCGGACTGGGTGAGGTAGGCCTTTTCGTCGAAGTAGTCAATCTCAAACAGGCTGCTGGTGCCCTCGCACGAGGCCGGCGTGATAATGGGCGCATCGCCCAGCGTGAATCCGTCGCCGTCAAAAAAATCGCGCACCGCCTTGATGATCTCGTGGCGCACCCGCAGGATCGCCGCCTGGCGCTGGCTGCGCAGCCAGAGGTGGCGATGCTCGAGCAGGACCTCGATGCCGTGCTCCTTGGGCGTGATGGGATAGGGATGGGCCGGGTCCACCGCCTGCAGTACGGTGGCGTCCTGGATGTCGAGCTCGTAGCCGCCGGGCGCGCGGCTGTCGGCCCGCACCGTCCCCACCACCTCCAGCGAGGACTCCTGGCTCAGCCCCTTAATCGCCTCAAACAGCTCCGGCGGAACGTTCTTCTTGAAGATGACGCCCTGAATCCAGCCGGTGCCGTCGCGCAGGATGGGAAACAGCAGCTTGCCGCTCTCGCGCAGGTTGTAGAGCCAGCCGCGCAGGCGCACACGCTGACCTTCGTGGCGGCCAATGTCGCGGATGAGGGCGGTGGCGGGGGCGGCAGGAGCGGTCACGTCCATGCTGCCATTGTAGCCGCCGCAGGCACAGCCTGTCCTTGCCTGAGGCTACGCCCCCGACGCCCCCCGATGGTCGCTCTTGCCTCTGCCCCGCGCTAGGCGGCGCGACTGGCCCGTTCCCCGTGCGAACCCATCTGCTTCACCAGCTTGTTGTACACCCCCATCAGCAGAAAGGGCGCCGCCCACTGGCCTACAAACAGCGCGCCTTCGTCCCGGCCCGCCAGCTTGAGGGCCAGCGACATGCCCATGGAAACGAATGCGGCGCTCATATACATGGTCGAGGGTACGCGTGCGGTTTGACTTTCCAGCCGCTGGGTGAACTCACCTTCACGGATTTGCTGTACATCCATACCCGCTTCGATGCGCCATGCAGCACGGGAGAGCAAGCGGCGCGGCGCGGGGGAACCGGGCGCCACTCGCGCGGTTGAGGGCAGCTTCAGTTGCTGTCCGGCAGAACCAAAAACTGCTCCCACTGGCCGCCGGGCATGGCGTAGGTCGAGATCTCGACCGAGCGGCTGGGGAAAGTGGCGCGAAAGGCCCGGAAAGTCATGCCGCCGCGTTCGCTCTGCCGCAACAAGGTGAAGCTCAGCGGCGTCCCCAGCGGCCCCAGGCTGTCGCGGAAATCCGCCAGGGTCTGGGCATTGAAGTAGAAGTTGGCGTTGGCGGTGAAGCCGGCGCGGTCAATCTGTCCATGCTGCAGGCCGAGGAAGACCGCGCGGGCGGCGGCGGTGGCATCCTCGCCCGGCTCCGCGGCCGCAGGCGGCAGGATGGCATCGGCAATGGCGCCCGCCAGAACCGGGGCAGTGTTGTTGGCGCTCTGGTTGGTG
The DNA here is from genome assembly GCA_051959955.1 of Terriglobales bacterium. Taxonomy (GTDB): domain Bacteria; phylum Acidobacteriota; class Terriglobia; order Terriglobales; family SCQP01; genus SCQP01. Next base: position 1,855 of record JBQCEU010000178.1, on the reverse strand, counting down.
AGCACCACCACGGCGGCGTGGTCGTCGGGAAAAACGTACTCCATCGCCTCAAACCCGATCTCCTCGCCCGAGTGGCTGTAAAAGCGGTGGCCGTTGCGGCGGCCCACATCGAGCCCGAGCGCATAGCCGGTGGGCGTGCCGTTGTTGAGCGGCACTTCGGTTTCCAGTTGGCGGTAGGAGGCGGGCTTGAGCACCGACTGGCGCAACTGGCTGATCTGCCATTGCGCCAGCATGGTGGGCGTCATGGCCAGCTCGCCGTCCCCGAAGTCCCAGCCGGGGGCGGTGTGGTCGGCGACACGCGCCGGCCCGAGGGCGTGGCGGACGGTGCCCTGCGCATCTTCGGGGCCCAGCCAGGTCCGGTTGAGGTTGATGATGCCGGTCATCCCCAGCGGCTGGAAGATGTGCGCGGTCAGGAACTGAAACAGAGGCTCGCCGCTCACCTTCTCCACCACCAGCCCGGCCAGCTTGTAGTTGGTGTTGCTGTACTGCCACTTGGTTCCGGGGTCGAAGTTGAGCGGCAGCTTTGCCCAATGATTGACCACCGCCTGGGGCGTGGTGGGCTGGAGCCAGGCGGGGATCATATAATCCTGCGGCGCGTAATCCTCGTAGCCGGAAGTGTGGCTGAGCAGCTCGCGCAGCGTCACCTCGTTCGCCCGCGTAAAGCCGGGCAAATACTTCGACAGGCGGTCATCGAGCTTCAGCCTGCCCTGTTCCTGCAAGAGCAACACCGCCGCCGCGGTGAACTGCTTGCTGATCGAGCCGATGCTGTAGCGCATGGCCGTGGTCGCCGCTTCCGGCGGCTGGATGCGCCCCTGGCCGTAGGCATGGGCATACACCAGCCGGTCATTCTCGACGATGGCGATCGAGGCGCTGGGCGCGCCCAGCGTGTCGAGCGCATGCTGGGCGAGCGCATCCACCCGCGCCTGCTGGCCGGCCGGCAGCGCCTCTTGGGCCGCCAGGCCCGCCACCGCCAGGCCCACCAGAAAAAAAGCGTTCACAAGCCGCATGGAATCAGCCCTTCGAGGATGTCAGGCGCGCGAAAGCGGCCTGCAGTTGCGGCGTGGGATCCGCTCCGCCGCCGTGGTCGCCCACTTCCAGCACCCACGCCACCTCCGCGCCCCGGGCGGCGAGCTGCGGCGTGAGTTCACTCCAGGCGATGGTGCCGTCGCCGGGCCAGAGATGGTCGTCGGTCGAGCCGCGATTGTCGTGCAGGTGGGTGCTGCGCACCCGCGGACCGAGAATCTCCCAGGCGGCCGCCACCCCGCCACCGCCGAACAAGTAGTCGGGCAGGTGGGCGTGACCGCTGTCGAAGCAGATGCCGACGTCGTCGAGGTGGCTGGCCACCAGAAAAGGCAGCAGCCGCTGCGGCTGGCTCAACCCGTTGGGAATGTTCTCCACCAGCACCGTCACCCCCGCCTGCTTGGCCAGCAGCCGGATGCGCTCCAGGCTGGTGAGGGCGTTGTCGGCCATGCGCTGGCTCCACTCCAGCCGCGGCGGCCCCAGATGCTGAATGAGGTAACGGTAGGGGATGCGCTCGCTGACTTCGAGCGCCCGCTGGACTTCATCGAGCGCCTCCAGGCGCTTGCGCGGTTCGGCGTCGGCGATATTGATGGGCGGTTCCCCGGTGCGCCCCTCGCGCTCATCGCCGTAGATGGGGCTGTGCAGCGAGTGCGCCGGCACCGGGTTCTGGCTGAACCAGCCCGCCAGGTCGGCCACCTGCGCGCGGTCGTGGTAGTCAAAACTGGGCCGGGCGCAGAAGAGTTCGATGCCAGCGGCGCCGGCGCGGTGCAGCAAGTCGAGGTGCTGCGGCGTCAGGCGCTGCCGCCGGAAGAGGTGGGTGGAGACGGAAATCGCC
>JBQCEU010000177.1:0-14204 GCA_051959955.1 Terriglobales bacterium | reverse complement strand
TCGTAGATGGCGGCCGAGCGGCACACCATGTAAACGCCGGCGGTCACCATGGTGGCGGCGTGGATCAGCGCCGAGACCGGCGTGGGGCCCTCCATGGCATCCGGCAGCCAGACGTAGAGCGGAATCTGCGCGCTCTTGCCGGTGGCGCCGATGAACAGCAGCAGCGCGATGATGGTCAGCGGCCCGCCCCAGCTCGCTTCCACCGGCATCTGCTGCACCTGCGGGAAGAGCTGGACGAAGGTAAAGGTGTGGAAGTGGTCGAAGATGTAGAACAGGCCGATGAGGAAGGCGAAGTCGCCGATGCGGTTGGTGATGAAGGCCTTCATCCCCGCCCGCGAGGCCGAGTCCTTGTGGAAGTAGAACCCGATCAGCATGTAGCTGGCGAAGCCCACCCCTTCCCAGCCGATGAACATCAGCAGGTAGTTGTTGGCCAGCACCAGCGTCAGCATGAAGAACATGAAGACATTGAGCAGGCAGAAGAAGCGGTAGAACCCGCCCTCGTGCGCCATGTAGCCCAGCGAGTAGATGTGGATCAGTAGCCCCACGCCGGTCACGATCAGCAGCATGATCAGCGAAAGCTGGTCGAGCTGGAAACCGAACGGAATGCTGAGCAGCCCCGCCTGCATCCACCAGGCGTGGTTCTCGATATAGGGGTGCGGCAGCGCCGCCCACTGCGACACCACCCACAGGGCGTAGCCGAAGGCCACGGCGGGAAACAGCACGCCCACCGCACCCGCGGCGCGCTGGCTCAGCCGCCGCCCGAGCAGCAGGTTCACCAGGAACCCGGCGAAGCAAAGAAGAGGAATGATCCAGAGGTGGAGGCTCATAAAAACAGTTGCCAGTTGCCAGTTGCCAGTTGCCGGTTATGCACTGCCGACCTTCCGGGCGCGGGATTCCGCCACAGCGGCGATCAAGCCATTAAGAACCCTGCCCACTTCGTGGGTGCGGGCGAGGAGCGTTCCGAGCCTCGCCTCATCCAGGTAGTTGAGATTGCATGCAATGCGGATCTGAGTTTCCAGTTCCAGCAGCGATCCGCGGGCAGTCCTCAAAAAATGACAAAACTCCTTGACGGTCCGCCTTCCCTGGCCCTCGGCGATATTGGAAGGAATAGAAACAGCCGCACGGCGAATTTGCTGCGTCAGACCGTAAAGTTCCTTGTGAGGGAAAGCTTCAGTAGCCTCGTATACCACCGTGACCAGCCGCATCGCCTTCTGCCACACCACGAGATCCTCGTAGGAGCAGTGCATCGGAGCCTTAACTGGCAACTGGCAACTGGCAACTGGCAACTTCATCTCGTCCTCAACGGTCCCCCAACTCCGACAGTTCGTCCACCGCCAGCGTATTCCTGTTCCTCACCACCGCAATGATGATCGCCAGCCCGACCGCGGCTTCGGCGGCGGCCACCACCATCACGAAGAACACGAACACATTGCCGGCCACCTGGTGCAGGGCGTGGCTGAAGGCCACGAACGCCAGGTTGACGCCGTTGAGCATCAGCTCGATGGAGATGAAGACGGTGATGATGTCCTGCTTGAACAGGAATCCCGCCACCCCCAGGCAGAACAGGATGGCGCTCAGCGCCAGATAGTAGGACAAGGGCACCATAATCACCTCTGCGCGGCCGCCATCGCTTTCTCCCGGTCGTGCTGCTCGCGTGTGGCCGCTGCGACCTGCGGCTTCTCGCGCCGTGCCGCCAGCACCACTGCCCCCAGCACGCCCACCAGGAACAGCACCGAGGTCACCTCGAAGGGCAGCAGAAATTCGTGGAACAGGCTCTGACCGATGGGCCCGGTCTGGACCATGGGCGCGCCCATCGCCAGTTGCGTGGCCCCGAAGTCGCCGTACACACGGCCCACCAGCAGAATGCCCAGCGCGGTCAATATTGGCAGGCCCAGGAAGGCCGCGATCCGGCTCTTGGGCTGGTCAATGACCTCGCCCGCGTTGAGCACCATGATCACGAATACGAACAGCACCATGATGGCGCCGGCGTAGACGATGATCTGCACAAAGGCGATGAACTCGGCGCCCAGCAGCAGGTACTCCACCGCCAGCGCCCCCATCACCGTGACCAGCGACAAAGCGCTGTAGATGGGGTGGCGCTGCACCAGCAGATTGATGGCCCCCGCCACCGCCAGCGCTCCGAAGATGAGGAATAGGGTCAGTTGCATGGCGGTCTGCTCACTTGAGGGCGATCACCAGGCTGGTGACCAGCACATTGGCCAGCGCCAACGGTACCAGTACCTTCCAGCCGAAGCTCATCAACTGGTCATAGCGGAAGCGCGGCAGCGTGCCCCGCACCCAGATATAGAGGAACAGGAAGAACGAAACCTTGATCAGGAAGTACAGCGTGGGCAGAATCGCCACCAGCCATACCGGGCCGAACAGCGGGCCCATCCAGCCGCCCAAAAACACCAGCGTCGCCACGCAGCTCACCGTGATCATGTTGACGTACTCGGCCAAAAAGAACATGGCGAACTTCATGGCGCTGTACTCGGTGTGGTAGCCCGCGCCCAGTTCGCCCTCGGCCGCGGGAAGATCAAACGGGATGCGGTTGGTCTCGGCGAAGGCGGCGGTGAGATAGATGAAGAAGCCGATGATCTGCGGGAAAATGAACCACTGCAGGTGCCGCTGCGCCTCCACCAGCCCGCGCAGGCTCAGCGTGCCGGCCAGCATGATGGGGCCGATCAGCGCCAGTCCCAGCGCCAGCTCGTAGCTGATCATCTGCGAGCCGCCGCGCAGCGAACCCAGCAGTGAGTATTTGCTGTTCGACGACCAGCCCGCCAGCACCACGCCGTAGACGCCCATCGAGGTCACGGCAAGGATGAGCAGCAGCCCGACGTCAATGTCGGTGATCTGCAGCGCGGTGTGGACGCCGAAGAGCTGCACCATGCCGCCCACCGGAATCACCGTGACCGAGAGCAGCGCCAGCACCACCGCCAGAATCGGCGCCAGCACGTACAGAAACTTGTGCGCGCCGTCGGGGGTGACATCTTCCTTGAGGATGAACTTCACCGCATCGGCGGCGGGCTGCAGCAGGCCGAAGGGGCCGACCCGGGTGGGGCCGACGCGCGCCTGCATGCGGCCCACGATCTTGCGTTCCGCCAACTGGATGTAGGCCACGGCAGTGAGCAGGATGAACAGCACCACCAGGCACTTGACGAGCGAGAGCAGAAAAAAGGCGGTGGTCGTCATTTCGCGAGCGGTTCCTTCCGGGCCGGATCCAGCTGCGTCAGCCGGCGCTCGAGCACCCGGTTCAGGGTGTCGCTGTAACGGCCCAGCGTGCCGGCGGTGAACAGGGTGTCACGGTTCGGCTGCTGCAGTCCGCCGGCGTTCTTCTGCGCCACCCGCACCCGCGGCAGCGACGCCGGAACGGCTTCGCCCGCCAGCAGCCGCGCCAGCGAGACGTTGTAGCCCGGCACATGGCTGCGAATCTCCTGCAGCGTCTTGTCGGGGCTGGCCGCGCCCCAGGGGGCGCCCATCAGGTTGGCCAGCAGATGCAGAATCTCCAGGTCGCTTTTGGCGCCCTCGAATCCGCCACCCCGCTTTTGCGCCTGCACCTCGCCGGCGGTGTTGGTCACCGTGCCCGACTTCTCGTAGGCGCACAGCGCCGGCAGCACCACATCGGCGCACTGCGCCGTCTCGGTCAGGAACAGGTCCTGCACCACCAGGAACGTCTGCCCCATCTTTTCCGGCGCCTGCGGGTACAGCCGGAAGGGGTTGGCGCCCGCCACGTACAGCGCCGCCAGATCCTGACTGCGCACTGCCGCCATCATCTCCTCCAGGTTCATGCCCGGCTCGGCCGGAATCGCCCCGCCCCAGCGCTTCTCCCACTCCGCCCTCTCCCCCAGCCCGGTGTAGCCGGGCAGCAGGTCGGGGAACACTCCCATGTCGGCGGCGCCGTGCGAGTTGGCGTTGTCGGCCAGCGCGATATAGCGTGTGTGGCCGCTCAGCCCCGCGCCGAAGGCCACCAGTTGCCGGATGTCCTCGGCGCCCAGGTCGGGCGAGAAGACGATGATCACGTCCTGCTCCTGCCGCAGCCGCGCCCGGAAGTCCTGCAGCGTCTCCGCCAGCGCCTCCGGCCGCGAAGCCGGAGTCTGCGGCCAGCGCTTCTCGCTCGCCGGACCCACCCCGCTCAGCGTCTCCGCCGCCGCCTCGCCTTCGCCGTTCAGGTAGCGGATGCCCGCCGCCTCGCTCTCCACCCGCGCGTAGCGGTAAGCTTGCCGCCGCAGCTTGATCTCCCCGCGGTTGAGGATGTACAGCCGCGTCTTGTTCAGCCGGTAACCCGCACGCAGATTCCAGGCCACCAGCGGATGCTCGTCGGTGGGGTTGCCGCCCACCAACAGCACCGCGCCCGCGGTGCGCAGATCGCCGAGCGCGGCCAGCGGCGGCTTTTCCGTCGCCGGCCGCTGCGCCAGCGCATCCACCAGCGCCGGATAGTCGGCGCTGCGATGGTGGTCAATGCTGTTGGTGCCCAGCACCATGCGCGCGAACTTTTGCAGGCTGTAGGCCTCTTCATTCAGGCTGCGGGTCGAACCCACCACCCCGAACCGCCCGCCCGCCTTGCGAATCTCCTGCCAGCGCTTGGCTACCGTCTCCAGCGCGTAGGCCCAACTCACCGGCTGCAGCTTGCCGTCGCGCCGCACCAGCGGCTGCTTCAGCCGCTCCGGGTGCCGGGTGAAGTCCAGCCCGTAGCGGCCCTTCACGCACAGGAAATCGCCGTTGATGCCGCTCTTGTCGCGGTTGTCCCCGCGCAGGATGACGTCGTTGCGCACCCCCAGCGTGGTCTTGCACCCGTCGCCGCAGAAGGTGCACGGCGCGCCCACATGCTGCATCTCCCAGGGCCGCGTCTGGTAGCGGTACATGCCGCTGGTCAGCGCCCCCACCGGGCAGATGTCAATGCACATGCCACACTCTTCGCACTGCAGGTGGTCCTGGTGGTTGGGGATGATGGTCGAGGTGATGCCGCGGTTGCTGGTGCCCAGCGCCCACACGTCCATGCCCTCGCCGCACACCCGCACGCAGCGGTAGCAGAGAATGCACCGCGGCCGGTCGAAGTACACCACCGGCGACCACTGCTGCTCGTCGCGGTGCCGCTTGGGTTCGACAAAACGGCTCTTCTCCGAGCCGTAGGTGAAGGCCATGTCCTGCAGTTCGCACTCCCCGCCGGCGTCGCACACCGGACAGTCCAGCGGGTGATTGGTGAGGATGAACTCCACCGCCGACTTGCGCGCCCGGTGCACGGTCTCGCTGGCGGTGTTCACCACCATGCCCTCGGTCACGACCACCGTGCAGGCGGTCTGCAGCTTGGGCATCTTCTCGATCTCGACCAGGCACATGCGGCAGGCGGCCTGCAACGAGAGGTTGGGGTAGTAGCAGAACGACGGCACCTCGATGTGCGCCTGCTTGCAGGCCTCGATCAGCAGCGTGCCCGCCGGCGCGCTCAGCGCCTTGCCGTTGACGGTGAAGTGAACTATGTCGGCCATATGCGTGAGCCTAATGGGCGGCGGCGACCGCCGTGCGCGCGCCAAACGGGCAGGGCTTGCCCGCCAGATGATCCACGAACTCCTGCCGCCAGTGCTGCAGGATGGACAACGTCGGCATGGCCGCCGCATCGCCCAGGGCGCAATGGGTGCGGCCGAGAATGTTCTCCGATACCTCGCGCATCAGCGCGATGTCGGCCTCGCGGCCCCCGCCGTTGTGGAAGCGGGTCAGCGAGGTCTGCAGCCACGAGGTTCCCTCGCGGCAGGGCACGCACCAGCCGCAGGATTCGTGCCGGTAAAACTGCATGATGCGCAGCGCGAATTTCACCATGCAGGTGTGCTCGTCCACCACCACCACCCCGCCCGAGCCCAGAAACGTCCCCACCTTGGCCATCGAATCAAAGTCGAGGTTCACATCCCAGGCCACCTCGGCGGGCAGCAGCGGCGTGGACGATCCGCCCGGAACCACCGCCTTCAGCTTCGCTCCGTTGCGCATGCCGCCGCCCAACTCCTCAATCAGCCGCCGCAGCGGGAAGCCCAGCGGCAGCTCCCACACCCCCTGCTGGTTGACGTGGCCGCTCAGGCAGAACAGCCGCGTGCCGCCGTTCTTGGGCGGCCCGAAGGCGGCGAACCACTCGCCGCCGTTGAGCAGAATGGGCGGCACCGAGGCCAGCGTCTCGACGTTGTTGATGATCGTCGGCCCACCCAGATAGCCGCTCACGGCGGGGAAGGGAGGCTTCAGCCGCGGAATGCCGCGCTTGCCCTCGAGCGACTCCATCAGCGCCGACTCCTCGCCGCACTCGTAGGCGCCCGCGCCGGTGTGCGCGTAAATGTCAAAGTCAAAACCGCGGCCGCGGATGTTGGTGCCCACGTAGCCCGCCGCCCGCGCCTCTTCCAGCGCCTTCTCCATGCGGTCCAGCAGGTAGCGGTACTCGCCGCGGATGTATATGTAGCCCCGCCGCGCCCCGATCGCACGCCCAGCGATCAGCATGCCCTCGATGATGGCGAAGGGATCGTGTTCGAGGATCAAGCGGTCCTTGCAAGTGCCCGGCTCGCTCTCGTCGGCGTTGCACAGGACGTACTTTTCCCGTGCCGACTGCTTGGGCACGAATGACCACTTCAGCCCGGTGGGAAACCCGGCGCCGCCGCGCCCCCGCAGTCCCGATTTCTTGACCTCTTCAATGATGGCTTCCGGCTGCATGCCGAAGGCCTTCTCCAGCGCCTGAAAGCCGCCCGAGGCGAGATAACCCTGCAGGGTGTGGGCATCGGGCTGGTCAAAGCGCTTGCTGACCACGCGGGTTTCGAGAGGATGGGGAGTGGTGCTCATGCCTTGGCCCTGGCCTGGTAGGCGTCCAGAATCTGATCCAGCCGCTCCGGAGTCAGCTCCTGGTGAAAGTCGTAGTTGATCTGCACCGCCGGCGCCCACGAGCAGGCGCCCAGGCACTCGACCTCCTCCAGCGAGAACACCCCGTCGGGCGCCGTCTGCTTGTGGCCGATGCCCAGCCGCTTCTGGCAGTGCTCGTACAGCTCCTCGCCCCCGCGCAGCAGGCAACTGATGTTGGTGCACACCTGGACGTGGAATTTGCCCGCCGGCTCGGTGCGCAGCATGGAGTAGTAGCCGATCACTTCGCGGATCGCCATTTCGCTCTCGTCCAGCAGCTCGGCGATGCGCCGGATGGCCGCCGGACTCACGTGCCCGATCTCATCCTGGGCGTAGATCAGCATGGGCACCAGCGCCGACCGGCGCGCCGGGTAGCGCGCCATCAGCGTCTGGAACCGCTCTTCGAGTTGGTCACTAAACGGCGTTGCCAATGGTTCCCCTTCAGAGGGCCACACGCCCCCTCACAGCTGACAGCTAAGAGCCAACAGCCATCTTCAGCGGTCCACATCCCCCAGCACAATGTCAATGCTTCCAATGATCGCCACCACGTCCGCCAGCAGCCGCCCCTCGATCATTTTGGGCAGCGCCTGCAGGTTGGCAAACGAGGCCGAACGCATATGGCAGCGGTACGGCTTGGTGCTGCCATCGGAGACGATGTAATAGCCCATCTGGCCCCGCGGCCCCTCGATGGCGTGGTAGGCTTCGCCCGCCGGCACCTTGAAGCCCTCGGTCACGATCTTGAAATGGTAGATGAGGCTCTCGATCGAGAACTTCATCTGGTCGCGGTCGGGCAGCGTGACGGTCGGCGCATCCGCCTTCCACGCCCCTTCCGGCATGCCTTCCAGCGCCTGGCGGATGATCTTCACGCTCTCCCGCATCTCGGCGATGCGCACCAGGTAGCGGGCGTATACATCGCCCTCGCTGCGCGTCGGCACGTCAAACTGGAACTCGTTGTAGCAGGAGTACGGCGCCGTCTTGCGTAGGTCGAGCGGCAGCCCCACTGCCCGCAGGCAGGGTCCGGTCACGCCCCAGGCGACCGCGTCTTCCGGCGAAATATAGCCGATGCCGGTGGTGCGGCCCACCCAGATCGAGTTCTTGGTCAGCAGCGCCTCGTACTCGTCAATGTGGCGCGGGAAGCTGTCAATAAAGGTCTTCACCCGCTCCAGCAGCCCCAGCGGCGGTTCCAGCGCCAACCCGCCCACGCGGAAGTAGGAGGTCATCATGCGCTGCCCGCTGGCCATTTCGAAAATCTTCAGCAGTTCCTCGCGCTCACGGAAGCAGTACAGGAACACCGTCATGGCGCCGATGTCGAGCGCGTGCGTGCCCAGCCATACCAAGTGGCTGTTGAGCCGGGTGAGCTCGGTCAGCATCACCCGCGTCCACTGCGCCCGGCGCGGAATCTCGAGCTGCAGCAGTTTTTCCACCGCCAGCACGTAGGCCAGGTTGTTGCACAGCGGCGCCAGGTAGTCAATGCGGTCGGTGAGGGTCACCACCTGCTGGTAGAACTTCGATTCCGCCGACTTCTCGATGCCGGTGTGCAGGTAGCCGATGTCCGGCGTGGCCTTCACGATCATCTCGCCGTCCAGCTCCAGCACCAGTCGCAGCACGCCATGGGTGGAGGGGTGCTGCGGCCCCATGTTCAGGATGAGGTTGCGGCTGCGGTCCCGGTCTTGTCCGGCGGCGGCTTCGGGCGGGATGGTGGTGGCCACTAGCGGTATCCCTCCACGGGGTAGTCCTTGCGCAGCGGATGCCCCTCGAAATCATCGGGCATCATCATGCGTGTCAGGTTGGGATGGCCTTGGAAGGGCACCCCAAACAGGTCAAACACTTCACGTTCAAACCAGTTGGCCGACGGCCACACCGGAATCAGCGTCGGCGGCGGCGCCTCGGCGTCGCAGCGCGTTTTGATCCGGACAAAGCGCGACTGCTTCGTGTCGTGCAACTGGCAGACGACCTCGAAGCGCAGCGGCTCCGGGTACCAGTCCACGCAGGTCAGGTCGCAGAGCTGATCGTAGCCTTCGGCCTTCAGCCGCTCGGCCAGCGCCCGCCACTCCTGGGGGGTGGTGGTAATTGTGGGTTCTTCACGCATGGCTATTCGTCCGAGGCCCGTTCCGGCGTGTTCCAGTCAATCACGCCCTTGGTCCAGATGTAGTAGAAGCCGGCCAGCACAATCACCATGTACACCAGCATCTCGACAAAGCCGAACATCTTGAGCTGCCGCATCTCCACCGCCCAGGGAATCAGGAAGATGGCCTCGATGTCGAACAAAATAAAGACGATGGCCACCATGTAGAACTTCACCGAGAAGCGGTGGTCGGCGTCCCCCACGGGGGTGATGCCGCACTCGTAGGGCCGCCCCTTGACCGCCGTCCGGCGGTGCTTACCGATCAGGTAGGAGAGGGTGACGATAATGCACGCCAACCCAATGCCCAGCACCATCTGGATGAGGATGGGCAGGTACGCTGCCATGTATGAAGGAGGCATAGCGAGTGTGCTTAGGGAACTTTCGACTATAAGGTTTGCTGCCGGCCAAAGTCAATTGCAGCGTCAATCAAGCTAAAATAGCCTTGTGAAGACGGCTAGCATTACCGAGGCCAAAAACAACCTCAGCGCGCGGATTGACGGGCTGCGCGGCGGCCCGGTGCTGATTCTGGATCGCGGCCGCCCGGTGGCCCGCCTGGAGGCGGCCGGGCAGGCCAGCGCCGATGAGCGCATCGCCGACCTCGAACGCCGCGGTGTAATCAGCCGTCCCGAAATTGCGCTCGAGCCTGATTTCTTTCAAAAGCACCCGCCTCTCCCCCAGCCTCCTGGCGTTTCGGCACTGAAATTTCTGCTCGAAGAACGCGAGGAAGGCCGGTGAGGTTTTGGGATTCTTCGGCTATTGTGCCGTTAGTTCAGGCAGAAGCAACTACTGCCCAGCTCCAAAAGATGGTCATCGAAGACCGTGAGCTGGCCGTTTGGTGGGGGACGGAAGTCGAGTGTGCATCAGCGTTGGCCAGATCCTTTCGCGAGCGTGGGGAATGGGAGGACGCCGCTCAGAAGTTCGAGCAACTGGCAGAGTTGGCGCGCCGTTGGAGAACCGTGGACCCCAGCGCGGAGATCAAGCGCGTTGCTCTCCGCATTTTGTGTTCCCACCCGCTGCGTGCCGCCGACGCGCTGCAGTTGGCTGCGGCAGTGATCGCCGCCGGCCACCAGCCCCACGTTCTGCCTTTCGTCTCCCTCGACACGCGCCTTCGCGCGGCCGCCGCCAGGGAAGGCTTTCCTCTGCTGCCCGCCTGAGCTAGGCGATGGCGGGGGTGGTACGGCGCTCGATGCGGATGCCCAACTGCTTCTCCATGCGCTGCAAGTCGGCGCGCTGGGAGCGGTGCACAAAGGTGGTGGCCAGCCCGCTCTCGCCGGCGCGGCCGGTGCGCCCGACACGATGCACGAAATCATCAGCCACCTCGGGCAGATCGAAGTTGATGACGTGCGCCACATCGTCCACGTGAATGCCGCGCGCGGCGACGTCGGTGGCTACCAGCACCTGGAACTGGCCGCGCTGGAATCCCGCCAACGCCTTGGTGCGCTGCGACTGGCTGCGGTTGCCGTGGATCATGGTGGTGGCGAAACCGTCGCGGGTCAGCGACTTGGCCAGCCGCTCGGTGCCGCGCTTGGTGCGCGCGAAGACCAAACAGCGGCCGCTTTCCCGCCCCAAGAGTTGCTGCAGCAGCGGCAGCTTTTCCCCCTCGCCCACTTCATAGGCGTGCAGCTTGACCGTGGGCGCCGGCTTGCTGATGGAACCCAACGACAGCCGCTCCGGATTGCGCAGGCACTCGCCGGCCAGCCGCGCCACCTCCGGCGGCATGGTGGCCGAGAAGCACATCGTCTGTCGCTCGCGCGGCAGCCCCGCCACGATCCGCCGGATGGCAGGCAGGAAGCCGATGTCCAGCATGCGGTCGGCTTCGTCCAGCACCAACAGCCCGATGCCGTCGAGCCGCATCAGCTTGCGCTGCAGGAAGTCTTCCAGCCGGCCCGGTGTGGCCACCGCCAGACGCGCGCCCCGGCGAAGGGTTTCGAGTTGCGGGCGCTCGCTCAGCCCGCCCACCAGCAGCGCCGCCTGGGGCAGCTTGTGCGGCCGCAGTTGCTGATATTGGGCTTCGATCTGCATCGCCAGTTCACGCGTCGGGGCAAGGATGAGCACTTCGAGCCCGCGCGCTTGCGCCGCCGCGGGGGGCTGCAGCAGGCGCTCCAGGGCGGGAAGTAGAAAGGCCAGGGTCTTGCCGGTGCCGGTTTGCGCCGTGGCCAGCACGTCGCGGCCAGTGAGCGCCACCGGAATGGTGGCCGCCTGGACCGGCGTGGGAATGGTGAAATGAGCCGCCCGCAGGCGCTCGTGGAGGGCCGGCGCCAGCGCCAGCTCGGTAAATGAGGTCATGTAGTCAGTACTTTCCCGGAACCTGAGTCAAGGTCCGAAATCAATCAGTTGTACGCGAAGCCAAACGGAACTAAACGAAGGCGGGAATTCCTGAACCGAGGCGGGAAAGCAAAGGTCTGAGGGCACCACACCACACGCACCCGTGTGATATTCAGCGTCGGATTCAGTATACCACGCGCGCCGCACGGGCTTACGATACCGACATGGCCGAGCCCACCATCCAGTGTCCGAAGTGCGGCGAACAGATTCCCCTGAGCGAATCGCTGGCCGCGCCGCTGCTGCAGCGCCAGCGCCAGACGATGGAAGCCGCCGCCACCGAGAAGGCGCGCCAGGCCTCGGCGCGGGAGTGGCAGCGGCAGCAGGAGCAGATCCGCGAGCAGGAGAAGTTGTTGGCGCAGCGCGACGCCGAGCTGGCGGCGGCGCAGCAGGCGCAGGCCGACTACACCCGAAAGCAACGCGAGCTGGAGGATGAGCGGCGCCGGCTCGAACTCACCATCGAGCAGCGGGTGAGCGCGGAAGCCGGGCGTTTGCGCCAGCAGGCGCAGCAGCAGGCGAGCGATGAATTCCGCCTCAAGCTGGCGGAGAAGGAGCAACAGTTGGCGGCCGTGCAGCAGCAGCTCGAGGCCGCCCAGCGCAAGGCCGAGCAGGGCTCGCAGCAGTTGCAGGGCGAAGTGCTGGAGTTGGCGCTGGAGGCGCAGTTGGCCGCGGCCTTTCCGCACGACGCGATCGTGCCCGTGCCCAAGGGCGAGCACGGGGGCGATGTGCTGCAGCGGGTGCGCTTGCAGAACGGCCGCGACTGCGGCGCCATTCTCTGGGAGGCCAAGCGCACCAAAAACTGGAGTCCGGGCTGGCTTCCCAAGCTGCGCGAGGATCAGCGCGCCGCCCAGGCCGAGTTTGCGATCCTTGTCTCCCAGACGCTGCCGGCGGGGCTGGAGAGCTTTGCCCAGGTGGAGGGCATATGGGTGAGCGCCGCTGCCTACGCACTGCCGCTGGCTTCGGTGCTGCGCAGCGCGCTGATGCTGGCGGCCGGCATTCGCCAGGCGCAGGCTGGCCAGGAGACCAAGATGGAGATGGTCTACCAGTACCTCACCACGGCGCGCTTTCAGCACCATGTCCGCGCCGTGCTGGAGCGGGTGAGGGAAATGCAGGGCGATCTGGAGAAGGAGCGCAAGGCGATGACCCGGCAATGGGCCAAGCGCGAGGCCCAGATTCGGGCTCTAGGCGATGCCACCGCCGGCCTGTACGGAGACCTGCAGGGCATTCTCGGCCAGTCACTGGCCGACTTGCCCGAGCTGGAGTTGGAAGCCGGCGATCCGCCCGCCCTGGCCGCGGGCGATTCGGCGTAGAGCGTAATCAAAAGCCGCCGCCGTCCGCTGGAGAAGCAGTGAGCGTGCCGCTGGCCTCCACCTCGAGGTGGACCTGCTTGTCCACCCGCAATAGGAAGTTGCTGGGATTTTTCAAGCCCCAGGCGACGTAGGGAATGGTGACTTGGCCGCGGGCGGTGAAGTGGCCGTCGTGCGTCTCGACGGTTAGCGGCAGTGCCAGCGGATGGTCCGCGCCGGCCAGCGTCAATATGCCGTCCAGCGTGAGTTGCGAGGCGCCCGCCGCAGCCGGCGTGCCCGTCAGGTGATGCGGTACGAACGTAATCTCCGGATACGAGCCGGCCAACAATACCTTGTCGCGCATGTCGCGGTCACGGTCCGGGTTGCCGGATTCGCCCGAGTTGGAAGCAACGACAATGGCGCCGGTGGCGTCGCCGGTTTCCGGATCCCATCGCAGGCTGCCGCGGCTGACCGCAAAGGTGCCATGGACGGTGTGGAGAAACGCTCCCAGGGTGAAACGCACCTGGCTATGCCTCGCGTCCAGCACGGCCGCGGCGGTTCCCAGCCGCGCCAGTTCCTGGGCGTAGACAGGGTTGCCGGGGAACCGCACCGCCAGAGGCCGCAGCAGCCTGCGGGCGACGCCGGCCCGGCGGTCGCGCAGCGCGGCGATGGCCAACAGCACCTGCGCGAAGGGCTGCAGCGTGCGTCCCGTGCTGGCCGCCTCCTGTAGTTGGGCGATGCCGGCATCCTTGTCGGTGCTGGCGCCGGTGAGGCGCAACAGCCAGCGCACCGGAGCCGCCCGCTGGCCCAGAATGTAGTTCTCGATTCCCAGCGCCAGATAGGCGTCTCCGTACCCGGGGGCAAGTTGGAGCAGCCGCTCCGCCGACGCCCGGCTCCGCTTCATCTCCCCGACCGCAGCCAGGTACTGCTTGTGCAGGATGGCCAGATCGTCGGCGCGCAAGCCATGGCAGAGCACCAGGCTGTAGAGCGCATTGGTGTCGTCGGGGGCGCGGGCCAGCGCCTGCGCGGCCAGCGCCTCGCTTTGCGCGACCTCGCGCCCAAAGGCCGGGTTGGTGACGCCGGCGGGGCCGGATAGAAAAGTGGCGTCGTCGGTGAAGAACTGAGCCTGCAACACATGCAGGCGTTCCAACTCGGCGAACAGGTACACTGCCGCATCCGAAGCCGGCCCCAGGGGATCGTGGGGATGAGCCTGCATCCAGGCGTGGAAGCTGGCGTGGGCGGCGGCAATCCGCAGGTTGTAGAGCTGGTTGTAGCCGGCTTCGATTCCACTGCCGCCTTGGGCCGAAAGCCCCAGGCTGAGCAGCAGGGCAACCGCGAAAACACGCATGGCCTATAAGACGCGCGCCCGGGCATTTGGCTTCACAGCCCCGGCTAAGCGTTCCACTGGCCTATCACGCCACTTCCCGCGGCCATCCGGCGGCAGGGCCCGAGTTGCCCCAGCGGCATGGGGCAAGATCGCAAGGGCAGAACCGCGAAATTCGGAACGGCGGTTCCCTGCCGGGTAGCGACTCCTGGGAAGGGGCGAGAAGCAAGCGGCGCGAGGCCGCAGCCGGAGACGGCGAGGGAGCGTACACGGAGGTACGTGACCG
>JBQCEU010000176.1:0-15862 GCA_051959955.1 Terriglobales bacterium | reverse complement strand
CGCCCGCCGCACGGGAGTCCAGCGACGCGCCGATCGCCTGCGCGGCATCTTCCACCACGGGAGTGCCGCCGGCTTCGGCCAACTCCATGATCTCGGTCATCTTCGCCACCCGGCCGTACAGGTGCACCGGCACAATGGCCGCGATGCGTTCCCGCCGCGGCCGGGCCAGCGCCCTGGCCAGCGCCGCCGGGTCGAGGTTGAAGCTCTCCGGCTCGATGTCCACAAACTCCGGCGTCGCTCCCGCCAGCAGGATGGCGCCCGCGGTGGCAAAAAAGCTGAAGGCCGAGGTGAGCACCACATCGCCCGGCCCCGCCCCCACCGCGCGCAGCGCCAGATGCAGCGCGTCGGTGCCGGAGGAGCACGTCAGCGCATCGAGGGGCTTGCCGCCCAGCAGTCCGGCCACCTCCTGTTCGAAGGCGGCGCACTCCGGCCCCTGGGCGTAGCGGCCCGAGGCCAGCACCCGCGTCACCGCGGCCTGCACCTCGTGGGCCACCTGTTCCGCCTGCCGGGTGAGAGAAAATGGAGGAATGAAGTCGGCCATGCTTGCTGTTCCAGTCTACCTTCCTTAGACTGGAAGCAGGCGGAATCATGAACCAAGACGGCGCATACGAGCGGATGGAGTGGATCTCGCTCGACAACTTTCTCACCACCCATCCGGCGCTCAAGAAGATCACACGCTGGTTCTCCGAACATCCGGAAGAGTCGCTCAACGCCGAACAGTTCTCCGCCGCCTACGGCCAGCCGGTGAGCTGGCTGGATCTCAAGGGCCTGGCGGTGAACAAGGTGCTCAGCCCCTACGACCCCGGCGATAAGCTCATCACCCTGCCGTTCGTGATTGACGCCTCCACCCGCTTCCGCTTCAACCGCAAGCTGGAGGTGCTGGTGGCCGACGTGCTCGCCAAGGTCAAGCCGGGACCGCGGCCGGAAACTGTTTATCCCGAGCAACCCGAGCACGGCAACACCGGCGGCCGCACCTGGACAGGCTGGAAGACGCTGCCGCCCGCTTGATTATTCGAACTTCTGTTCCCAGACGCTGAGCTTCTTCACCCGCTCGGTCTTGACCTTGAAGCCGAGACCGGGGCCGCTGGGCGCGGTGATGGTGCCCTGGGGTGAAACCACCACCTCCGGCTCGATGATGTCTTCCGCCCAGTAACGCTTGCTGGCCGAGACGTCGCCCGGAAGCGAGAAGTTCTGCAGCGTGGAGAGGGCAATATTCGCCGCCCGGCCCACGCCCGACTCCAGCATGCCGCCGCACCAGACGGGAATCCCCGCCCGCCAGGCGGCCTCGTGCACCGCCTGCGCCGAACTGAAGCCGCCGACGCGGCCCAGCTTGATGTTGAGAATGCGGCAGGCGCCGATCTCGATCGCCTGTTCGGCGTCGCGGACGTGATGAATGCTCTCGTCGAGGCAGATCGGCGTGCGCAGCGCCCGCTGCAGGCGGGCGTGCAGATAAATGTCGTCGTGCCAGAGCGGCTGTTCCAGCATCATGAGATGGAAGCTGTCGAAGGCGCGCAGGTGGCCGGTGTCTTCCAGCGTGTAGGCGGAGTTGGCGTCGGCGGTGAGCGCGACGTCGGGGAATTTCTGGCGAATGTGCTCCAGCACCGCCAGGTCCCAACCCGGCTTGATCTTGACCTTGAGGCGCTGGTAGCCGGCCGCGAGCTCGCGGGCGATGGTGTCCAGCAGGTCTTCGACCCTGTCCTTGTTTCCGATGGAGACGCCGCAGGCGATCTCCTGCCGCGTGCCGCCCAGCTTCTGCCACAGCGGCATGCCGTCGCGTTCCGCCTCCGCCGCCCAGACGGCGTTTTCCACCGCCGCCTTGGCCATGGCATGGCCGCGGACGCGGCGCATCGCCCGGCCGACATCGCCGGGGTGGTCAAACTCGTGCCCCACCACCAGCGGCACAAGAAAGTCGCGCAGCACCACGGCGGCGGTGTCGGTGCTCTCCGGGCTGTAATAGGGGGCTTCGCCGCAGGTGACTTCCCCCCACCCCCTCACCCCGTCCACCAGCGCCTCCACCAGCAGGATGCGCCGCTCCTGCATGCGGGCGAAGCTGGTCTCAAAAAAGGTCACCAGCGGCATGCGGATTTCCCGCAGCCGGATGCGCTCGATCTTCATGCCGGTTCCTCCACCCCCAACAAAAAGGCGCCGCCCTCGGGCGTGCGCCGGTACCCGACCGCCGTCAGCCCGGCGGCGAAGCCGGCCTGCAGTTTCTCGCGAATGGCGGCCTGCGCCGCCGCCGCGCGGGGATCGCGCGCCAGTTTCCAGGCTTCGATTTCGGCGCTGACCTCGACTTCCTGACTCACCACCACCGGCGGCGGCGTCTCGCCCTTGGCGAGCGCGGCGACGCGCGGGGTGCGCAGCCACCACTCCGCCGTCAGCCGGTCGGTGGGCAGGCCGCCTTGCAGGGCGCTGCTGGTGAGGCCGTACAAATTCGGATGGTAATGCCGCGTGATGGCGCCCAGGCCGTGCAGGTTGAAGTAACCGTTCTTCACTTCCAGCGGATCAAACGTCCATTCAATCAGATCCAGGCCCTGGGCCATCGCTTCCTCGCGCTGGCGCAGTTTCAGCTTCCGCCCCAGGCCGTGGTCGCGAAATTGCGGCAAGACCGCCAGCATGTGCGAGTGCCAGAACGTCTGGCCGGGCCGATGGCCGGGCAGCGCCATGGAGAAGCCAACGAGCTGGCTGCCTGCCCAGGCGCCCAGCACCTGGCCGCCGATCTTGCGCGCCACCACGAATACCCGCCGCGGGACCAGGTCCAGGTCGGTGAACCCCCACGCCAGGCGCTGCAGCTCAACACAGGCCTCCATCTCTTCAATGGTTTCAAGAACTCGAATCTCTAAGTCTCGTTGCGCTTGACTTGCTGCCATAGTTCCTCCCACTGAGCCGCCGTTTTTTCCGCGCCACCGTCCGCTCCGGCCGCCTGCTCCATCAGGCGAAAGCGCCGGGCGAACTTCTGGTTGGCGTGCTTCGACGCCGCCTCCGCATCCAGCCCGAGGTGACGTGCCAGGTTGGCCAGGGTGAACAGCACATCCCCCAGCTCTTCTTCCATCCGCCGGCGATTCCCGGGTTCTTCGGCCGCCCGCCGCAATTCGCCCAGTTCCTCGTCCAGCTTCGTCCACACACCGGCCGCGTCCGGCCAGTCAAACTTCACCCGCGCCGCCCGCTGCCCCATCTTCATCGCCTCCGCCAGCCCGGGCAGGCCCGGGGGAATGCCCGCCATCCCGGAGCGGTCTTCGCGCTTGCCCTCGGCCGCCTTCATCTCATTCCACCGCGCCAGCGCGGCGTCGGGGCTGGCGGCGCGCTCGCCCTCGCCGAAAACATGCGGATGGCGGCGCACCAGCTTGTCGGCCAATTCCGTCAAAACATCCTGGATGGTAAACAGTTGCTGTTCTTCCGCCATCTCGGCGTAAAAGACCACCTGCAGCAGCAAGTCCCCCAGCTCCTCACGCAGCGCCGCCCAGTCGCGTTCGGCGATCGCCTCCAATACTTCGTAAGCTTCCTCGATCGTGTGCTGGCGGATGGAGTCGAAATCCTGCTTGCGGTCCCAGGGGCAGCCGTCGGGCGCCCGCAGCCGGTGCATGATGGCGACCACGCGGTCAAAGGGCGCATCTATCATAGGGGAAGCCGTGCAAGCTTGGAGTTTGCCACATCCGCAGCCTCTCAGCCAACTCCCTCTGCGCTGGGTCGAGCGGCCGGATCCACGCCCGGGGTCGGGCGAAGTGCTGATTGCGGTACGCGCCTGCGGCGTCTGTCGCACTGATTTGCATGTGGTGGAGGGCGAGCTGCCCGTGCGGCGGCCGCACATTGTGCCCGGTCATCAGGTGGTGGGCGAGGTGGTGGCGCGGGGCGAGGGAGTGACAGCACCCGGGTTGGGCGAGCGGGTGGGCGTGGCCTGGCTGCACCATACCTGCGGGCAGTGCCGCTTCTGCCGTTCCGGGCGCGAAAACCTGTGCGAACGGGCCGAGTTCACCGGTTGGACGGTGGACGGCGGCTTCGCCACCCACGTCCTCGCGGCCGCCGATTTCGTCTATCCCATTCCGCCGCAACTCGCCGACGCCCAGGCGGCGCCGCTGCTCTGTGCCGGCATCATCGGCTACCGCTGTCTGCGGCTGAGCGGCATCCAGGATTGGCGCGGAGCGCGGCTGGGCATCTATGGCTTCGGCGCGGCCGGCCACCTCGCCATTCAGATCGCCCGCGCCCGCGGGGCGGAGGTTTATGTCTGCACCCGCGACCACCAGCACCACCAGGCCCTGGCCCGCGAGCTGGGCGCGGTGTGGGTGGGTGACGCCGCCGCTCCGCCGCCGGTGCCGCTCGCGGCCGCGCTCATGTTCGCCCCCGCCGGCGAACTGGTGCCGCCCGCGCTCCGCGCCCTGGATCGCGGCGGCACGCTGGTGCTGGGCGGCATCCATATGAGCCCGATTCCGGAACTCAACTACGACTGGCTCTATGGCGAACGGGTGATCCGCAGCGTGGCCAACAACACCCGCGCCGACGGCCGCGAGTTTCTCGCCGAAGCCCAGGCGGCCGGCGTCCACTCCCGCGTGCGCACCTTCCCCATGTCCCAGGCCAACGAAGCCCTGCTGGCTTTGCAGCAGGACGCCATTGCCGGCGCCGCCGTGCTGGTTGTCTGAACTTCTCACCTGTAGCTCGGCTTCCTTGTATCGTAGACATACGTGACGCCGGAGACGATTCAGCCGCTGTTCAGTCTCTTCGTCCTCTTCGTGGCCGCCAAGCTGGGCGAGGAGGCCTTCGAACGCCTGCGTCAGCCGGCGCTGATTGGGCAGATCGTCGCCGGGTTTATCGTCGGCCCGGGACTCTTGGGCTGGGTCCAACCCTCCTCGACCATCTCCTTCATGGCCGAAATCGGGGTCATCTTCCTGCTTTTCGAAACCGGCCTCAACACCCAGCCCGAGGAGATGACCGAGCATGGCTACGTCAGCCTCGCCGTCGGCTTCTTCGGCGTCATCACGCCCTTGGCGCTGGGCTGGGCCTTCGCCGCCGCCATCGGCGAAAATGCCGTCACCGCCCGCTTCGTCGGCACCCTGCTGGTGGCCACCAGCATCGGCATCACCGCCAAGATCCTCTCCGATTTCGGCGCCCTTTCGACCACCTTCGGCCGGGTCATTCTGGGCGCCGCGGTGCTCGACGACATCCTCGGCCTGCTGGCGCTCTCCATGCTCACCAGCTTCGCCAACGATCAATCGCACTGGATCAACCTGCTGCTGACCATTGTCTTCGTGGCCCTGTTCTTCATCGTGGTGCTGTTCCTGCGCCGCACCGCTTTCCCCCGCATCCGGCCGCGCCTGGGGCGGATGCGGGTCACCGCCCCGCAGTGGTCGTTCGCGCTGGTCATCCTGCTGGGCTTCTCCGCCATGTCGGCGGCCATCGGCCTGGCGGCCATCATCGGCTCCTTCCTCGCCGGCCTGTTCGTCAGCGAGTCGGAAGAGCTGGCGCCCGCGCTGCGCGCCCGTGCCGAGGCGGTCAGCAGCTTCGTGGTCCCGTTTTTTCTGGCCAGCATCGGCCTGCGCCTCAGCCCCGCGGTCCTGACCCAGCCGCACGATCTGGCATTGATCGCCGCCCTGACGCTGATCGCCATCGTCACCAAACTGTTCGCCTGCGGGCTCTCCGCCCTGCCGCTGGGCCGCCGCTCGGCGCTGCTGGTCGGCTTGGGCATGATCCCGCGCGGCGAGGTCGGCATCGTGGTCGCCGACCAGAGCCTGCGCATCGCCGCCATCCCCAGCGCCTACTACTCCATCGGCATCGCCATGGCGGTGCTCACCAGCCTCATCGGCCCGCTCCTCTTGCGCCTGGTGCTCCGCCCGGCCCGCCCGCTGGCGGGTCAGGAGCCGGTGATCCCATCCGGGACGGAATGATGCCGGCGCTCGAGGCGCCGGTGCCACAGGAAATAGAGTGCAGGCACCAGCAGCAGCACATTGATGGTGGAAGTGATCATGCCGCCCACAATGGGCGCGGCAATCGGTTTCATCACATCCGACCCCACGCCGCTCTCCGCCAGAATCGGGATCAGACTGGCCAGCACCGCCGCCACCGTCATCAGCTTGGGCCGCAGCCGCAGCACTGCTCCCGCCTCCACCGCCGAGGCGAGGCTGGCGTGGTTCCCCCCGGCCCGGCGCTCGTCGTAGGCTTCGCGCAGATAGACCATCATCACCACCGCCGTCTCCACCGCGATGCCGAATAGGGCGATGTAACCCACCCACACTGCGACGCTGAAAGGGTATCCGAGCCACCACTGCAAGAGCAGTCCGCCGCTGAGCGCATATATGGTGGGGATCATCAGCAGCACCACTTCCGCGGCGGAATGGAAAATCAGGTATAGCAGCAGAAAGATGATGAAGATCACCACCGGCACCACCACCCGCAGCCGCCGCGCCGCCTGCTGCTGCAGGGCGTATTCTCCCGACCATTGGTAGCTATAGCCGGCCGGCAGGGAAAGATGGGTGCGGAAGGCGGCGTCGGCGCGCTGCACCAGGCCGCCGTAGTCGCCGCCCGCCACCTCCAAATACAAATAGCCGGTGAGCGCCCCGTCCTCGTCGCGGATCATCGCCGGCCCGCGCGAAAAGGAAACGTCTGCCACCTGCCCCAGCTCGATCTGCGCGCCCCCGGGGGTGGTGAGCAGCACCTGCCGCAGGCCGGGCAGATCGCCGCGGTAGTCGCGGGCGTAGCGCACCGAGATGGGGATGCGCTGACGTCCGTCGAGGGTCTCCGCCACATTCGCCCCCCCGATGGCGCTGGTCACCACCTGCTGTACATCGGCGACGGAGAGTCCAAACCGCGCCAGTTGCGGCCGCAGCGGCGTGATGTTGACGTAGAGGCCATCCGCCACATGCTCGGCGAAGGTGGAGCGCACTCCCGGCACGCTGGCCAGTACCTTCTCCATGCGCGCTCCCAGCGCCTGGATGCCCGCCAGGCTCGGGCCCTGAATCTTCAGCCCCAGCGGCGTCTTGATCCCGGTCAGTTCCATGTCGAGCCGGTTGGCCACCGGCATGGTCCAGTTGTTGGTCAGCCCGGGAAACTGCAGTTGCGCATCCATGGCGGCGATCAGTTGGGCGTAAGTCATGCCGGCCGGCCACTGGGTGCGCGGCTTGAGCTGGATGGTGGTGTCGTACATTTCGAGCGGGGCGTTGTCGGTGGCGCTGTTACTGCGGCCGGCGGTGCCGAACACACTCTCCACTTCGGGGAAACTCCGCAGGATGCGATCCTGCTGCTGCAGCAACTGCGCCGCGGGCGTCACCCCCAGGCCGGGAAGCCCGGTGGGCATGTACACCGCGGAACCTTCATACAGCGCCGGCATGAACTGGCTGCCTAGATGCAGGGCCAGCGGGATGGTGAACGCCGCAAAAACCACGTTGAGGGCGAGGAGCCACACCGGGTGGCGCAGCGACCAGCGCAGCACTGGCCGGTAGAGGGCCTGGGTGGCGCGGGAGACGGGATTGCGGTGTTCGCCGCGCAAGCGGCCGCGGATCAGCCACGGCATCAGCACCGGGACCAGCGTGACCGCCAGCAGCGAGGCGATGCCCACCGCCAGCGTCTTGGTCCAGGCCAGGGGATGGAACATGCGGCCCGACTGCGCCCCCAGCAGAAATACCGGCAGGAACGAGGCCACGATGATCAGCAGCGAGAAAAACAGCGCCGGGCCGACCTGAATGGCGGCGTCGAGGAGGATGCGGCGCCGCTCGGCGGAGGTGGCGCCGGGCTGCTCGGCGCAGCGACGGTGGCCGTTTTCGACCATGACGATCGCCGCGTCCACCAGCACTCCAATCGCCAGCGCCAGCCCTCCCAGGCTCATAATGTTGGCGCTGACGCCCAGGCTGGCCATGGGCAAAAACGTCGCCACCAGCGCGATCGGCAGCGTGATCACCGGCACCAGCGCGCTGCGAAAGTGCCACAGGAAGACCACGATCACCAGGGCGACGATAAGGGCCTCCTCGTAGAGTTCGCGGCGCAGGGTGGCGATCGAGCTATCAACCAGTTGCGAGCGGTCGTAGGCAGTCACCACCTCGACCCCGGGGGGAAGCGACGGCGCCAGCGCGGCCAGTTTGGCCTTCACCCCGCGAATCACGTTGAGGGCGTTGCCGCCGTAGCGGGCGATGATGATGCCGCCCACCGTCTCGCCTTCGCCGTTCCAGTCGGCGATGCCCTCGCGCACATCCGGGCCAAGTTGGATGCTGCCCAGTTGGCTGAGCCGCACCGGCTGGCCGCCGCGCAGCCCCACGGCCACCTGACCGAGATCGTCGAGAGAGCGCACATAGCCAAGTCCGCGCACCAGATAGCGCGCTCCGCTCATCTCCAGCGAGCGCCCCCCGCTCTCGCCGGTGGAGGCGCGCACTGCGGCGATCACCTCTTCCAGGCTGACCCCGTACTCGCGCAGCTTGCCGGGGTCCAGCGCCACCTGGTACTGCTGCTCAAAGCCGCCTATGGTGGCCACCTCGCTCACCCCAGGCACGCTCTCCAACTGATAGCGCAAAAACCAGTCCTGCAGGGCCCGCAACCGCGCCAGGCTTTGGCGATGGCTGTGGTCCACCAGGGCGTACTCGAAGACCCAGCCGGCGCCGGTGGCGTCGGGCCCGAGCACCGGATGCGCGCCTTCCGGCAGCGTTCCGCTTTCCCGGTTCAGCATTTCCAGCACCCTTGCCCGCGCCCAGTAGAGGTCGGTACCGTCCTGGAAGACCACGGTGACGTAAGAATCGCCTTCCATCGTCTGGGCGCGCACATCGGTGGCGCGCGGCGCGCCCAGCATGGCGGTCACCAACGGATAGGTCACCTGATCCTCTATGACGTTCGGCGGCTGGCCCGGCCAGGCGGTGTGTATGACCACCTGCACGTCGCTGATATCGGGCAGGGCGTCGAGCGGAATGCGGCCCAGAGACCAGATGCCGCCCAGCGTCAGTAAAGTGACGGCGGCGAGCACCAGAAAACGGTTGCGGGTGCAGGCGGTGATCAGGCGGGCGATCACATGCCCCCCTCGGCGCGCAGCGAGCTCGTCTGACGCCCCACCACCTGGCCTGCCTTGCGCGCGACCACGAGCACCTGCCACCGCCCGCCGCTGCCCAGTTCGGCCCGCCCCTCATAGCGGCCGCCGCCGGCTTCGTGCATGCTCACGGCCACGTGCATGGCCGCCATACCCATGGCCGGCATGGCCGGCATCGAGAGCGTCAGCGCCACCTCGGCGCCGGTGATGGGCACGCCGCGTGCGTCGCGCAGCAGCAGACGGAAGGTATTCGCGCCCTTGCGGGCGGGGCTGGGCGCGGTGGTCAGTTCCATCGTGGCTGTGGGCGGCGCCTCCGCTGCGGTCTGCCCGGCGCCCGGCGGCGGCGGAGCGAAGCTGCCGGCGGCCGCCGCCAGTTGCGCCTCCGAGTCCACCAGGAAGCTGGCGCCGGTGGCCACCCGCTCGCCCGCCCGCAATCCGCCGCGGATCCCTTGCACCTCGCCCACCCGCTCGCCCAGTTGGACCCTGCGCGGCAGGAAGCTGCCGTCCGCGCCGGCCACAAACACCCGCGCCTGCTCGCCGCTGCGCAGCACCGCATCGGCGGGCACGGCCAATTCCCGGCCCAGCGCCAGCGTGAGGCTCGCCCGCCCGAACATGCCCGGCGACACCGCCGCCTCGCGGTTGGGCAGCACCAGCCGCACGGCCGCCGTGCGGCTGTCCGCCTCCACCTGCGGAGGCACCAGCGCCACTTGGGCGGAAAAGATCCTGCCAGGGTAGGCATCAAAGGTGACCGTCGCGGTTTGCCCGGTATGTACGCGCCCCAGTTGGGATTCCGGCACGGCGACGTTGACCCAGATCGGCTGCAGGCCGCCCAGAGTGTATAGCCGCGTTCCGGCGGTGACATACGCGCCCGGCAGCACCTGCCGCTCGCGCACGTAGCCGCTTTCCGGGGCGCGCAGCACGAACCGCTGCCGCGGCTCCCCGCCCTTCTCCAAACGGGCAATCTCCTCCGCCGGAACCTGCTGCTGGGCGAGCCGCTGCCGGGCATCGCGCAACAGCGCCGCCGCGCCTGCCGCCACCCCGCTTACGGTGCTGCGGGACAACGCTTGTTGATTGCGGCGGGCGAAAGCGTATTCCTGTTCGGCGGCATGGATGGCGGGGCTATACAAGGTGCACAGCACTTCGCCCTTGGCCACCGCTTGAAAGGTCGTGCTGACCGCCATGCTCTCCACCCAGCCGTAGAAGTGGGCGGTCACGGTTGTCAGCCGGGCTTCGTCGGCGGCAGCCGTCGCCGTGGCTTCCAACGTCTGGGATAGTTCCCGATACTGCGCCACGGCCGTGGGCACGCCAAAGGCCTGGGTGCGCTGCTGGGCGGCGGCGCCGGCGCACAGCGCCAGCCCTGCCAGGAGGACTGCCCGCCTAGTCATGGTCTCCTCCCGTCAGCTCGGCCACCGTGGCGAGCGCCGTCTCGTGTTCGGCTACGGTCTGCCAGTACTGCTGCTCAATGGCCAGCCCGCGCTGCCAGGCCTGTAGATAACTCTCCAGATCGCCCTGATGGTTGGCGTAGGCGGTGAGCGCCGCCGTCGCCCCCGCCCGTGCCTGCGGCAGCGCCCCGTCTTCGTCAATGTGCAGGATCTGTTCGTCGCGGCGGGCGGTGAGCAGGGCGGCGATGAGGCGATAGCGCTGCTCCTGCCGCAGTTGGGCGAGTTGCGCGCGCGCCGCCGCCTCCTCTTCCACCGCCTGTTGCAGCGCCGGCCCAACCCTGCTGTGGCGGTGCAGCCAGGGCAGCGACATGCCGACCGACACCATGTAGCGGTCGGGGAAGGCGGAGGCGGTGTGCTGATAACCGAGCTGCACGGTGAAATCAGGCTTGCCGGCTGTTTTCGCCAGCGCCGCGCCCGCGCCCGCCTCGCTCACCCTCGCTTGCTGCTCCGCCAGCACCGGGTCGGTCTGGGTGAGGTTGGCCAGCAGCGCCGCCTCGCCGGCGATCAGGCGGGTAATGTGCAGCGCCTCGGGGACTATGGATGGCGATGTCGGCGGACGGTTCAGCAGGGAGCGCATCTCTGCCTGGGCGGCTGCGCTTTGCTCCTGCAGCAGGGCGGCGTCGCGCAGCAACTCGGTGAGCTGTAACTGTGCCGCCAGCACGTCGGCCTGCGGACCCTGGGCGGTGCGGAAGTGAAGCTCGGCCACCTGCTCGGCCTGTTGCAGCAGGTCGCGCTGCTGCTCGAGGATGCGCTGCTGCTGCGCCAGCAGCCCCAGTTGCACATAGACCTCCGTAACCTGTCGTGCCAGGCTGCGACCCGAGCGCGCCGCCGTTTGCCGTTGCACATCGGCGGCGCGCCGCGCCACCTCGGCTCGCAATCGCAGTTTGCCGGGGTAGGGAAGCGACTGCATCGCCGCCACTCCCACATAGGTCATCTCGACCGACGAGTAGCCGGCGAACGGCAGCGGCGAGCCGGCGTTCATCTGCTGCAGCTCGAGCTGCGGATCGGGCAGCGCGCCGGCCGGCGCCACCGCCTGTTGCGCCGCGCGCCATTGGCGGTCGGCGGCTTGCAAGCCGGGGTTATGCGCGCGGGCTTCGGCGAGCAACGCGGACAACGGGGTGGGCGCCTGACTCCAGGCGCCGGCCGCCAACATCATCAACAGCAATACCAACATGAAACCCTCCTGTCACTTCCGGACGTGGGTGGGGCGGGCGCACCACGGCGCCGCTCCGCAACGTGGTCGCGGGCGTGCAGGATTTAGATCAGCAGGCTGGAATGAAGTTGGTACAGCGGCGGCGTTCCGGGCGGGCTCGGGTTCGCTACCGGCGCGGTTGCCCGGCGCAGCAGCGGAACGGCGGCAATCAAGACGCGGGTCAGGATGACGGGAACAGCGGTGACCACTTCCTGCCGCTGGGTTCCGGTCACCGCGGTGGGTGCGGTCACGCCATGGTGGCAACACGACATCGCGCCCGCGTGCTCGCCTTGCATGCAGGCGCTACGCGCGTGCCGGCAGCAAGCCATGGCGGCGGAAGTGCCGGACGGCATCTGGCACACCAGCGCCAGGCCCCAGAGTGGCAGCAGGAGGCCCACGATCATGCCCCGCGCCGCCCATGCCTTCATCCGCCTCACCGCCTCAGTATAGTCTCGTCAGCCATCAATCTGGTGGGAACCTCATGTCGCAGGTGGGAACGGCCTGTCGGTTGGTGGCCTTGCGGGCAATTTCCCAATTGCAGGACAGGTGTGCCGAGCACCACTCTTCGCAGCGGCGAGCGGTGGCGGGGTCAGAGAACTCCAGTTGGCAGATGGAACATTGCCAGGTCGACATGCATCAGCCCCAACGGCATTATGCCACCGCACCGCGCCCCCTTGCCGACCTCATTCGCCAGATGTACACCACCACCCCGCTGGCCAGCACCAGCGTGCCGTAGGCCAGCTCGCGCAGCGCGCCCACCGGCGCCAGCAGCAGGAACACGAACCCGGCGATGGCCAGCAGCGCCGGCAGCGGATACAGCGGCATGCGGAACGGCCGCGGCGCCTCCGGATGGCGCCGGCGCCACACCAGCAACCCCACCGACTGCAACAGGTACTGCGACACAATCCGAATCGCCACCAGCGCCGCGATCACCTCATCCAGCCGGAACAGGCAGAAGAACGCCGAAGCCAGCCCCAGCGCCAGCAGCGACGTCGTCGGGAAGGCTCCGCGCGGGTGCAGCCGCGCGAAGCTGCGGAAAAAATTGCCGTCCGCGGCGGCTGCATAGAGAACTCGCGATAGCCCCAACAGCAGCGCGAAAACCGAGGCGAAGGCGGTCCACAGGATGAGGCCGGTGACCGCCCGCGCCACCGTGGTTCCGTACACCCGCTGCATCAGCACCGAGACCACGTAATTTTGCGTGCCGCCGCCCATCATCTCGCGCCACGGCACCACGCCCAGCAGGCTGATGTTCATCACCACATAGACGAAGCCCACCAGCCCGATCGAGATCAGCAGCGCCCGCGGCAGCGTCTTCTCCGGCCGCAGCACCTCCGCCCCCAGATAATTGCTGGTCTCATAGCCGCCGTAATCGTAGAAGGCGATCACCAGCGCCGAGCCCAGGCCCAGAAAGAATCCCGTCCCCAACTGAAACGCATGCGGTGGAAAATCAAAGGCGCGCGCGGCTTGAAAGTGCGTCACCCCGGCAAAGATCACCCACGCGATGGTGAACGCCACCCCCGCCCACAGCCACTGTCCCAGGCGCGCAATCCAGCGCACCTGCCGGTAGGCCAGCAGCAGCGCCAGCAGGCAGCAACCAAGCGCCACCAGCGTGGCGTGGCTGAGCGTCAGCACTCCGCCCACCGTCAGCAGCGGCCGGTCCAGGCCGGGCCACAGGAAGCTGGCGTACAGCGCCAGGCCAATGCACCCGGAGGCGATCACCAGCGGGCCGCTGAAGATGATCTGCCAGACGAAGAGAAAGGAGAACAGCCGCCCCCACCGGCCTTCGTACAGCGTGCCAAGGTAATGGTAGGTGCCGCCGGCGCCGGGCAACGCCGCGCCCAACTCCGCCCAGATAAGCCCGTCGCACAGCGCAAACGCCGCCCCCAGGATCCACCCCAGCATCGCCTGCGGCCCCCCCATCGCCTGCAGGATGAGCGGAATGGTGATGAACGGCCCCACGCCGATCATCTCAATCATGTTCAGCGCCACCGCCTGCCGCAGCCCGATAGCGCGTTCTAGTTTCACGCCGCCCGCCGCAGGCGCAGAAGATACAGCGCCACGCCCACCACGGCGATCAGCCCGGCGTAGGCCAGTTGGTGCAGGGAATCGGTGCGTGAGAACAGCACGTACACAAAGCCCGCAATCGCCAGCAGCGCCGGCAGTGGATACGCCCACATGCGGAACGGCCGCGCCAGCTCCGGCCGCCGCGCCCGCAGCACCAGCAGTCCGATCGCCTGCAGGAGAAACTGCAGCGCAATGCGAATCACCACCAGCGCCGCGATCACCGCCGCCAGGCTGAAGCAGCAGAACAGCGCCGCCACCCCGCCCAGCCACAGCAGCGAGACCGTGGGGAAGCGCCCCGTGGGGTGCAGCGTGGCGAAGCTTTTGAAGTAGTTGCCGTCCAGCGCCGCCGCATAGGGCACCCGCGAATAGCCCAGCAGCAGCGAGAATACCGAGGCGAACGCCGTCCACATGATCAGCGCCGTGATCACCCCGCCCGCCCAGCCGCCGTACACCCGCTGCATGAACACCGACATCACATACGACCGCGCCGCCGGGCTGCCGGTCAGCTCCTGCCACGGCATCACCCCCAGCACCCCGATGTTCATCACGATGTAGATCACCCCTACCAGCGCGATGGACCAAAGAATGGCGCGCGGAATGTTCCGCTCCGGCTGCTCAACCTCGCCCCCCAGAAACCCGACGTTGTAATACCCCCAGTAATCGTAGGTGGCGATCAGCATCGCCGACCCCAGCCCCAGGAAGAAGCTGCCCGACAGGCGAAACGCATCCGGCGGGAATTGCACCGCGGTGGACAGGTGAAAATGCGTCAGCGCGGCGAAAATCACCCAGGCCACCGTCGCCAGCACCCCGATCCACAAATACTGCGACAGCTTCCCCACCCGCCCCACGTGCCGGTAGGCCAGCCACAACGCCACCAGGCAGCAGCCGATGGCCACCACCGTCACCCCGCTGAGCGCGAACCCCGCCCCCAGCGGCAGCGTGGCGCTCACCAATGGATGTGCCAGGGCAGGGAAGAAGTAGGTCGAGTACAGCGCCAGCCCGATGCACCCCGAGGCGATGGACAACGGCGCGCTGAAGCTCAACTGCCAGACGAAGAGGAAAGAGAACAGCCTGCCCCACTTCGGCCCGAAGCACTCCCGCAGATAGCGGTAACTTCCTCCCGCCTCGGGGAAGGTGGCGCCCAGCTCCGCCCAGATGAGGCCGTCGCACAGGGCGAATCCGGCGCCCAGAATCCACCCCAGCATCGCTTGCGGCCCGCCCATGGCGGCCAGGATCAGCGGCAGGGTAATGAACGGCCCCACCCCGATCATGTCAATCATGTTGATGGCGACCGCCCCGCGCAGCCCCAGCCCGCGCACCAGTTGTGCCCCGCCCCCCGCCGTCGTTTTGGTGCGCGCGTCCGCCGCCATACCTTCGCACGATGGTAACAGGCGCCAGACGGGGGTGGCCCGAAGTATCATGGCTTCTACATGCCCACTCTGG
This sequence comes from Terriglobales bacterium, assembly GCA_051959955.1. Lineage (GTDB taxonomy): Bacteria > Acidobacteriota > Terriglobia > Terriglobales > SCQP01 > SCQP01. The sequence goes on along the minus strand of JBQCEU010000176.1, from coordinate 732 downwards.
ACTGGATCGGCAAGGCGGCGGTGCTGAACCATGCCCGCACCGTGCCCTACCGCCTGCTGCACTGCGATCCGGCGTTGTCGGCTGGCGCGCCCGATGCCGGCAACCTCTTGGTGGAGGGTGACAACCTGCTGGCCCTGATGCTCCGCAAGGCGAACCTCGCCAGCGACCTCCGCCGCGGACTGGCGGCCCAGCCGGGCGCAGCGGTGGGACTGTAGCCAAGGCCGCCACGCCGGTTGACGTGGATTGTCTTCGTACGTACAATGTACACAGACGAACTCGTATGGGATGACGAAAACGAACGCCACATCACCCGGCGGCAGGGGATAACGCGGGAGCAGGTCGCTGAGGCCTTGGGCGGCGTCACCTTGCAGCGGGGTACGGAAATGCGGAACCGGGAGTTGCGGATCAGGTTGCTCGGCAGGACGAGAGAGGGGCTGGTCTTGTTCTGCGTGATCACAAGGCCCCGGCCCGGGGTGGTGAGGGTGGTGACGGCGTTTCCGGCAAACCGGAAGCTGCGAACGCTGTTTGAGGAATATACCGGAGCGCGAAGATGAAAAGGACCAGACCAGTGCCGAGGAAGATTGCACCTCTGCGGTTCGCCAAAGTCGAGATGCCGGAGTTTGGCTCCGCGAGGGAAGAGGCGGAATGGTACGCGTCGCACCAGGATGAGATCGCCGAGGACTTTCAACGGGCGGCGGAGGCGGGGGAACTGAGAGTCGGCGTTCCAGGCGG
>JBQCEU010000175.1:0-27842 GCA_051959955.1 Terriglobales bacterium | reverse complement strand
CCCTGTACGCCGAAGCCCTGGTCGGCCCGCATACCGTGGACACCATGCCCGATGTCACCGTGGCCGCCTACCGCGACCATGGCCAGCCGGCGAACCGGCTGCAGGAGGCGATGGACAACTACGCCACCGAGGTGCAGGCGGTGCTCGACGCCCTGGCCAAGGCGGGTATTGACATGGATCAGGTGGCGCGCGAGCTGCAGGACGAAGGCGTGGCTTCCTTTCAGGCGTCGTATGACGAGCTGATCGCCGGCATTCGCGCCAAGGTGGCGCGGCTGAGCCAGATCGTGACCGGGCCGCCGGCGCATCTGGAGGCGGCGGCGGCCGCCCTGCAGAAGCTCGAGGGGCAGAAGGCGGGCGAGCGCATTTGGAAAAAGGACGCGTCATTTTGGAGCAGTGACGCCGCCGTGCAGGCCAAGATCGCCAATCGCCTTGGCTGGCTGGCGCTACCCGGCGCGATGCAGAAGGAAGTGGCCGCTATTCAGGCGTTCGCCGCGGCCTGCCAGAAGGACGGCTACACCGACGCCGTGCTGTTGGGCATGGGCGGCAGCAGCCTGGCGCCGGAGGTCTTCAGCCTGGTCTTCGGCTCGCGGGGCGGCCTCCGCCTGCACGTGCTCGACACCACGAACCCCATCCAGATCGCCCGCGTCGAGAAGCAGATTCAGCTTTCCAAGGCGCTCTTTCTGGTGAGCAGCAAGAGCGGCGGCACGATCGAGCCCAACAGCCTGTTTGCCTATTTTTGGGCCAAGCTGCCCGACGGCCGCCACTACGCGGCCATCACCGATGCCGCCACCTCGCTGGAAAAGCTGGCGAAGGAGCACAACTTCCGCCAGGTGTTCACCAACCCGGGTGACCTCGGCGGGCGCTACTCGGCGCTGTCGCTGTTCGGGCTGGTGCCGGCGGCGCTGTGCGGGGTGGACATTGCCAGGCTGCTGCAGCTCGCCCAGGAGATGGCCGAAGCCTGCGGGCCGCAGGTTCCGGTGGGGCAGAATCCGGCGCTGCAGTTGGGGGCGGCGATCGGCGCCTGGGCGCGCGGGGGGCGCGACAAGCTGACCTTCATCGCCTGCCCGGAGCTCGCATCGCTGGGGGCGTGGCTGGAGCAGTTGCTGGCGGAGAGCACCGGCAAGCAGGGCCGCGGCATCGTACCCATCGCCGGCGAACCGCTGGGCAAGCCGACGGTCTACGGCACCGACCGCGCCTTTGTGCAGCTTGGCATGGGCGGTACCAACGACGCCACCGGGGCGGCGCTGACCGGGCTGGCGGCTTCCGCGCCGGTGGTGCAGATCGCCCTGCGCGACCGCTACGATTTGGGTCGTGAGTTTTTCCGCTGGGAGATGGCGACGGCGGCGGCGGGGGCGGTGCTGGAGATCAACCCTTTCGACGAACCCAACGTGCAGGAGAGCAAGGACAACACCGTGCGCGTGCTGGGCGAGTATCTCAAGGGCGGAGACGCCGCGGCCGGGTTCAACGCCGAGCCGGCGGCCCGGACGGGTGAATTGCGGCTGTACGCGCCCTCTCCCGGCGGTGCGCCGCTGGCGCAGTGGGAGCAGGCCATCCGGCCCGGCGACTACATCGCCATCATGGCGTACGTGGACCGCAGCCCGGAGTGGGAGAAGGCGCTGGCGGAGTTGCGGCTGGCGCTGCGCGACCGCCATCGGGTGGCGACCACGGTGGGCTTCGGCCCCCGCTTCCTCCACTCCACCGGCCAGTTGCACAAGGGCGGGGCGAACAACGGCGTGTTTCTGCAGATCACCGCCGCCGGCGCCACGGCGGCCGCCGATCGGGCGATTCCGGGGCAGCGGTACAGCTTCGCCACCCTGCTCGCCGCCCAGGCGAGGGGCGACTATGAATCCCTCGCCGCCCACCACCGCCGCCTGCTGCGGGTGGATCTCGCCGATCCCGCCGCGCGCGGCCTGGCCGAGCTCACCCAGGCGCTGCAGCCGCCGGCGGCGGAAAGCGCGGCTGACTGATGACCACCGCCGCCACGCCCGCCGTTCCCGGCCTGCATCCGCTGCGCGAGGGGATCCGCATGCAGCGCACCGCGCCGCCCTGCGCCATGGTGATCTTCGGCGCCTCCGGCGACCTCACCCACCGCAAGCTCATGCCGGCGCTCTACGCGCTGACGCGCATGCAGCGCCTCCCGCCGACGTTCCAGGTCATCGGCGTGGCCGACTCGAGCTGGACGAGCGAGGAATTCCGCCAGGAGATGCGCAAGGCGCTGGAGCAGTTCGCGGGCGGCGTGGATGATGCGGTGTGGGAGTCGTTCGCCGCCCGCATGCAGTTCCTGCCCGGCACCTTCGATCATCCCGAGCTGTTTCAGAAGCTGGCCGCCATGCTGCGGGCGCTGCCGCAGACGGGCGGCAACGTGCTGTTCTACCTGGCCACGCCGCCCAGCCTGATCGCGCCGCTGTCGGACCAACTGGCGCGCGCTGGGCTCAACCAGTTCACGCCGCAGGGCTGGACGCGCATCATCGTGGAGAAGCCGTTTGGCCGCGACCTGGCCACGGCGCGGGCGCTCAACCAGCACCTGCACAAGGTTTTCCACGAGCCGCAGATCTTCCGCATTGACCACTATCTGGGCAAGGAGACGGTGCGCAACATCATCGTCTTCCGCTTCGCCAACGGCATCTTCGAGCCCATCTGGAACCGGCGCTACATTGACCACGTGCAGATCACCGTGGCCGAGAGCATCGGCATTGAGCGGCGTGGGCGGTACTACGAGGAGGCGGGGGCGCTGCGCGACATGGTGCAGAACCATCTGATGCAGGTGCTCTCGATCGTGGGCATGGAGGCGCCGGTGCGCTTCGAGGCGGAGGCGGTGCGCGATGAAAAGATCAAGTTGATCCGCTCCATCCGGCCGCTGCTGCCGTTGGGGGCGGCCGATTACGCGGGCGTGGCGGTGCGCGGCCAGTACGGCCCGGGGTTCGTGAACGGCGAGGTCGCTGCCGGCTACCGTCAGGAAGCGAATGTAGCGCCGGATTCCAACCGCGAGACCTTCGTGGCATTGAAGCTGCAGATCGAGAACTGGCGCTGGGCGGGGGTGCCGTTTTATCTGCGCAGCGGCAAGCGGTTGCCGAAGCGGGTGAGCGAGGTGGCGATCCAGTTCAAGTCGCCGCCGTTCCTGATGTTCCAGGACGGCCATCCGCAATCCATCCAGGCCAACGTGCTGGTCATCCGCATCCAACCCGACGAGGGCATTTCGCTGCGCTTCGAGGCCAAGGTGCCGGGCACCGACATGCGGCTGCGGCCGGTGAAGATGGATTTTCAGTACGGCACCAGCTTCGGCGAGCCGCAGCCGGAGGCGTACGAGACGTTGCTGCTGGACGCCATGCTGGGCGACGGCATGCTGTTCGCCCGTTACGACATGGTGGAAGCCGCCTGGGCGCTGACCACGCCGCTGCTGGAGTCGTGGGAAGCGGACCAGGCAAAGGATTTTCCCAACTACGCCGCCGGGAGCTGGGGGCCGGAGGCGGCCGAGGAGTTCATGCGCCGTGACGGCCGGGAGTGGCGCAGGCCATGAGCGCGGAAGCGGCAGCCCTCGAGCTGTGCTGGAATGACGGCCACATGGCGGAACTGGAGGCGCAGTGGCGGGCGCTGCGGGAGACAAGCGAAGAAGCTCCGGCGCATGCGCTGGCGCTGAACCTTATCTGCCGGGTGGCCGACCTAGCCGATGCCGAGCGCATGGCGGAGCATCTTTGGAAGCTGGGGCGGCGGCATCCGGCGCGGGTGTTCCTGGTGCATCCGGCGACAGCCGGCGCGGCCGATCGCGTCCGCCTGGCCGCCTGCCCGGACGGCAGCGAGCTGGTCGAGCTGCAGCTTGAGCCGCGGCGCGCCGCCAGCGTGGTGATGCCGCACCTGGCCGGCGATTTGCCGGTGGTGCTGCTGTGGCGGGGCAGCGATCCGACGAGTGATGCCGAGTTCCGCCTGTGGGCGGGTCTGGCCAACCGGGTCTTAGTGGACGCACAGCGGTTGCGGCTCTCCGCCGCGCAAGTCGCCCGGCTGGCGCACGAGCTGCCGTCCGGCGTGTCGCTGGGCGAGCTGACCTGGACCCGGCTCACGCCCTGGCGGCTGCTGCTGTGCCAGGGACTGGAGGGCGAGCTGGCGGTGCCGGAGGGCATTCGCGAGGTTGCGATCGCGGCGGGCGGGCTGGGCGCGGGCGGCAGCCTGGCGGCGACGCTGTTCACCGGCTGGCTGGCGGAGAAGCTGGGCTGGCGGCCGCTGGTGGTTTCGACCGAAGGCCTGCTGTGCAGCCGGCCGGCGGGGGAGCCGGTGCGCATCCGTTTCGAAGCCGCCAGCCAGCACGAGTGCCTGCTGCGCCGGGTGGTGGTCCGCGGAGCGGCGACCGCGGTTACCATCGAGCACCATGGCCCCTACGTCTCCATGACCATCACCCGTGACGGCGCGACCGTGGGACAATGGATGGGCTCCAGCCCCGGCGAGACGGTGTTGCGCAGCGACAGTGACACGCTTTCGGAGGAGTTGAGCATCGGCGCCGCCGATGAACTGTTCCGCCGCGTTCTGGACCGCGGCGTGGAGCTGATGGCGCAATGGGAGGCGCCGGCCGCATGAGTTCGTCCTCGCGTCGCCTCGAACTGGTCCCCTCGATCCTCTCCGCCAATTTCGCCCGCCTGGAAAAAGACGTGGCCGCCGTCGCCGATGCCGGCCGTTTCCAGGTGGACATCATGGACGGCCACTTCGTGCCCAATATCTCGATGGGCCCGATGTTCGTCGCCGCGCTGCGCAAGCTGGTCCGCCAGCCGATCGAGGCCCACCTGATGGTCAGCCGGCCCGAGCAGTGGGTCGCGCGCTGCGCCCAGGCGGGGGCGGACGTAATCATTGTCCACGCCGAAGCCACGGTGCATCTGCACAGCCTGCTGGCCCAGATCCGCGCCGCCGGCGCCCAGCCCGCCGTCGCCCTCAACCCCGGATCGCCGCTGACCATGATTGAGGAAGTTCTGGATCAGGTGGCCATGGTGCTGCTGATGACGGTCGAGCCCGGCTTTGGCGGCCAACAGTTCATCCCCCAGGTGCTGGGCAAGATCGCCCGCCTGCGCAAGCACTTCGACGAGCGCGGCCTGGAGTGCGACATCGAGGTGGACGGCGGCATGGAACCCGCCACCATCGTTCAGGCCCGCGATGCCGGCGCCAATATCTTCGTGGCCGGCAGCTCCGTCTTCGGCCACGCGCAGGGCCCGGCCGCCGGCCTGGCCGCGCTGCGCTCGGCCCTGGCCGCCGCCGCCGCCCCGGCGCGCTAGTCTACCCGGCCGCTCAGGGTTGGCGGCCGACGAGTTCGTCGGGGAGGTTGAGGCTGAGGGCCTGGCGGAGGGTGGCGATTTCGCCGGGGGTGAGGCGCTGCTGCACCGCGTCGGAGTTCAACTGCTTCTCGCGGTCGGCAGGGGAGAGGGCGCGGAGCTGGTGGTAGGTGGAGCGGAAGGCGCCGCGGTCGCCGGGCGGCATGGCCTGGTAATCCTTGTACACGTCGCGCAGGCCCTCGCGCTGTTGGGGGTTGAGGCGGCTGAAGGCGCGCAGGCGCCGGATAATCTGCTTCTGGCGCTCGGGGGGCAGGGCGTTGAGCCGATGCAGGCTGTCAATGGCGGCTTTCTGCTTCTCCGGCGGCAGGTTTTGAAAGGCCGGGCTATGGCGCAGCCGGTCTTCGCGCGCCGCGGGCGGGATGCGGTTCAGGCGCTCCAGGCCGCTGCCCGGGCGCGGGCCCACGGCGCGGGCGCGCTGCCCCGCCGACTCTGCCGGCAGCAGCAGGGCCATCGCCAACACCAGAAACAGGCCCAGGCGCTTAATTCTGCTCCTCCACCACGCGCTGCGCCGCCGGGGGCTTGAGGAAATCGAGGTTTTCGATCAGGTCGGCGTTGCGGTTCCACAGTTGCAAATCCTGGACCACGGCCACCGTCACCACCGGCGTCTCCACCGGCTGCGGCTGGCTCCAGTACACCACCATGGCCAGCGCCGCGGCGGCGGCGGCGGCAGCCGCCGACCAGGTCTGCCAGCGCCACCGCCGCCAGCCGGCGGGCGAGCGCTGCTGGGCAAGGCGGCGCCGCAGGGCGGCGACAAAACCGGGCGCCGGCTGCAACTGCGGCTGCCACTCCTCCAGCACCGCGAACAGGCGCTCGGTATCTTCCGGCATGGACGGTTTCATAACAGGTCCCTCAATTCCCGGCGCAGGGTCTCGTACGCCCGGAACAACAGTGATTTGGTGGCACTGGAACTGAGGCGCAGTATAGCGCCAATTTCCTCATATTCCAGCCCCTGATAACGGTGCAAGACAACGGCGGTGCGCTGGCGCTCGGGCAGCGCGGCGATGGCGGCGCGGATGCGCTGCTGCCGGCGTTGAGCCTCGGTCGCGGCCAGCAACTGCTGCTCCGGGTTCAGCCGGCCGTCGGCCAGCATGGCCCCCACCACACTCTCGGGCTCGTCGAGCGAGTCATGCGCCCGCTCCTTGCGGTGGTCGCGCATGTGGTTCAACGCCAGCCGGTAGGCGATGCGGTACATCCAGGTTCGGAAGCCCGCCTGCGGGCGGTAGCGGTCGCGGTGCAGGTAGACGCGCAGAAACGCCTCCTGCAGCAACTCCTCGCTCGCCCCCTGATCGCGCAGCATGCGATACACGAAGCCCAGCAACGGACGCCGGTAGCGCTCCACCAGCGCCTCGAAGCAGGCCTCTTCGCCCGCCTGAAAGCGCAGCATCAGGGCCGCGTCGGCATCCAGGCTGTCGGTGTGCGTCTTCCCGGCCGCCAGGTCCACCGGCAGCACTACGGCGTCGGTTCCCACACTATCCCTCTCCAGTCTTAACCCGGTTTGGGATTCGGAGTTGCGCCGCCGCAGCATCACGCCTACTCCGTGGGGGCTATTGTGGAAAACTCACTTTCGGGGGCGCCTGCCGGTTGGCCTGGGATGTCTGGAAATAGTCGTTGTTGTAGGTCATGCCGGCAAAATGCGCCACGACGTTGTTGGGAAACGTCCCCAAGTAGGCGTCATATTGCTGGATGGCGAGGTTGTAGTCCCGGCGCGATACCGCAATCCGGTTCTCCGTCCCCGTCAACTCGTCTTGCAGCGCCAGGAAGTTCTGGTTGCTGCGCAGTTGGGGATAATTTTCCACCACGACCAGCAGGCGGCTCAGGGCGCCGTCCAGTTGGTTGTTGGCCTGCATCGTCTGTTGCGGGGTGCGCGCCCCGCCCAAAGCCGCGCGGGCGGAGGTGACCTCGCCGATCACCTTTTGTTCCTGGCGGGCGAAGCCCTGCACCGTGCTCACCAGGTTGGGGATGAGGTCGGCGCGGCGCTGGATATTGACATCCACCTGGGCCCAGGACTGCTTGATGGCTTCCCGCATGCGCACCATATTGTTGTAGCGGCCGGTGAAGCTGCTGGCCAGTCCCAACACCACCACCACAATGACAATGACGGCGATCAGCCAGGCCTTCACGGCTCCGCGGCTGTTTCTCGTTTTCATGGCTCGCTCACCTCCAGGGATTGCTCCACCTGCATGACCGCGGCCAGATAGGCCGCGAACAACCCGCGCAAGGCGGGCAGCTTTCCGTCCGCCAGCCGCTCACCGCTGCGATGCGCCTGCATCACCCGCTGGATCGGCCCGGGGTCAAATTGAAAGCGGGCCGCCGCGGCGTGCAACACGGCGTCCTTGTGAATGACCAGCGGCTCGCCCACCGCCACCAGGGCGTGGCGGAAGAGGGTGAGGAAGCTGCTCACCGAATCGAGCAGCAGCGCCTCCAGCCCGCGGGCATCGTCGCCCAGACCCATGTAAACGCCGCGCAAGCGCAGCACGCGCGTGCGCAGGTCATGCTCGACCTGCAGGCGATGCTGCCCGGGATGGCGGGCGATGGCGGCGAAGACATCCTCACCGTGCAGGACGCGGTGGTGGTTGTGGATGTCCAGGTATTCGATGGGGAATACATCGGCGGAGTTGTTCTGCTCCTCGCGCGACAGCACCACCAGGGGGGGATGCCCCTGCTGCTTCCACCATCGCACTGCCGGGGCCCCGTGGTCGAGGGCGGCGGCGTCCACGTGGTCGAGCACCGCCAGCAGGTTCAGGTCGCTGCGCTTGCCGCGATGATTGCCGCCTGCCACCGAGCCATAGGCGATCAGCGACTGCAGGCGCTCGCCATAGAGCTCGCGCAGCCAGGCGGTGATCTTTTCCAGTGCCGCTTCCGATTCCATCCGAGCCATAGGATTCAATGTACTCCGATTACCAACTGCCGCCGGAGCCGCCCCCGCCAAAGCCGCCTCCACCAAAGCCGCCAAAGCCCCCGCCGCCTCCCCCGCCCCAGCCGCCGCCGCCGAAGCCGCCGCCCCAGCCGCCGCCCCGGTAACCGCCGCCGCCGCTGTTCATCATGCTGAACAGCACCAGCGGCCAGAAGCAGCCGCCGCCGCTGCGGCCGCGCGAGGCCAATGAGCCCACGATCCAGATGACAAACAGGAAGATGATCAGCGCCACAAAGCCCGCCGGCGAGCCTTGATCCTGCTGATGCCGCTGCAGGTTGCGGGTGCTGGGCACTTGCGCCAGGCGCTCGGCCGCGCCCGGCATACGGGCGGCCAGCGTCGCTTCGATGTGGCCGAGCATGCCTGCGAATACCGCACCGTACTGGCCGGCGCGCAGGTCGGAGACCTCGCCGCGCATCCAGGTGCCGACGTCGGCGTCGGTGATGTAAGGTTCCAGGCCGTAGCCGACCTGGGTGTAGTACTTGTGGTCCTTGATGGCCAGCAGGATCAGCAGGCCGGTATCCTTGTCCTGGCGGTTGGCCGCCTGCTTGGACCCCACGCCCCACTGCCGGGCCAGCGCCAGCGAGTAGTCGAAGACATCGGTCGCCCCAGTGGTTTCGACCGTCACCATGGCCACCTGTACTTTGAGCTGTTGGTCGAGGGCCGTGGCAGCCTGCTCCAACTGCTGCGCCTGATCGGCGGGCAGCACGTGGGCGAAATCATTGACGTAGCCTTGCGGCTTGAGCTGGCCCGGTGGGACCGCGGTCTGGGCGGCCAAGCCCACGGTCAAGAGCAGAAGGAAGAAGACGCGTCTCATACGCCCTGGAAGAAGATGCGCAGCACCGCCAGAATCGCCACGCCCAGAAACACCGAGAGCGCGATCCGGAGGCCGGTTTCACGGTTCACTTCCGGCACCAGGTCGGTGGCGGCCACATACAGCGTCACGCCGGCGGCCAAGGGCAGCGCCTGCGAAAGGCTCATAGGGAAGAGTAACATCATGGCCACCCCGATTACCGAGGCGGCGCCGATGCCCGCCGCGGCCAACACCGCCGCGCGGTTGCCGCGTCCGGCCGCCAGCATCACCGACGCCATGGTGAAGCCTTCCGGAATCTTGTGCATGAAGACGGCGAGGAAGATCATCCAGCCCAGCCAGCTCGACACCAGAAAGCCGCTGCCAATGGCGACGCCGTCAAAGAAGGTGTGGATGCTCAGCCCCGCCATTACGGACACGGGCAGATGCCCTTTGGCGAAGGCGTGGGTGTGGGTTTCCTCACCGAAGTGAAAGTGCGGCACAAACGAGTGCTCGACCAGGTGGACCAGCAGATAACCGGCCACCAGCAGGTAGGGTGCGGCGCGCGGGGCCATCTGCTCGCTGGCGGGCAACATTTCCAGCAGGGCCGTGGCCAGCATGAAGCCGGCGCCGACGGCGATGAAGTAGCGCAGGTAGCGCCGCTCCCAGTCGTGGCCGGTCAGCACCAGGCCGCCAAACACGTTGGCCAGGGCGGCCACGACGCCCAGCAGCAGCGCCCAGATGGAGGCGGAAGCCATGAAGATTCAGAGTAGCAGGAGGGGGAGGGGTGAGGGGCAACACGGCAGAGGCGCTGGAGTTCTAAACCTGCCTATGACGCGTACAACCGAAAACCTGCTCACCTGGGCGCCCTTGGGCGCAGCGGTGGCCTTGATGCTGAGCGATCACAAACGGCTGGGACTGGCCGTGGGCGCGGTCTCGCCCCTCACCGCGGCCTGGCTGCATCCACGGGCCACGCGGCGGGCGCTGCGGGCGGTGCCGCGAAGCTTTAAGGAAGCCGGGAAGGGGATAGCGAAGATGGGGCGGCAGGCCGGCTGCGGCGCCAAACAGGCAGGCAAGGCTTTCCGCTGGATGGCGAGCTGACTAGCGCATCCACTCGAAGCTGAGGGTGCGGGTGTCGTCGTCGCCGCCGGCGGCGGAGATGCGCAGGTGCAGCCAGGGGCGGGGCAGGAACTCCGCCAGGCGCTCGCCCCATTCGATGGCCACCAGCTTGCGCTCTCCCGCGGGCGGGGGCAGCCATATGTCCTCCAGGCCGAGTGTGGCGATCTGCGATCCGTTTTCCACCCGGTACAAGTCGAGGTGGAGCAGGGAGCGGCCGGGGCGGTGGTATTCGTGGATAAGGGTGTAGGAAGGGCTGGCGACGTCGTCCTCTGAAGCCACCTGCCAACCCACCGCCAGGCCCTGCATGAGCGTGGTTTTGCCGGCTCCCAGCTCGCCCGTGAGCACCAGAAGGGTGAAATCCGGAAGCTGCGCGGCCAGACGGCGGCCGAAGGCGCGGGTTTCGGCGGCGGTGGCGCAGCGCACGGCTGGGGGAAGTTGGGGAAGCGCGGTCATCGGCAGCGGGCCTCCGCCATGGCGCCGGGCAGTTGTTGGGTGATGTCGCCGGCCAGAAGGCTCATCTCGCCCTGACGCGCGGCGGCGGCATCGCCGGCGCGTCCGTGCAGATATACCCCCGCCGCCACGCACTCCAGCCGCTGTTCGGGGGCCGGAAACTGCGCCAGCAGCCCGGCGATGATGCCGGTGAGCACATCACCGGCGCCGGCGGTGGCCATGCCGGGATTGCCGGTGGGGTTCACGTAGACGGGCCCGTCGGGGGCGGCCACCAGGGTGTACTGTCCCTTGAGAACCACGATGGCGCCGGTTTCGCCCGCCAGGCGTTGGGCATAGTACAGCCGCCGCTGCTGCACTTCGCCGGTGGGGACCTCGAACAGGCGCGCCATCTCGCCCGGATGCGGTGTCAGCACGCCTTGCCGCGGGCGCAACTCGCGGCGGCGCAGGTGGAAGGCGTTGAGGGCGTCGGCATCGAGCACGCAAGGCCCTTCCGTGGCGGCCGCAATCTGCCGCGCCAGCGCGGCGCTTTCGGGCGCCTGCGTCAGCCCGGGGCCCACCGCCAGCACGGTGGCGGCGGCCAGCAGCGCTGCCAGGCGTTCGCCGTCGAGCGCGTGGCCGTCGGCCGCGCCGGCAGGGGTCTCCGGCAAGGGCTCGGTCATCAGTTCGGGCAGCGCCGCGGCCACGATGGGTTGCACCGAAGCGGGCACGGCCGCGGTGACGAGGCCTGCCCCGGAGCGAAGGGCGGCGGTCGAGGCCAGCACCGCCGCGCCGGATTTGCCGCGCGAGCCGCCGATAAACAACACATGCCCGAAGCGGCCCTTGTGGGAGTCGCGGAGACGGGGGCCGAGAAACGGCCGGCACTCGGCGGTGCCGGTGAGCCGCAGCCGGCAGGCGGGCGGCTCGATCGCCTCGAGCACCGACTCCGGTGTGCCGATGGGCACGCAAGTCAGGCGGCCGACGGCGGCGGCATGGCGCGACAGGTAATGGCCGCGCTTGGGAGCGGTGAAGGTGACGGTGGCGGTGGCGCGCATCACGGCCGCTTCGGCCGCCTCGGCCGGGCCTTCGCCGTCGGCGCCCATGCCGCTGGGAATATCCACCGCCAGCACCGGCCCGCGGAAGTTGCGGTTCAGGTCTTCGACCACCTGCCGCAGCCAGCCTGCCAGCGGGCGCACCAGGCCGGTGCCGAAGAGCGCATCCACCACCAGGTCGCAGGCCAGGACGGCGCCGCGCTGGGCTTGCCAGGCGTCTTCGCTGGTGACTTCCACGGGCGGCGGCTCACAGCCGGGCAGCGCCGCGGCGGCGTCGCCGCGCAACCGGGCCGGGGGCGCGAACAGCAGGCACAGCGCCCGCACCCGCCGCTGGCGGAGCAGGCGGGTCAGCACCAGGCCATCGCCGCCGTTATTGCCCCCGCCGCAGAGGACGGCGATGCGGCCGGCCAGGGCGCGGGGAAAATCCCGCTCCAGCCGGGCCTCGACCGCCGCCGCGGCGGCGGCCATGAGGGTGCCGCCGTCCACGCCATGCTCGGCGATGGTGAGGCGGTCCACCTCGCGCATCTGCGCCGCGGACAGAATTTGCATGCTTCTCCTGCTTCTATTTCACCAGATTTTTCAGCAGGAACAGCAAATTGGCGGGCCGCTCCGCCAGCCGGCGCATGAAATAGGGGTACCACTCCGGGCCAAACGGAATGTATACCCGCACCCCCCAGCCCTCGCGGCGCAGCTTTTCCTGCAGATCGCGCCGGATGCCGTACAGCATCTGAAACTCGAAGCTCTCCGGCGCCCGCTTCAGCCTCCGGGCGCAGGCGATGGCGGCGGCGATCATGCGTTCGTCGTGGGTGGCGATGGCGTGGTAGCCGGAACTCGCCAGCAACGGGTCCAGCAGCTTGATGTAGTTGGCGTCCACATCCGCCTTTTCCTGGATGGCCACCTCGGCCGGCTCGCGGTAGGCGCCCTTCACCAGCCGGATGCGAATGCCCTTGGCGGTCAGCCGCTCCAAATCGGCGGCGGTGCGATGTAGATAGGCCTGCAGCACTGTGCCCACGTTGTAGCCTTCGCCGTGGAGTTCCTCCACCAGACGAATCGTGGTTTCGGTGTAGGGCGACCCCTCCATGTCCACGCGGATGAAGGTGTTCCATTGTTTGGCGCAATCGAGAATGCGCCGCGCCTGGGTGCGCGCCAGATCGAGGCCCAAGTCCAGCCCCAACTGGGTCAGCTTGATGGAGAGGTTCGAGTCCACGCGGCAGCGCTGGATCTCTTCCAGGATGTGGCAGGCGGTGGCCGCCGCCTGTTCCGCCGCCGCCTGCGAGTCCACGTTTTCGCCCAGCGGATCGAGGGTGGCCGTCATGCCCAGTTGGTTGACGGCAGCCACCGCGTTAATGGCGTCATCGAGATGCAGGCCAGCCACGAAGCGGCGCGAGATGCGCTTGCCGAGAGCGCTGCTCTCGGTAAAATGCCGCATGCCAGGGTTGCGGGAAAGGGCCAGTAAGGCGGTGCGCACCAGTCTCTTGCCTCCGGTAAAAAGTCCCATTCATGGTACGTCACTCGGGCGGCCAAAAGCTCAGGATTTCGGCCGTATGAAGGAACTCGCAAAATCAATCCGCTGCTGCTGACTGGGGTGATTGAAAAACCACCACACCACCCAGCGCGGAGGATGGGGATAGATGAGGTCGGTATGCTCCTCGCGCTCAAACCCCTGCACCGCCGCCTCCGCCTGGCCGCTGAGGCGCAGGCCGTAGGCGTCGGCCTGGTGTTCCTCCCAACGGGAGAAGCCGTTGGTGAGCGGCGAGGCGAGAAACAGCGCGGTCAGCAAGATGAACAGCAGCAGCGCCAGGCCGGCGGGATCTTCAGCCGCCGTGTGGCCGCGACGCCAGCGGGGGTAGAGCCAGCCGGTCAAAGCCAGCAGGCCGAAGAGCAGCGCCAGGGTGAAGGCCACGCCTTTCCAGAGGTGGTGGAGGACGTAGTGGCCGATTTCGTGGCCCACGACAAACTCGATCTCGGCCGGCGTCTGGGTGGCGAGGAGGGTGTCATAGACGACGATGCGCTGGCTGCCGAGGATACCGACCACGTAGGCGTTGGTGTGCGCCGACTGACGGCTGGCGTCCATTTCGAGGATGCGGGCGTGGGGGATGCCTGCCTGGCGGGCCAGTTGCTCCAGGTCAGCGCGGATTTCGGGGTTCGACACCGGTGTGAAGCGGTTGAACAGCGGCTCGATCACCACCGGATCGAGCGCCACCGAGACCACCACCGCCGCCGCCAGGACAACCCAGATTTTGATCCACCATCGCGGCCCGCCGCGCCGCCGCATCCAGCCATAGGCCACGGCGGTTACCACCACGCCGGCCGCCACGTCGAGCGCCACGGAAGTTGCCCACTGGCCGAACCAGGCGGCCACGCCGAGGTGCTGAAATCCAAAAGCGCGCTCGCGGACATAGCCGAGATAGAAGCTGAAGGGCAGCAGGGCGGCGAGCACGGCGGCCAGCAGCGCGGCCGCAGCCAGCGCGGTGCGGACCCAGGCGGAGGCAAAGCGGCGATCCAGCCACCCCTGAAAGGCCGTGGTGAGGCCGGAGAAATAGACGGCGGCGAGGCAGGCGAGCATCCACAGGTTGGAGGCGGTGCCCCAGGCCAGCCCGCCGTAGAGGTAGTGGCGAGCGCGCTCCAGCTCCGCCGGGGACAAAGCAACGCCCGCCATGGCCGTGATCATCTGCCAGTGCATCATGTCCTCGCAGCGCGAGGCTGCCGATCCGCCGCGGCGGCCGCCCGCCCACGAGGCCGTGGTGTTGGTGGCCGAACAGCGGCGATTGTTCCAACGCGTTCTGGAGGCGCTGAGCCGCGGCCACATTCCTTTTGCGGTGGCGGGCGCCTTTGCCTTCCAACACTACACCGGGATCGCGCGCGAAACCAAGGACCTCGACTTGTTTCTGCCGGGGGAGGTGGTGGCGGGAGCGCTGGAACTTTGCCGCGCCGCAGGACTGGCCACCGAAGTTACCGATCCGGTGTGGCTGGCCAAGGTCAGCGCGGGCGAATACTACGTGGACCTGATCAGCGGCATGTCGAACGGCGTGTACTGGGTCAGCGAAGACTGGATTCGCCGCGCCCGGCCGGCGGCGGTGCTGGCGGGCACCCACCCGCTGCTGGCGCCGGAGGAGATGATCCTGAGCAAGATTTTCGTCACCCGGCGCGAACGCTTCGATGGCGCCGATATCTGCCACCTCGTCTACGCCCGCGGCCGCGAGCTGGACTGGCCGCACCTGCTGGAGGCGGTGGGGGAGCATTCGGTGATGCTGTTCTGGCACCTGCTGCTGTTCCAGTATGCGTATCCGGCGGCGGTGGACCGGGTGCCGCGGGCCATCTGGCGGCGCCTGCGGCGCGAGCAGCAGGCGGCGCTCGATGCGCCCCAGGCCGCCGGCTTCCGCGGCAGCCTGGTGGACCCGCTGCAGTTCGCCGCCGACGTCAAGGAATGGGGCCTGGAGAATCGTGAGGAGGCCTTGCGCCGACGGAGGCTGCGGGCATCATGAAGATCGCCGCGGTCGCCGATCTGCATTGCGGCGTGGGGGACCGGGAGCGCATCCGCGCGCGCCTCAACGCGCTGCCCGAGGATGCCGACGTGCTGGTGGTCGGCGGCGACCTGACCAACTACGGGCGGCCGGAGGAGTTGGAGGTGCTGATCAGCCAACTGCTGCGCCTGCGGCTGCCGATCATCAGCGTGCTCGGCAACCACGACTATGAATCCGATGCGGCGCCGGAACTGCTGCGCCGGCTGCGCGAGGTGGGCATCAAGACGCTCGACGGGGAGCCATACTCGCGCGACGGCATCGGTTTCGCCGGGGTGAAGGGCTTCTGCGGCGGCTTCGGGCGGGGCGAGCTGACGGCCTTCGGCGAACCCGAGATCAAGCGCTTCGTGCATGCTTCGATGGAGGAGAGCATGCACCTGGAGCGCGCTTTGTCGCAGATACGCGAGGAGAAGCGGGTGGTGGTGCTGCACTACGCCCCCATTCCGGAGACCGCCGTGGGCGAGGCGCGCGAGCTGTTCCCCTTCCTGGGCAGCTCGCGCCTGGCCGACGTCTGCGACCGCTTCGGGGCCAGCGCCATCTTCCATGGCCACGCCCACCACGGCGCCCTCGAGGGCCGCACCCGCGGCGGCATCCCGGTTTTCAATGTGGCCCAGCCGCTGCTGTTGGCCCAAAAGCCGCCGCGGGCCTTTCACGTGGTGGAGATTTAGAGTTGCTATACTGATGACAATTCGCCCGGCCGGAATCTTTATGTCGCGCAAAGCCAGCCTTACGGTGCTCGTTGTTTCCCTGCTTGTGGCCGCCACCCTGTTGGCAGGCGCGGTGCGCCACGCCAACCGCCAGGAAGATGCCGGCGGCCCGCTGAAGCAGTTGGGGATCATGGTCGAGGTCTACCAGCACATCAACGACGATTACGTCTCCACCCCCGACCTCGCCAAAGTCTCCGGCGGGGCGCTGCATGGGCTGGTGGATTCGCTCGACGCCGATTCCAGCTACCTCGATCCTTCCGAATACCAGGCGTTTCTCGCCGCGCAGAAGAACCCGCCCTCGGCGGGTGTGCAGGCGGTGGTTTCGAAGCGGGTGGGCTACGCCGACGTGGTGAGCGTTGAACCGGGCGGCAACGCCGCCGCCGCCGGGCTGGTGGCGGGCGATTTCATTGAAGCCATTGACAACCAGGGCACGCGCGACATGTCACTGGAGGAGATCCGCCGCCGGCTGCACGGCGCCGCCGGCCAGTCGGTTACGCTCAGCGTGGTGCAACTGCACCACACCGATCCGGACCGCGTGGTGGTGACCTTCGCCGTTCCGCATCCAGCCCCGTTGGGCAGCGCGCTGCAGAACGGGGTGGGTGTGATCACCGTGCCTGACCTGACCGCGGGGCGCGCCGGGCAGATTGCGGCCGCGGTGAAGAAGCTGCAAGGTCAGGGGGCGCGCGGGGTGCTGCTCGACCTGCGCGATTGCGGCGCCGGTACCTATGCCGAGGCGGAGAAGGTCGCCAACCTGTTCCTCGCCCAGGGCACCATCACCTATCTCGAAGGCCAGGACTATCCCAAGGTTCTGACCACCGCCTCGGCCCACGCCGCAGTGGCGCCCAGCCTGCCGCTCGATGTGTTGATCAACTTCGGCACCTACGGGCCGGCGGAGTTGGCCGCCGCCGCGCTGCAGCAGAACGGACGCGCGAAACTGGTGGGCGACCACAGCTTCGGCGAAGGATCGGTGCAGAAGCTGATCCCGGTGGGCGACGGCTCGGCGCTGTGGCTGACCGTGGCCCGCTACTACAGCCCCAAAGGCAAGCTGATCGAGGATGGCCTCACGCCCGACGTGCAGCAGGTGCGCTACGCCGGCGCGCTGCCCGACCTCGATGTACCGCCCGAGGGCGTCTCCGCGCAGCAGCCGGACCTGCAGTTGCAGAAAGGCCTGTCGCTGCTCGCCAACCCCGCTCCGGCAGCGGCCTCGGTGGCGGCCGGCGGCGGGCGCTGAGCGCAGCATGGAATTGGCGCTGATCCAGCTAGCGCCCCGGCTGCTGGACCGCGCCGCCAATCTGCAGGCCGCGCTCGGCTGGATGCAGCCGGCGGCGGGCCAGGCGGCGGCTGATTTATACCTGCTACCCGAGCTGTTTACCAGCGGCTATACGTTTGTACGGCAAGAAGAAGTCGCAGGCTGCGCCGAAGCCGCCGGCAGCGGTCCCTCGCTCGACGCCCTGGCCGGCTTCGCCCGCCGCCATCACTGCCACGTGGTTTACGGCTTTCCCGAGCGGGACGGGAGCAAATTCTATAACTCGGCCAACCTGGTCGGCCCCGGCGGTCTGATCACCACCTATCGCAAGCTGCATCTGTTCGGGCGGGAGAAGTTGTTTTTCAGTCCCGGCGACGCAGCGGCGCCGGTGGCGGACCTGCCGTGGGGCAAAGTTGGGCTGATGATCTGCTTCGACTGGTATTTCCCGGAGCTGGCACGTTCGCTGGCGCTGCGCGGCGCCGAGTTGTTGTTGCAGCCCGCCAATCTGGTGCTGCCGCATTGCCCGCAGGCGATGATCACGCGCTCGCTGGAGAACCGCGTCTTCTCGGCCACCTGCGACCGCGTGGGGGTGGAGACCAACGGCGAAGTGCGCCACAGCTTCATCGGCTCCAGCCAGGTGGTGAGCCCCACGGGGGAGTTGCTGGTGCGTTTGTCGAGCGATCGCGAGGAAGTGGCCAGGGTGGAGATTGACCTCGCCCGCGCCCGCTCCAAAGCCGTAGGTCAGCATAATGACCTCTTCGCCGACCGGGCTCCCGCCCACTACGCCGGGTTTTGAGTGCGCTCGCGATTGGGCATCTCATAAACCAATGGCCTGGAAAGCCGGACGCGATGCCGCGTTTTTTGAGGCTACCGCCCACTACCGCGCAGCCAACGAAATGCGGTTACGGCGAAAAGTTCCAAGCCGCGCCTCCGGCAGGCATCCAACCGGCCATAGACCGCTTTAAAAGGAGCACTGCAGCATGGCGCATCTGGCGAGGAATCTGTTGGTCGGGCTGGCGGCGGGAGTGGCGGGCACGGCGGCGATGGATGCCTATTGGAGCGGCCTGGCCAGGCTGAAGCCCGAGTGGCTGGAGAGCGACGAGGAACCGAGCACGCACAAGCTGGCGCGGCGGGTGCTGCGCCGGGCGGGAGTGAAGTCGCCGTCGCGGCAGACGCGGGCGGTGGGCGGCAAGGCGGTTCACTGGAGTTACGGCAGCGGTTGGGGCATGGCAGCGGGCGCGGCGCGCGCTGCCGGCGTGCCGCTCACCTGGGGCGGCGGGCAGTTGTTCGGCGCCGGTTTGTGGGCGCTAGGCGATCTCTGGATGCTTTACCAGATGGATCTCGCCAAACATCCGCGCGAGTACCCGCCCGAGGTCCACGCCACCGCGCTCGGCGCGCATCTCGCCTACGGGCTGGCGGCATGGGCCACCCTGAAAAGCCTGGGAGGGCTGGCGGACAGCCGCAAGCGCCTGCTGCGCCGGGCGGCGTGAGGAGAGGGCACGGCGTGAGCCGTGCCCTCTGGGGCGGCGCGCGCGACGGCGCGCGCCGGGGGTGGCCGCTGCGCGGCGGGGCGTTCACTGCGCGAACGGGGGTGGCAGCGGAGCTAGGCGGCGTCGGGTGCGGTCAGCAGGCCGAAGGAGCGCAGGGAGTCCAGCAAGTCGTTGTCGAGGGAGGTGTTCAGGGCGAACAAGTCGGCGGTGATGCGGCTCAGGTCCAGGTGCAGCAGGTCGCGCAGCACGGCGGCATAGATCACCCGGCGGAGATAGCCGAGTTCCTTGGCCACCCACTCGGCGCGGTAGTGGTGCTCACGCCGGTCGCGGCCATGGAGCCTGGCCTTGCGCTCCTTCTCCTGCGTCTGTAGCGGCCCGGCGCCGTGGCCGGCCAACTCACCCAGGATCTCTTCCATGTGGTCCAGGCGTTCGCTGGGAGCCAGCGGCCGGCGGCAGAGTTCCGGGTCGCGCTCCACCATCGCCAGCCATTCCTTGAGCAGCTCCGTCTTCTGCTCCTCCAGCAGGGTCCAAAGGGTTTTGCGCCCGGGATCCAGCGCGGTGCGCACGGCGGTGCGGGTGAGTTGCGGCAGCTTGCGCAGGTCATCCACTTCGATCGGCTTCAACAGCACTTTGTCCAGGGTTCCCTGCATGGCGGCCAGGGCGCGGGTGAAATCGGGGTAGCCGGTGATCAGCGCGGTGCGGGCGTGCGGCTGCAGATGGCGCATGGCGCCCGCCAGGATGAGGCCGTCGCCGCCGTGGGTGATGCTCAGGTCGGTGATCAGCAGATCGAAGTGCCTGGCCATCATGGAGCGCAGCGCCTCGGCGGGGTCGGTGGTGCACTCGACCCGGGCTTCGTTGCTGAGGATGGCGCTGGTCAGTTCCAGCAGATCACGATCATCCTCCACGGCGAGAATGGAAAACTTCTCCGCGGCCACGGCTGCCTCCGGTGGTGTGTAGGATGCCTCTACGCGCGGCGGGCGTTGTGAGCGGCGATCAGCAGCGGCTCGTAGAGGGGCGCCAGCGCGGGCGAGTAGGCGCAGTCGAGCATTTCGATCTCCTCGAGTCGCAGCCCGGCGGTGAGCACGGCCGCCGCGGTGTCGAGGCGGCCGGCGAGGGTGCCGGGGGCGCCGGCAAAGTGCACGCCGAGGGCGCGGCCGGTCGAGGGCTGATAGACGAGGCGGCAGGAGATCGCCTCTGGTTGCATGTAGCCGGCGCGCGAGGCCGCCTCCACGGTGAGGGCGGCGGCATCGAAGCCGGCGGCCCGCGCCTGCTCGAGGCTGAGGCCGGTGCGTCCGTATTCCTGGCCTGCCAAGGGCACGGCCAGGGTGGCGCGCACGCCGGGGAAGCGTGCGGGACGGCCCGGGCCGCAGCCGGCGGCGTTTTCGCCCGCCACCCGGCCCTGCTTGTTGGCGGCCGCGCCCAAGGGCGCCCACACCGCCGCTCCGGTAACGCGATGGCGGGTTTCGGCGCAGTCGCCGGCGGCCAGAATGCCGGCCACGCTGGTCTGCTGGCGTTCATCCACGGCGACGGCGCCGTTACCGCCCAGCACGCAGCCGGCGGCGGCGGCCAGGCGGGATTCGGGCCGCAGGCCGCCGCAGTTCACCACGGCGTCGCAGGCGATGGCGCCGGAGGCGGTCTCCAATCCCAGCACGCGGCCGCCCTGGGCGCCCTCAAGGCCGAGTACGCGCGTGGCCAGGTGCAACTCGATGCCCGCCGCCGCCAGCCGCCCGGCGAGCCCGGCGGTCAGCTCGGGTTCAAAGCCGCGCAGCAGATCGGCGTGGGCATGGACCAGCACCACGTCCAAGCCGCGCTCGGCCAGCGCGGTGGCCGTCTCCAGGCCGATGTAGCCGCCGCCCACCACGGCCACCCGCCGCAGCCCGCCGGCGCGCAGCGCCGCGTCCAGTTCCCGCACCTGTTCCCAGGTGTTGGCGGAAAAAACATTGCGCAGGCCAGGAGTGGGCTGCCAGCGTTGCCGCGCGCCGGTGGCGATGACCAACCGGTCGTAGGCGAACCAGGCGTCGCCTTGGGGACCGCGGGCGCGCACCCGGCGGCGTCCGGGCTCAATCTCCATCGCCTGGTGGCCGGTGAGCAGTTGCAGTTGGCGCTGCTCGCGAAAAAACTCCGGCGGGTGGGCGCGCAACGCTTCCAGGCGCTGCACCCGGCCGGCGAGAAAATAGGGCAGGCCGCAGGCGCTGTAGCCCGCCTCCGGGCCGCGCTCAAGGACGGTGATGCGGGCGGCGGGCGCGAGGCGGCGGGCGCGGCTGGCGGCGCTGAGGCCGGCGGCAACGCCGCCGATGATCAGGATGTCGGGCACTGGGGGCGATTGTACACTGGGGAGGTGGCCGCCCCGCTCGATGCCGATGGCCTCTATGCCCGCGCCGTGCAGATGCTGGCCCGCCGCAGCCGCACGGAAGCGGAGCTGCGGCGCAGCCTGCGTCCGCGCGCGGCGACACCGGCGGCGCTGAGCGCCGCGCTGGAGCGGCTGCGCGAGCACCACTATCTCGACGATGCCCGGGTGGCCGCGGGCTTTGCCCTCTACGCCCGCGACGTGGCCCGCCACGGCCGCGGCCGGGTGCTGCGCGACCTGCGCGCCCGCGGGGTGGCCGCCGCGGTGGCGGAAGCCGCGGTCAGCCGCGGCTTCTCCGGCAGCAGCGAAGATGCGCTGTTGCGGGCCCACCTGCGCGCCAAACGGGTGCGCCGCCCCGAGGAGGCACGGCAGGCGGCCGCGCTGTACCGCCGGCTGCTGCGCGCCGGCTTTTCTCCGGCGGCCTGCCTGCGAGCGCTGCGCGCCTGGAAGCTGGATGCGGAGTGGCTGGAGATGCTGGAGACAATGGAAGAAGAAAGCGAAACCGCCGGAGGTATGGAATGAGCGACAGCCCCGAAGACCTGGCCATGACCTTTGTGCCGCCCGACGAGCGCGAGGGGGTGCGCCACTTCGAAGATGAGGCCGAGGCAGAATTGGCCGCCGGTTTTCTGCGCGCCCAGGGCATTCCCGCCGAGGTGGGCAAGATGATGATCCCCGGCCTGCAGTACGAACTGGCTTTGTGGGTGCGCCGCGGCGACGCCGACGAGGCGCGCAGCCTGCTCGACCAGGCCGACGCCTCCGCCCGCGGGCCGCGCCCGCTGGATTAGCGCTTCCTTGATTCGCGCTTCAGGGACTTGAGGATGTCGTTGTCCCAGGTCAGCTTCAGCCGCGGCCGCCCCTTGGCCAGCTTCTTCTGCAGGGCGTAGCCGGCCAAAAGCGGCAGCGACACCGAAGGCTCGACGAAGCACATCGCCGTGGTGGCCTTGCTCTGGATCTTGCCCCAGCTCACCGCCTCCTGCAGCGTGCTGCCGCTGAGGCCGCCCCAGTGGGGCACGTCGGCGGTCAACTGCAGGGCGTAGCTGTGGCCCTTTTCAGCTTCGAAGATATAGGCCATCACCACCGAATCGTTGATGTAGTTCTTGGGCACGCCGCCGGCGATGTAAATCGCCGCCGTCTGGGGCGACTGCACCACGATCTGCGTCAGCTCGTAGTTGTCGCGGATGGAGTCAATGGCGAGCTTCGGTTTGCCGGCCAGGGTGGCGCGATGGTAGTGATGGGTGAGGCCGATGCCGATGGAGCTGTCGTTGATGGCGGGCACGAACATGGGGACGCCGCGCAGATGCGCGGTGCGCACGATGGACTGGTCGTCGGTGAGCTTGCTGCCCACGAAGTCCATGTAGGCGCGGGAGGAGTAGTTGCCCGGCGGCAGCTCGTCGGCCACGTAGCCCAGCCAGGTGTCGGTCTCCATGAACTTCTCCTCGTCCACGTAGGTGTCGTAGATGCGGTCAATCAGCAGATCCCGCAACGCGCTGTCGTCGGCGTTGGGATCGCCGACGTAATGGCCGAAGCCGCGCGCCTGGTAGATATCCTGATAGAGGATGGCGCCGGTGGAGACGATCACGTCCACGTAGCCGCCCGCGACCAGATCGCGCAGCACCTTGCGCAAGCCGGCGGCGATCAGCGGGCCGGCGAGGCCCAGCATCACCGTCGGGCGGCCGCGGTCGGCGTAGAGGTTGTCGAGCACCTCGGCGCACCGTCCCAGGTTGCGGGCCTGGATGGAGGCCGCGCGCATGGCGCCGACCAAATCGGCCACGGTCGAGACCTGGTCAAAGTCAATCGGTTTGACCCGCTGGTGCAGGAAGCGGGACTTGGCCCTGGCGTTCACCTTGGCGGCGCCGGGAACTTGGATGGCAGGTTTTTTCGGCACGGTCCTCTCCTTGCGGGTCAGCGCGACGCCGCCGGACGGCGGCGCGGCCGCTGCCGCACGATCTGCAGGCTGTAGCCGCGGTTGGGCGGATAGAGGCGCTCGACCGCGCGTACGCGTTCGTAGACTTGGTCGGCCTCCAGCGGCGGGAAACCGGGTTCATCCTCAAACAGGTCTTCGTAGAAAACGTCGGTGTACAGGGAAGCGGTGTACAGGCCCAGGGCGTCGGTTTCGGCGGCGCGGCGGTAGTTCAGCCAGCTCTCGCCGTCGGAGGCGCCCTGCTTGCCGGCGCTCTCGCGCCACTCCCAGGCTTCCGGCGTCAGCTCGCCCGGCTTGCCCTGGGTGAGTTGGCGCCGCAGCAGGGCGTCGAAGTCGTCGCCCGCGGGTGACTCCAGCGTGGCCAGATACGCCGTCTTGTCAAAAAACTCCATCGCCAGGCCGTAGGAGTCATGCTCGTAAAACTTGAGGCTGATCAGCAGCAGGTTGCCGGCGGGCTTGACGTCGAGGTGATGGCACAGCTCCTTGCGGGTTTCGCCTTCGGCGGCGGGCGCGGTGCCGACCAGCACCGCCCGTCTTTGCTTGTACAGCCAGGGAACGAAGTAGCAGACGGCCTTTCCCAAGCGCGGGGTGAGTGCCCGGGGCACGGCCTCCACCATGCGTTCCAAGGTGCGCTCGTCCGCGCCCGGCACGTCCTCCTGGGGCGCCACCACGGCCCACATCAGGCCGTTGTTGGCGGTGCGCACCGCACCGGCGCGCAGCATCTCTTCGATGGTCATCCTCAGCTATGCTACCATCCCGCCCATGAAGCACCTTTGGGGATGTTGTGCCCTGTTGGCCGCCGTTTCCTTGTGGGCCGCCGCCCAGACGGCCCCCGCCGCGGGCGCCGGCCAAGCCCAGCCGGCGATGACCCAGCCCGCCCTCTCGCCCGACGGCAGCCACATCGCCTTCGCCGCGGCCGGAGCCATCTGGACGGTGGCCGCCCAAGGCGGGCCGGCGCGGCTGCTGGTCGCCAGCGAAGCCACGGATGCACGCCCGCTCTACTCGCCCGACGGCCGCTGGCTGGCGTTTGAATCCACGCGCAGCGGCGGCGGCGACATCTATGTGCTCCAGTTGGCGAGCAACCAGTTGCGGCGGCTTACCTGGAGTGATGGCGCCGAGTCGCTGGACGGCTGGTCGCCCGACAGTCAGTGGATCTATTTCAGCTCCAGCCAGCGCAACATTCACGGCATGAACGACATCTACCGCCTGCCGGTGGGCGGCGGCACGCCCCTAGCGGTGAGCGCCGAGCGCTACGTAACCCAATACGATGCGGCGCCGGCGCCCGACGGCCGCAGCCTGGCGGTGGTGACGCTGGGGGAGATGGGCCTCTCGCAATGGTGGCGCAACGGCCACGCGCACATTGACAACACCGAAATCTGGCGGGTCACGCCGGCCGCCGCCTCCGGCGCCAAGACCGGTTATGAGCGACTGCTACCCACCGGCGACGCCAAAAACCTGTGGCCGATGTGGAGCCCCGACGGCAAAACCCTGTACTTTGTCTCCGACCGCAGCGGGGCGGAAAACCTGTGGGAGCTGCCGGCCGACGGCACGCCGCGCGCCCTCACCCACTTCACCACCGGACGGGCGCTGTGGCCGGCGATCGGCGCGCGGGGCAGGCAGATCGTGTTCGAGCGCGACTTCGGCATTTGGCGGCTGGATCTCGGGAGCCACCGGGCGCAGGCGGTGCCCATCGAGCTGGTGGGCGCGCCCAACGCCGCCGGCCTGCGGCACGAGAGCCTGACCGATGCCAGCGATCTGGCCGTCTCGCCTGACGGCAAGAAACTCGCCTTCGTCGCCCATGGCGAGGTCTTCGCCACCAACGCCGAGCACGGCGGCGAGGCGCTGCGCATCACCCGCACCGGCAAGGACCAGTTTGACCTTACCTGGTCGCCCGACAGCCGCCGGCTCGCCTACGTCTCCGACCGCGACGGCAACTACCACATTTATCAGTACGATTTTCAGAGCAATCAGGAGGAGGCGCTCACCCGCGGCAGCGGCAACGAAGGCCACATCGCCTATGCGCCCGACGGCAAGCAGATGGTGTTTTTGCGCGGCATCGGCGACGTGGTGGTGCTCGACCTGACCAGCAAACAGGAGAAGGTTGTCGCCCAAGGCTACCTGGACGGCCCGCCGCCGCTGACCACCGGCGGTCTGTTCGCCTGGTCGCCGGACAGCCGCAACATCGCCTTCCTCGACCAGAAGGGCGGGCTGTTTCCCAACGCCTGGGTGGTCGCCGCCGCGGGCGGCACGCCCCGCCAGGTCAGCTTTCTGGCCAACAGCTTCGACGCCGAGCTGAACTGGAGTCCGGACGGCAAGTACCTGCTCTTCCAGACCGCGCAACGCACCGAGCCCAGCCGCATCGCGCGCATCAATCTCACGCCCGAGCTGCCGCTGTTCCGCGAGGATCTGTTCCATGACCTGTTTGAGGTCACGCCGCGTCCCCGCGGCGGCCGCAACGCCGGGGAAGAGGCCGCGCCCCAGCCGCCGCCGGCGACCCCGCCGATCGTCTACGACGGCATCGCGCAGCGGGCGGAGCTGCTGCCCATGCTGAATGCCCGCTCGCCCAGGATTTCGCCCGACGGCAAGTGGCTGGCCTACATCGGCTCCGAGGGCGGCACGAACAACATCTACGTGGTGTCGCTCGACCCGAAGGCGCCGCTGGAAGGCGTGGCCGACAATCCCAGCGCGCGCGCGCCCAAACAGCTCACCTCCTCCCGGGGCGGCAAGAGCGACCTGCAGTTCACCGCCGACTCCAAGGACCTGTACTACCTGGAAGGCCGCAAGATCCATCGCGTGGCGGTGGCCGGCGGCGCATCGCGGCCGGTGAACGTCACCGCGCAACTCGATGTCAACTTCGCGCGCGAGAAGCAAGAGGTTTTCGCGCAGGCCTGGCGCTACCTGCGCGACAACTACCAGAACCCGGAGATGAACGGCGCCGACTGGGACGCGGTGCGCGCCCGCTATGCGCCCCAGGTCGCCGCCGCCGTCACCGAGGGGGACCTGAACTGGGTGCTGTCGGAGATGATCGGCGATCTCAACTCATCGCACTCCGGCATCCGCGCGCCGGGCAATGGCGGCCGTCCGGCGATTGGGCGTTTGGGCCTGTTCTTTGACCGGGTCAAATACGAATCGAGCGGCCAGCTCTGTGTCACCGAAGTGGTGCCGATGAGTCCGGCGGCGCTGGCGGGGGTTGCCGTGGGCGACTGCCTGACGAAGGTAAACGGCACGGCGATTGCCGCCGGAGTCAACCTGGAGCAGGCGCTGAACGACACCATTGATCAAAAGACCGAATTGCAGCTCACCACCGCCGGCGGGCCGCGCACCATGGCGGTCAAGCCAGTCAATTCGGCTGCCGCCGGAAACCTGCTCTATGACGCCTGGGTGGAACACAACCGCCAAATGGTGGACAAGCTCAGCGGCGGCAAGCTGGGCTACGTGCACATGGCCGACATGTCGCAGGGCGCGCTCGACAAGTTGTATATGGATCTCAACTCGACCGCGTTTGGCCGCGAAGGCGTGGTGGTGGATGTGCGCAACAACAACGGCGGATTCGTCAACGCCTACGCGCTCGATGTGCTCACCCGCAAGCCCTACCTCACCATGATTCCGCGCGGCTTCCCCAAGGGGCCGGCGCGGGTGGCGCTGGGGCAGCGGGCGCTGGAGAAGCCCACGGTGCTGCTGACCAACCAGAACACGCTCTCCGACGGCGAGGACTTTACCGAAGGTTACGAGGCCATGCGGTTGGGCCAGGTGGTGGGCCTCCCGACGGCGGGTTGGATCATCTACACTTCGAACGTGCCGTTGATTGACGGCTCGGTGGTGCGGCTGCCTTCAACCCGGGTGCTCGATCACAACGGCAAGGATATGGAGCTGCATCCGCGGCCGGTGGACGTCACCGTAACGAATCCACTTGGATCATGGCAGGATGGAAAGGATCCGCAACTCGAAGCCGCCGTGAAGACCCTGCTGGCGCAGATTCAGCAGGGGCCGGAGCGGCACATCGCCGGAGGAGGGAAACCATGAAACAACAAGCCTGCATGCTTGCGGTGATCGCGGGGCTGGCGGTGGGATGGGCCGCCTGCGGCCGTTCCACGCCACCGGCGGAGAAGGCCGCCGCCCCGGCCGCCGCCGCCGCCGACACCTCGGCGGCGCGCGGCGCGCAACTGGCGCTGCTGGGCGGTTGCGACGACTGCCATACGCCCATGCTGCCCAACGGCGAGCCCGACATGAGCCGCCGCTTCTCCGGCGTGCCGGAGGGCAGCGCGCTGCCGCCGGCCATTCCCGGGGTGGTCACCAACCTCAATCTCGCCTGGCGCGGTCCCTGGGGACTGAGCGAGGGGCGCAACATCACCCCCGATCCGCAGGCGGGCATTGGAAGCTGGACGCAACAGCAGTTCGTTGACACCCTGCGCACCGGCAAGGATCCGTCGGGCCACGCCATCATGCCACCCATGCCCATTCCCAACCTGGCCCGGCTGCCCGACAGCGACCTGATCGCCATTTACAACTTCCTCAAGACGGTGCCGCCGAACAGCAACAAGGTCACCGGACCCTGAAGAGGGGTCAGGGGTCAGGGGTTAGGGGTTAGAGAGTAGGTCAGTTCCACGAGGCCGTTTTGGTAGGCGACGGTGCTGCGCAATCGCCAGGGCTGTTCGGAAATCGGACCGAAGAAGCGCAGGCCGTCACCGAGTAAAACCGGCGCCAGGGTGAGCTTGAGTTCGTCCACCAGGCCGAGCTCGAGGAAACGCTGGGAAGTGAGCGCGCCGCCCACCAGCCAGATGCTGCGGAAGCGAGGCGCCAGGCGTTCATCCACCAGTTGCCGCAGGTCGCCGGAGTAGAACTCCACTGTCGGGCGGCTGGCCGGCAGCTTGCGGCTGGTCAGGACAATGACGGGCGTGTCGCCGTACGGCCATCCCAGCTCGAGTGCGTGCTCGTAGGTGCGCGATCCCATCACGTAGCAATCTATGGACCGCAGGAAGGCGATGATCTCCTCCTGCGACACC
>JBQCEU010000174.1:0-2035 GCA_051959955.1 Terriglobales bacterium | reverse complement strand
CCTTCGACATGGTGGTCCCCGCGCTCAAGGTGCGCGACTTCAACTTCACCGAAGTCACGCGCTTCTAGCGGTCCTGCGAACGCAGATTGCTGGAACGCACGACCCGATAAACGAGCAGGCCCAGGCCCACCGCCAGAGCTGCGTGTATGCCGCCGCCCGCCAAGTGGAATAATCCCCAAAGAAGCCACCAGCAAACCAGCAACGTGATCGCGAGAGCGAGCACCATCGCCGGCTGGGATGCATCGAATCCGGGTGGAAGTTGTTATGGGGACGCCTGCCAACCCGCCTCAACCACCCCGGCAGCCAATCCCAGGCACGGAGCCGCCGGAAGGCGACCCCGCCCCGGAGATTCCGCCGCCAACCACGCCGCCACTGCATCCTCCCTATCCACCGCCGGCCCAACCCGAGCCTTGGACGGAGTAGCAGATCAGCCCGACACTTGCAGCCGGTATTGACCGCCATATCTGCGCGCAAACGATCGAATCTGGGCGTCGTAGGTGAGCAGCGTGCAGCCATACTCCACAGCGGAAGCCATGATCAGGCGGTCGGCTGGATCGCGAGATGGAAAAGGGTGAAAGTCGTAGGCGCAGGCCGCCGCCGCCGGGGCCAGGGGCAGCGCTGCCATGCCCGGAAGTGCCAGAAAACGCTCCAGCCATGCGGTGGGGGGGAGGTTCAGGCGCAAGCGCCCGGTATCGAGCAGCAGTGCCATTTCCCAAGCCGAGACGGCGCTCAAATAAATCGTTCCACCCGCGCGGCGCGTATCTTCGATCAAATCCAGGGTGGACGGCCTCAGGCGGGCATCTCCATTCGCCAACCAGAGCGCAATGTGGGTGTCGAGCAAGAGTTTGGCGGCAGCCATGCTTACCGCCGGGGAGCCGAGCGTTGACGTCCCCGCCGTCGCGGCTCCGTGGGGCGGGCTTCGAGGACCGCGGCCCATGGTGTGGTTTCGGCGTCGAGGGGATCTTCAAAAGCAGGCGTAGTCAGATCGAAAGTGGGATCCATCCACGCTGTTCCGCGCAGGGCCCCAAAGAGCGGCACGCTGCGATCATCCTGCTCCAGCAATTTCTTTAGCGCCATGGCTACGGCCGCGGTCTTATTGCCCTCGGTGTACTTCGCGGCCACCCTTTCGATCAGCGCCACGACGTCCGCCCGATTGATGGTCACTACAGAGGGCATGATATCAGTAATGATATCAGTATCCTATTCCGCGCGCAGGGCTTCGGCGGGATGGCAGCGCAGCGCCCGCCGGGCAGGGATGGAGCTGGCGGCCGCGGCGGCGATCAGGAGCAACAGACCCGCGCCCGCCAGGCTCGCCGGATCGGCAGGCTGCACTTCGAACAGGATGCTGTCGAGAACGCGCAGTGTGGCCCATCCACCAACCGCACCCAGCGCCAAGCCGATGGCGGTCAACCCCACGCCGCGCCCGACCACCCGGCGCAGCAGATGGGCCCGATTGGCGCCGAGCGCAATACGGATGCCGATCTCGCGCTGGCGGCGGGCGACCTCGTGGGCCAACAGGCCATAGAGGCCGAGCGCAGCCAGCAGGAGGGCCAAGCCGCCGAAGAAGCCGCCCAGTCGCGCCAGCAGGCGCTCCTGAAAGAGCAATTGCAGCTGGTTCTGCCGCTGCGTTTTTACGTCAACCAGTGGCAGATTGCCGTCCACGTGGGCCACAGCCGCGCGCACGGCCGGCAGCAGCGCCACCGCGGGAAGGGAAGAGCGGAGGGTGAAGTACACGCGGCCGCCGTAGCCTGGTGTGAAGATGGTGGGCGCCACCGGCCGGCGCTGGCTGGCAAACCGGGCATCGCCGACCACGCCGACAATGCGGAAGCCGGGAAGGCCGTGGGCAGCGCCGACAATTCTCCCAAGTGGATTGGCGGATCCGAAGTAGCCGCGCGCGAACAAGCGATTGACCAACACCGCAACCGGCTGCCCGGCTGGCGGGTTGAGGTCAGGGTCAGCGAGGTGGCGGCCGGCCAACAGCGGCACGCCCAGAACGGAGAGATAGCCAGGGCCGATGTCCAACTCGTACGGATGA
>JBQCEU010000173.1:0-6530 GCA_051959955.1 Terriglobales bacterium | reverse complement strand
TGGGCAGCAAGGGCGAGCTGGGCTTCGGCGACGCCCACAAGAACTACGCCGCCATCCTCCCGCTGGATAACCAGCACGATGCCAACGAAGTCCGTGACCTGGTCTGGCGCCTGCAACTGGGCGGCGTGGCAGTGAAGCAGGCCACGGCTTCCTTCACCCAGGAAGGCCACACCTACCCCGCCGGCACCTTCGTGATTCCCTTCGATCAGGTCTTCGGCCGCTACGCCAAGGACATGCTCGAAAAGCAGACCTATCCCCTCGTCCGCCGCGCTCCCAACGCCCCCGCCGAAGCCCCCTACGACGTCTCCGGCTGGTCGCTGGGCATGCAGTTCGGCGTGAACACCGTCTTCGCCCACCAGCCGCTGCCCGCCGGCTTGGCGCTGCAACCGGCGCCCGAAACCCCGGCCTACCAGCTCGCCGCCCACTCCGCCGCTGGCGGCTGGGAGTTCAACTACACCGGCCCCGAGAGCGCCATGGTCGTCAACCGCCTGCTCAAGGCGGGCGCCACCGTCTCTCTCGCCGCCCCCGGCGTGGCCCACACCGATGCCAACGCCGCCCTCTGGCAGCAAGCCACGGCCGGCTACCAGGTGGATACCGCTGCGACCCTCCCCACCGCCACCGGCGCCGCCATCTCCATCAAAGCCACCCGCGTGGGCCTCTACCAATCCTGGACCGGCAACATGGACGAGGGCTGGACGCGCTGGGTGCTCGACCACTACCAGTTCCCCTACACCACCCTGCACAACCCCGACATCCAGGCAGGCAACCTGCGCGCCCGCTTCGATACCATCGTGCTGCCCGATCAGCCCGAGCGCAGCATCCTCGACGGCAATACCTCCAACTCCATGCCCGCCGACTATCGCGGCGGCATCGGCGAGGCGGGATGGAATGCGCTGGTCGAGTTCGTCCACCAGGGCGGATCGCTGGTGGCCATGGGCAACGCCTGCAACCTGCTGATTGACCGCCTGCCGCTGCCGCTTACCGAGATCAAGCACTCGCTCAACCAGGAACAATTCTTCGGCCCCGGCTCGGTCGTCCACCTCGACGTGGATACCTCCACCCCGCTCGGCCTCGGCATGGCCGCCAACACCTGGGCCTACTACATCAACACCCCGTTCTTTGACGTCCACCCCGGCTTCAGCTCGCAGCAGGTGCGCATCATCGCCCGCTTCCCCAACAGCGACGTCAACGCCTCCGGCTGGCTGCGCGGCGAGGATTACATGTACGGCAAGGCGGCCGTGGTTGCCGTCCACGCCCAGGGCGGCCGCGTGGTGCTCTTCGGCATCCGCCCCCAGCACCGCGCCCAGACCCACGCCACCTTCCTCATGCTCTTCAACGCCCTCTACGGTCTGCAATAGCCATCCGGTGCGACCCCAAGAGCTAACCGTCCAGCACTTTCGGCTGGCGGTAAGCTCAAACCATGCGCATCGCCGTCCAGGGCATTGCGGGCTGCTTCAGCGAAGCTGCGGCGGCGCAGTTGGCGCCGGGCTCGGAGACCGTCTACTGCCGCACCTTCGAGGACATTTTTAAGTCGCTGGCCGCCGGTACGGCCGCCCGCGGCCTTGTCCCGGTCGAAAACACCATCGCCGGCGAGATCGCCGCCACCCGCAAGCTGCTTGCCGGCCACCCCGTCCGTGTGCTTGCCGAAACCCGGCTGCGCATCGAGCAGTGCCTGATCGCCACCCCCGGCGCCACCTTGGCCGGCATTGGCCGCGTCTTCTCCCACCCGGTGGCGCTGCAGCAGTGCGGCCAATTCCTCGCCCATCACCCTCATTGGCGGGTAGAGGCCTACTTCGACACCGCCGCTGGCGTCCAACACATCATGCAAGAGGCAAGGCCGGATCAGGCGGCCATCGCCGGCCCGCAGGCGGCAGCCGTCTACCGTGCCCAAATCTTGGCCCGTGGCATCGGTGATGTAGTGGACAATTTCACCCGTTTCGTGCTCGTGGAAGCCAAACCAGCCTGAACATGCGTTTGCCATTGTCAGATTTTGTTCGTATAATCTAGTCAAGTCATGGCTGCTCAAACCGTCCGCCTACCCGACTTCCCCGCCACCCTGCCCGTTTTGCCGGTGCGCGACACGGTCCTGTTCCCGCATGCGGTGCTGCCGTTAACCGTCGGCCGTCAGTCTTCGGTCAACCTGATCAACGGCTTGGGCGAAGACAAACTGATCCTGGTCCTCACCCAAAAGGACGCCCACACCGACGTTCCCACGCCGCAGGATATGCACACGGTCGGGTGCATCGCCATCGTGCACAAGATCGTTCGCCTGCCCAACCAGAGCCTGTTCATCTTCACCGAAGGCTTGACCCGGGCGCGGGTGCTGAACTGGCAGCAGTCGGAGCCGTTCCTGCGCGCCCAGGTCGAGCACCTGCAGGACGAAGCCGCCACCGCGGGCTCGGAGACCGAAGCCCTGCAGCGCAACATCGTGGCCGTGTTTCAGCAGATCGTGGGCCTCTCGCCCACCCTCTCCGACGAGCTGCAGTCGCTGGTCGGCAGCATAGAAGACCCGGCGCGGCTGACCGACTTCGTGGCCGCCAACCTCCCCTCGTTGGCCACCGCCGACCGCCAGGGCCTGCTGGAAAATCCCGACGTGCGCCTGCGCCTCGAACAGGTCAACCGTCATGTGGTGCGCGAGCTCGAAGTGCAGCAGTTGCGCTCCAAGATCCAGACCGAGGTCCAGGATCAGGTGCAGCAGTCGCAGCGCGAGTACTACCTGCGCGAGCAGATGAAGGCCATCCAGAAGGAGTTGGGCGAGGGCGACGAGAGCCAGCGCGACATCGAGGAGCTGCGCAAGAAGATTGAAGCCGCCGGCATGCCCGATGAGGTCAAGACGGAGGCGTTGAAGGAGCTGCAGCGGCTGTCGAAGATGTCGCCCGCCGCCGCCGATTATTCGGTGACCCGCAACTACGTCGAGTGGCTGGCGGTGCTGCCCTGGGCGCGCAGCTCGGCCCAGGAAATTGACGTCGCCAAGGCCAAGGTCATCCTCGACGAGGATCACTACGACCTGGAGAAGGTCAAGGACCGCATCCTCGACTACCTCGCCGTGCGCCGCCTCAACCCCACCATGAAGGGGCCCATCCTCTGCTTCGTCGGCCCTCCCGGCGTGGGCAAGACCTCGCTCGGCCGCTCGATTGCGCGTTCGCTGGGGCGCAAGTTCTTCCGCCTCTCCCTCGGCGGCGTGCACGACGAGGCCGAAATCCGCGGCCACCGCCGCACCTACATCGGCGCCCTGCCGGGTCAGATCATCCAGGGCCTGCGCCGCGCCGACACCAACGATCCGGTCTTCATGCTCGACGAGGTGGACAAGATCGGCCGCGACTTCCGTGGCGACCCCACCTCGGCCCTGCTCGAGGTGCTCGATCCCGAGCAGAACTTCGCCTTCCGCGACAACTACCTCGACGTGCCCTTCAACCTCTCCAAGGTGCTGTTCATCACCACCGCCAACATGCTCGACACCATCCCCGAGCCGTTGCGCGACCGCATGGAGATCATCGAGCTGAGCGGCTACACCGAGGAGGAGAAGCTGCACATCGCCTTCAAGTACCTCAGCCCCAAGCAGGCGCAGGAAAACGGCGTGGCCGCCGAGCGGCTCGACTTTCAGCGCGAGGCCGTGCAGCGCGTCATCCGCCAGTACACCCGCGAGGCCGGGGTGCGCAGCCTGGAACGGCAGATCGGCAGTCTGATCCGCAAATACGCCCGCCGCATCGCCGAAGGCTCGCTCGCCGCCGGCGCCGAGGGCGAAAAGCTGCCCATCACCCCCGAAATCGTCCGCGAGTTCCTGGGCGGCCCCAAGGTCCGCGACGAGGTCGAGGTGGTCGAGCGCACCCGCCGTCCCGGCGTGGCGCTGGGCCTCGCCTGGACGCCCACCGGCGGCGATGTGCTCTTCATCGAGGCCAACTCCATGCCCGGCGGCAAGGGCTTCACCATGACTGGCCACCTCGGTCAGGTGATGCAGGAATCCATGCAGACCGCCCTCACCTGGGTGCGCTCGCACGCCGCCCAGCTCCACATCCCCGCCGACTTCTTCAAGGAGCACGACATTCACATGCACGTGCCCGCCGGCGCCATCCCCAAGGATGGCCCCTCGGCCGGCATCACCATGGCCACCGCCCTGGCTTCGCTGCTGCTCAACCAGCCGGTGCGGCCCAAGCTGGCCATGACGGGCGAAATTACCCTCACCGGCGACGTGCTGCCCATCGGCGGCGTCAAGGAGAAAGTCCTGGCCGCCAAGCGCGTCGGCGTGGACACCATCCTGCTGCCCATCGAGAACCGTCAGAACGTGGAAGAAGACCTCAAGCCGGACCAGCTCGAAGGCCTCACCCTGCATTACGTGCGCAACATGGAGGAGGTGCTGGAGCTCGCCCTGCCCGTCGCCCAGCGTCCCCCCGCCGCCGAGCCGCCGGCCCCCCAACCGGCTTCCGTGGCTGCTGAATCGGCCGCCGGCGACCGCGCCGTGGCCCAGTCAGGCGCCGCCCACCCGCGGCGCAACTAATCTTCCACCGTGCCCGTAACCGCGCCCGCCGCCACCGTCTGCCCCGGCTGGTGGTGGGGATCACGGATGTAGCCCAGCCCCAGCCAGCCGCCGCCGCGCTGCGTGACGCTGGTCACCTTGCCCACTGCTTTCCCCTCCGCCTGAACTTCGCTCCCGGCCGCCACCGCCTCCGGAAACTGGAACGCTGCCCAATGCCGGTGCACCGCTCCCCGCGCCCGGATGCGTTCCACGATCTCCTGCCCGATATAGCAGCCCTTGGTGTAGTCCAGGTGGTCGAGCTGCCCGGTCTCCTGCGGCAGCTCGGCGGCGGTGATGTCGGCTCCATACCGCGGCACGCGGCTGAGGATGCGGTCCCGCTCCTGCGCCGCGCTCCCCGCCGGCCGCGCCTGCGGCAACAGCCGTGGCCAGGCGGCCCGGATCGCCTCCGCCGGCGCCAGCCACTCCCCCAGCTCGATCCCTCCCGCTTCTCCCGCCAGCCACCAGCCGCCCGCCGGACTGGCCGCCACCTCGCCCGGCTGCAGCTCCGCCGCCGCCACGCCCGCCGCCACCGCCGCCGCGCCCGCCCCCGGCCCGCGCCACTGCACTGCGCTCCAGGCGGCGCTGGCGTCGGTAATCGTGAGCTTGGAGATAAACACAAACCGTCGCAGCCGCTCCAGCAGTCCCGCCCGCTGCGTCTCATCGCTCAACAATAGAAAAGCGTCGGCGCCGGTGCAGGCCACGCTCAGCTCCGCCAGAATATGCCCCTTGGGGTCAAGCTGAAAGCTCGGCGCCCATCGCCCCGGCGCCAGGTCGCGCACGTTGGCGGTGATCATCCCGTTCAGCCATTTACGCGCCTCCGGCCCCTCGACCGTCAGCACCGCCCGCCAGCCGGCGTCATAAAGCAATACCTGGTCGGGCGGCCACGCCGGCGGCTCCGTCTCCTGCCCCACCCGCAGGCGGCAGCCCCGGTACTCTTCCACGTCAGCTTTACCTGCCCACAGCTCCAACAGCGGCGATTCTTCCATGCTTCATCCAGTATAGGTGCCGCCCGCGGCCGCGGCAGACTGTGCCTCTCCTGAGAATTCCACTGCCGCATTCGCGCATTCTGCGTGGAATCGCCGCCATGCAGGAAGTCGGCCCTCAATTCCGCCTTTGGGCCTCGGGATGCATTTTGAAATTGCTTGTTATGTTGGGTTTATGCACCGCGCTTCCCGGTTTGAAGCGGCCGCCGGCCGGCTGGCGATTGTCACCGCAATTTTTCAACAAGTAGTTTTTACCGTGACCACGCCCGGACATTTTCTGGGCAACTTGCCGCGCCGGCCGGTTCGCGTCCGGCCTTGGCGGCTAAGTTTCGTAGAATGAGCGGCCATCCCGCCGGCTGCGCCACCGGTTCTGCCACCTTGGCCCCAGTCGCCGCAAATGGGGGAACGTCCACTTCCGGTTGGCGCTTGGTTTGCATGAATCGCTATTAGAGGGCACCAGCAAGGGAAGCAAGCAACAATAGAGATAACCAATTTCCCGAGGGCCCGATCAACAGGAGGAACGGATGGCGACGCGCACGCAAGTTCAAATCGAATTGATGTCAGGCTGCATTCACGAGCAGATGTGCCAGTCGGTGTACGAGCAGCGGCAGCAGCGCATGCAGACTCTGTGCGGCTGGATGAGCACCAGCGCCGAAGCCGCGCGGCAGTTGTGGGTACGCACCTTTGTGGATGCCTGGACGGCCGGCGCCCGCGACACCGCCGCATCCGTCCGTTGGGACGAGCGGCTGGCGGCGGCCTTCGCCGGCCACTTCCGCGAGCTCTTCCAACCCGAGGCTTCGTCCACGTCCCCGCTTCCCGCCGCCCCCGCTTCCGCTCCTGCTTCTTCCCTGCGCTCCGCCGTCCATGCCCTGCCGGCCCCGCTGCGGCTGTTATACCTCCTGCACGAATTGGAAGGCTACTCCCCGGCCCGCCTCGGCGCCTGGCTCAATCTGGAACCCTCCTACTGCGCCCGGCTGATTCACGCAGCCCGGCAGCAATTGCGCCGCTCCCGGCTGGCGGCCTGAGACCAACCC
>JBQCEU010000172.1:0-4246 GCA_051959955.1 Terriglobales bacterium | reverse complement strand
TGGATCGAGCTTGCGGTGCCGGGGGCGGAGACGGGCATTTCGCTGTTCACGCCGCCGGGGCTGGAGAGCCGCATCGGGCAGTTCCAGCCGATCTCGTTCTGGTGCGACGATGTGTTCGCGACGGCGGCGGCGATGAAGGCCAAGGGGGTGAAGTTCGCCCAGGAGCCGAAGAAGGAGTCGTGGGGGACGTCGGCGGTGTTTCAGGATCCGGACGGGAACCAGTTCGTCTTGAGCACGAGGTAAAGCGGGTCAGGTACGGGGGCGCGCTTTTCTCTCCATGCGGGCTGCCCTCATTTTTATCCATCGGTTCTGAGGCTTGCTTCTTCGGCTTCCGCTGGAAGCGTGCAGCCGAGCTCGAGCAGCAGACCGGTGAAGTTTGAGCGCAGGCCGTGCCACTCGGGGCCGTGATCTCGGAGAACTTGGAGGACCGAGGACTCGTAGTCCTCGCGGCGGTTGAACCCAATCGCCCTTGCTACCGGGTCTATCGCGCCCGTCTTTTTGATGGGATACTCCGACACCAGTGCTTCAAGGTCGGAGTTGGCCAGTAGTTCGTTTAGGCGCTCGTTTTCTAGCTTGCGGAAGTGTTCCAAGTTCAGGCACACGCGGCCCGAGGATTCAGCCGACGCGACGGCATTGTGGAAGGCGGAGCGGGCGCGCTCTTTCGCGAGGTGAGTAGCTGACTGGAAGGTACGAAGCGCACCGGCGCGGGCCTGGTCCACTCTTGCCTTGGCATCCTGGCCGGCAACTTGGCAGAAGCGGGCCGCGACAAGCGCTTGCATGGCGTCTCGTAATAGACCGACTCGATTGAATGCACGCCGAGATTCAGGAGCTCGTCGAGGGAAGGGGCGGGCATGTGGCCATCATGGCACAAGCCCATGATGACCGCTGGGAGCCTTCCTACGCGGGTTGCGCTGCGGAGGGGGCCGCGGCCGCGCGCAGGCGGCGCTGGGCGGACTACTCTATGGGCTGAGGGCCACCGACTGGCTGACGCTGACGGCGGCAGTGGTCGTACTGGCGGCAGCTGCACTGCTGGCGGGATGGCTGCCGGCGCGGCGGGCGGCGCGCGCGGACCCCTGTTCCTCGCTGCGCGAAGAGTAGGGGAACGGTGAACGGTGGACGGTGAACCAGGCACAGCCTGTCTTTGCCGGGGGCTCCGCCCCCGACGCCTCCCGTTGCCACCCCAAGGCGCAGGCGCCTTGGGGGCCCCTCCGTTGGTCGGCTCCCCCGCGGCCGCTTCGAGATCGGCCGAGCGGGGCGACAGGCAGAGGTCTCTCCCCGGCAGCGAGCCGGGACCTGGTAGGGACCCCGGCTCTCGACCTGAAGCCGGACAGGTGCGTTGCATGCGCGCCGGAAGCGAAGCCGCGCCCCCGGGCTCGCGCGGGTTGTTGCTGCGGATGCTGGGCATCGGCATGCCGCTGACGATCCTCGGCATCGCCGCCGTGGCGCGCTACCTCGGCTTCTGGAGTTGGCCTGCGGCGCTGGTGCTGGGGGTCATTCTGAGCCCGGCCGATCCCGTCTTCATTGCCGCCATTTTTGCCTTTGATGCCGTTCCGGCTCGGCTGCGCTGGCTCCTCAACGTCGAAAGCGGCAGCTCGCTCGCCGCATAGATGTGGGAGACGCCCCAGCGGTCGCGGCGGATCGTCACCGCCTGCTGAAGCCGTGCGACCTGCAGGTTCTGGGCGGGCAGCGCGAGCGCGGCGGTGAGCAGTGGCAGAAGGATCTTCATGGCTTCAACTCGCTGGTTCCGTAGAGGGGAGAATCGGCCGGAATCGGATCGCCCCAGAGGTAATGCGCGAACCAGTCCCAATTGGCCTGCAATACCGCCAGGTTCGACTTGGGTTTGGTGATGGGGTGCCCGTAGCCGGTGTATAGGATGAGCCGCGAGGGCACGTGCATGTCCTGGAGTCCGCGGTAGAGCTCGAAGCTGTCGGGCACGGGCACGCGCTGGTCCAGGCTGCCCTGCTGAATCAAGGTCGGCGTCCGGGCCTGGGTGATGGTGGTGATGGGCGAGGTCTTGGCGTAGATGGCCGGATCCGACCACGGCGTCGCCAGCAGGTATTGCCGGGTAAAGGGAGTGATGTCGGTCGAGACGTAATACGTCATCCAGTCACTGATCCCGGCGCACACCGAAATCGCTTTGAATCGGTCGGTGTGGGTGGTGAGGAAGGCCGAAATATAGCCGCCTTCGCTCCACCCCATCGCACCCATGCGGCTGGGATCCACCAGGCCGCGGGCGATGAGCGCGTCCACGCCCGACATCACGTCCCACATGTCGCCCACGCCCAGATTGCGCACGTTGAGCTTGCGGAACGCCGCCCCGTAACCGGCCGAGCCGCGGTAGTTGGGTTCGAGCACCAGCGCCCCACGCGCCAGGAAGCGCTGGATGGGGTAATAGCTGTCGGAGGGGTTCAGCGCCGCATTGGACACCCCGGTGGGACCGCCGTGAATGACGACCAGCAGAGGATATTTGCGGCCTGCGACAAAGTTCGCCGGCTTGTGCAATACGCCCTCGATGCGGGCTCCATCCTGGCTGGTCCAGGAAACGACCTCGGCGCGTCCGAGGGTGTAGGCGCCGAGCTGCGTCTGGAAATCGGTCAGGCGTTGCGGCGTGAATGTCGCCGTGGGCGAGACCTCGACTTCGGCCATGTGCTCGGGGTCGGAACCCAGAAACGCCCATTTCGTGTAGTCGCGCGTGAACGAGGGCTGGACGGCGCGGTAGGTGTCGGCGGCGGTGAGCCGAAGCAGAGCGCCCCCGGGCGCCAGCCGGTACACCGCGGCGGCCGTTTTTTGTGCCGCCGAGAAGTAGATACCCTGCGCGCCCCAGCCCACCAGGTTGGCGTCTTCGTCGAAGTTGGCGGTTACATCCACCGCCGTCGCCCCGGGCGAGGCCAGCTTGAGGGTGGCGATGCGCTGGTTGGCGTAAAAGTATTCCGGCGCGCCGAAGTAGCTATTGAAGGCGAGTGCGGTGCCGTCGGGCGAGAAGTGCGGGTTGGTGGCCGGCCCGGCCGGGGTCTCGACCGGCTGCGCCTCAGCGCCCGGGTGGCTGGCCACCAGATAGAGCTTGGCCGTGCCCCCTTCCGCCAATTGGGGATCGCGCGTGGCGGAAAAAGCAATGCGGGTGCCGTCGGGAGCCCAATCGAACCCGCCCACATTGAGCGTGGCTGCGTTGACGAGCGCTTCTTCGGCTCCGCCCTCGCCCTCGCGCACGGCCACCGCCCAGAGCCCGGTCTGCGCGTAATCATGCTCGAACACGCGGTAATCGCTGTATTCCCTGGTGCGGTGCTTGCTGGCCGCGCTTTCGCCGGCGGCGGCGGTGAAGGCGATGCGCCTGCTATCCGGCGACCATTGGAAGGCCTCGACGTTGGTCGCGTGCTGCGTGAGCCGCCAGGCCTCGCCGCCGTTGGGCGAAATCACCCAAATCTGCCGCTCTGCCGGATGCTTGTCCGGGCCGGTAGCGGTAGCGGTACCGGGGTCGGGGGTGGGCTTGGTATCGGCCGGGGCGGGGCGTTCGGCCAAAAACGCGATCCATTTTCCATCCGGCGACCACGCCGCCGCGGTCGCCGACTTCGCCCCGCGCGTGAGTTGCCAGCGCCGGGCGCCTGCCACCCCGTTGACCTCGGCCAGCCAAAGCTGGCTGACATAGGCGTTGTGCTCCCAGTCGGCGCTGCGCACGCTGTACACCACCTGCCGCCCATCGGGCGAGATCTTCGGTTCCTGCGCGCTGTGCTGGTCCAAGGCTTGTACGAATTGGGGCGGGGGCGGGGCTTGGGCAACCAGCATCCCACCCGCGCAGGTCAGGGCAATCAGTAACCCGACGCGACAAGTCATGGCCGCATCATACACCCCGGGCACCGCCGCCGGCGGGGGCATGATGCTGGAACCAGCGCGCCACCAGGATGTCGAACCTGGTAGAGGGCGGCGGTCACTTCGGGCATGGGGATGCTATGACCGGAGTTGGTATATTTGTCAAGACCACAGTTGCCATTTTGAGGCGCGGAGGGTGGGGGTGGCGAGAACGGGGTGCGCGGCCTTGGTTGCGGGGCGGGTTGCGGGCTGTTAGCTGTTGGCTGTTAGCTGTTAGCTGTTAGCTGTTAGCTGTTAGCTGTTAGCTGTTGGGGCGGGTGGTGACGCAGGCTTCGCGGAGGCGGCCAGCGGCGTATTTATGGAGCAGGCTGGCGATCAGCGTCTGGTAGGGAAGACCTTCGTCATGGGCGCGCTTCTGGATGGCACGGAGATCGGCGGTGGA
>JBQCEU010000171.1:0-12656 GCA_051959955.1 Terriglobales bacterium | reverse complement strand
GCGGGGGCGCTGCGCGTTGGTTGTTTTGTTTTTTTTTTGGGGTTCGCGGGGGCCCGGGGGGGGGGGGGGGGGGCCCCGGGGTCTCCGGGAGTCCAGGAGAGCGGGCGGCCAAGCCGGGCGCCTGCGATCAAACACGCAGCGCCGCTTATCGCCCCGCCCCACTCCTTCGCTGCCGGCGCTGGACCTGCTCGCTGCGCTGGCCGGGCTACCCTGTCTGCGCGCCCAGGCTGGGCCGCAGTGGACGCTGACCGGGAGCACGCTCACCTACCACATCGTCCACCGCCAGTTTCTGGTGGCCGCACCGGTCAAATCGTTCAACTCCGGCGACAGTAACTGCTGCGGGTCCAGGCCAAGCATCAGCCGGCCTGCCTCTCCTCCGCTTCTTCTTGGACCGTGGTGATGTTGATGTACGGATACAGCTCGGAATGCCCCTGCTCACCCAGCCAGCTGGCCAGTGCCAGCGTGGCCTGGCTGATCGCCTCGGAATCGGCTGGTCTCAGATCGCGCTTGAAGACCAAGCGCAGGAAGAGGCTCGGCTCCCCAGCCGCGTTGTTGCCCTGGCGGACCGTCACGTCCGTCACTGCACCCGCCGTGGGCTCAGGCAGGCGGTGCCGGAACTGTTCTTCCGCATCCCGAAGGAGGTCCCTCACGCCCACAGACTAGCACTT
This sequence comes from Terriglobales bacterium, assembly GCA_051959955.1. GTDB lineage: Bacteria > Acidobacteriota > Terriglobia > Terriglobales > SCQP01 > SCQP01. Next base: position 11,988 of record JBQCEU010000171.1, on the reverse strand, counting down.
CTGTACTTAGGTGGGCACGCGCAGCAGCAGGTACACACCCACCCCCAGAAACAGCACGTCCGGCGCCCACGCCGCCACCGCCGCGGGCAGCTGGTTGAGGTTCCCCAGCGCCTCCAGCAGGCTGGCGGCGCTCCAGTAGGCGATGGCCACCCCCACCCCGGCGGCAATGCCCGCCACCGTTCCCCGGCGCCCCACGGTGAGCGCGAACGGGAAGGCCAGCAGCGCCATGATCACCGTGATCAGCGGATAGGCGATCTTCTTGTTGAGCGTGATGCTCAGCCGGCTCACGTCATAACCGCTGTGCCGCATGGTGGCGACGTAGCGGCGCAGCTCGCCCAGGGTCATTTGCGTTCCCAGCCGCGTGTCGGTGGCGAAATAGGAGGGCCGTTCCTGAATGCCGCTGAAACTGGAGACCACAAACGTCTCAAAGCTCGAGCTGCCTCCGGCGTCGAAGCTCCGCGCCCAACCGTTGCTGAAAACCCAGCCCGGGATCGCCTCATCCCACCGCGCCTGCCGCGCGAAAATCCGCCGCGTCAGCGTGAAATGCTCGCGGTCGAACTGAAACACCGTCAGGTTGGCAAAAACCCGGCTCTGGGGATCGAAATAGGTGTAGTAGAAAATGTTGTTGCCGCGGCCCATCACCCACTTCCGCTGCGGGTTGGTGTAGGTCTGCGGCGGCTGGCCCTTGATGCGGTCGTGCAGCGCATCCTGGCGTTGGTTGAAGGCCGGCAGCCAGGTGGCGTCCAGGGCGAATTGCAGCGCGCACAGCGCCCCCGCCACAATCAGGACCGGCAGCAGCAGCTTGTAGATGCTCACCCCGCAGGCCTTCATGGCGGTGACCTCATTGGCTTTCGACATCAGACCGAAAGCAATCAGCGTGCCCACCAGAATGGCCACCGGCACGGTCATGTACAGCATCTGCGGCGTGAAATAGAACAGGTACTCCAGCACCACGCCCAGGCCGATGTGATTCTGCAAGATGCTGCCGATCAGTTCAAACAGCGTGAAAACCAGAATCAGGATCAGAAAGGCGGCCAGCAGCAGACCGGTATACGCCAGAAATTCGCGGATGGCATAACCGCCCAGCAGGGACGGCATCCAGGCCCGCGGCACCAGGGTGCGCCGCTGCGGCAGCCGCAGCGGGCTCCGCCCCGGCTGCGGCCGCCGCCGCCACCACGCGGCCCACCGTTCGGAGGGCCCCGAGGGTGTGCGGTCCAGCCGCCACAGCGCCCACCCGCCCCAGCCCAGGAAGAGCAGGTTGGCGCCCCACGCGCCCCAAAATGGCGGTACTTTCCCCTGCCGGGCCAGGCCCAACCCCAGAATGAACAGCAGGTAGTAGCCAAACACCAGGACGAGGGTGAGCACAAACCCGCCCGCCTTGCCTCCACGCCCTCCCTGCAGCCCCAGCGCGATGCCCACCAGCGCCAGCGCCAGACAGGCGAAGCCCAGCGCAAAACGCCGGTAAAACTCCACCCGGGCGGCGCGCCAGTCCGCGCCCGTGTGCGCCCGCTGCCACAGCGACGGCAGCGGCTCCGCCGCCAGCGCCAGGTCGCCGCGGGGCGCCTCCGGCAGCAGAAACGGAATATCCACCGAGCGGAAGGCGCTGACCATGTCGTTCTGCGGCGCCCCCGCGTCCACCTTGTACTGCGTGCCACCCTGCAGATGCAGTTGCACGCCCCGCTCGCCGCGGCGCACCAGCGTGCCGCTGTCGGCCAGCGTCAGCACCGGCGCGCTGGGGTCCTGCATCTGCGCCACCAGCACATGCCGCCACTCACTGCCGCCGCCGGTGATGTCGTCGGTATAGACCACCCAGTTGGGATTGTTGTCGGGCTCGAAAAAAACCCGCGGCTCCACGGCCGCCGACAACTGCGAAGCCGCCAGGCGGTGGGTAAGCCGGGTGAGTTGGCGCCGCGCCGCCGGCGCCAGCCACACCGTCAGAGCCAGCGCCACCGCCAAAGCCACCCCGCTCACCTCCAGCAAGGGCCGCAGACACTGCCGGGCGCCCACCCCGCTCGCCCGCAGCGCCAGCAGTTCGCTGTCCACCCCCAGCCTTCCCAGGCCCAGCAGCAAGCCCACCAGCAGCGCCATGGGCAGCGTGAATACCAGCGCCGCCGGCAGCACGTAGGCAAACAGTTGCAGGATGGCGCCTCCGTTGGCGCGCACCGCCGCCTCCATCGCCCGCCCCAAATCCTGCATGAACACCACGAACGTAAACACCAGCAACCCCACCGAGGCGTAGAGGCTGACCTCGCGCCGCAAATAGCGATGCAGTATCTTCATCGCGGCATCACCAAGAGGAAATCCGGGGCGGCAGGCGCGGGGAGCAGCGCCAGCAGCGAATGCGGGCTCGCCGGATCCAGGCTGCTGCGCATCACCGCCACATCGTCCGAGCCCCGGTCGGCGGCGAACAGCAGCATCCCGGACGGGTCCAGCGCCAGCCGCTGCGGTTGCTGCCCCACATGGATCACCGCCTGCGTCCTGTGGTCGGCAAGCCCAATCACCGACACCGTGCCCGCCGCGGTGTTGGCTACATAAAGATAATTGCCGCCCGCGTCCACCGCCATCGCCCCCGCGCCCAATCCTGCCGCCAACGTGTCGGAAACCTCGTTGGTCGAGGTATCAACCACGCTCACCGTGCCGTCGGCATTGCTGATGTACAGCTCGCCGCCATCCGGTTTCAACAGCATGGAGTGCGGATTGCTTCCCAGCCGAAGGTAAGTCAGCAATCCCGGCGTCGCCGTGTCCACCACGGCAACGGTGCTGGCGCACAACACAAAGGCCTTGTGGCCGTAAGGCAGGCCAATCACCTGCCGCGGCGGGCTCGCCAGCGCCACCCGCCCCGCCGGCTTCAGATCCCGGGCCCCCACCAGTTCCACCGCCGCCGGCTCATCCACCGCGGCCAGCAGCAGTTCCTGTTGGCCGTTGCGTCCCAGCGCCAGCGCCTTCGCCGTTCCCGCCACCTCCCGGACCCCCACGCGGTTGCCGCTGGCGCCGCTCATCGCCAGAATGCGGGCTTGCCCGCCGCGATTGCCCAACAGGAAGGTGGTGGCGCCGTCTCCCGAGCCCACCGCGCCCACCGGCAAAAAGTCGAGGTCGAGATGATGCTCCATCTGTCGCTGTCCGGCGGTCAAAGCCAGCCAGGCCGGCGCGGCGCCGCCCGTAATCAACTGCAGCCTTGCCCCTCGCGCCCATCCCTCGATCACCGGCCCGGGCAGCCGCCACTGCCCCCGGGTGACGAGGTCCTCGGCACTGATCGCGCGCAGGTCACTGCCCCCGGCCACGTACAGCATCTCGGGCCCCGCCGAGCGCGCCGCCACCGGCGCGCAGCCCGCCAGCACGGCCCCGGCCAGGGCCACCGTCACCACCCCGCTCCACCGCCCGCGCCTAGCCAAAGAACACCGAAGCCAGTTCGTAAAGCTCCTCCCCCACTTTGCGGTTGCGGCTGAGCGCCTCCGCCAACGGCACCGAGGTCATCGCCTGGCCCTGCAGCGAGGCCATGCGTCCGAATTCGCCGCGATGCACCATGTCGATCGCCTGCACGCCGTAGCGCGTGGCCAGCATCCGGTCAAAGGCGGTCGGCGTGCCCCCACGCTGCGTGTGCCCCAGAATCACCACCCTGGTTTCATAGCCCACGCGCGCCTCGATCTGTGCTGCCAGCACGTTGCCGATGCCACCCAGCCGCACATGCCCAAAGGCGTCCCGCGGCGCCGCCTCGGCCGCATCGGGCGCCTCCGCCCAGCGCGCCCCTTCCGCCACCACCACAATGCTGAAATACTTGCCCCGCGCATGCCGCCGCTTGAGCAGTTCGCAAACCGCGTCCAGCTCGAACGGCTTCTCCGGTATCAGCACCACGTCGGCCCCGCCCGCCACCCCGGCATAGACCGCGATCCATCCCGCCTCCCGCCCCATCACCTCCACCACCATCACCCGGTTGTGCGCTTCCGCGGTGCTGTGCAGCCGGTCCACGGCTTCCGTGGCGATGCTGACCGCGGTGTCAAAGCCAAAACAGAGGTCCGTGCCCGACAAGTCGTTGTCACTCGTCTTCGGCACTCCCACCACCGGCAGCCCTTGCCCGGCGATCCATTCCGCTACTCCCAGCGTGTCGTCGCCGCCCACCGCGATCAGCGCCTCCAGCCGCTGCTTTTCAAAACTGTCGCGCACCCGCTCCCACCCGCCCGGCTCCTTCCGGGGATTGGTGCGCGAGGTTCTGAGAATCGTGCCTCCGCGGTGAATGATGCCGGCGATGCGGTCCAGGTCCAGTTCCACCGCCCGGTTCTCCATCACGCCCCGCCAGCCCTCGAGAAAGCCCACCACCGAATCGCCGTAGTACATCGTCCCTTTCCGCACCACGGCGCGTATCACCGCATTCAGGCCCGGACAGTCACCGCCGCCGGTAAGGATTCCCAACCGCATACAGATGATTTTATCCCGCCCCCCTCCGCCTACAATGAAGCATGCGCCTGGGCGCCCACATTTCCAGCGCCGGCGGCATGGCCAAGGCCGCCGAGCGGGCTCACGCTCTCGGGGCCGGGGCCCTGCAAGTGTTCACGTCCAGCCCGCGCATGTGGCGCGCCGCTCCCGTCCGCCCCGCCGATGCTGCCGCCTGGAAACGCCTCCGCCGTGAGTTCCGCCTGGGTCCGCTGGTGATCCACGCCAATTACCTGATCAACGTTGCCGGGCAGGTTCCGGAGCTGCGCGCCCGCTCCCTCGCCGCCCTGCGCGGGGAACTGGAACGCGCCGCCGCGCTCGAGGCCGATTACCTGGTCCTCCACCCCGGCAGCGGCCCGCTGGAAGCTTGCGTGGCGGGAATCCGCGAGGCCACCCGTGATCTCTCCTGGGGGCCGGTCACCCTGCTGATTGAAAACACCGCCGGCGGCGGCGGCCATCTGGGCGGCCCCTTGGCTTCCGTGGCCGCTATTCTGGATGGCCTCGCGGGCCTGCCCGTCGGCGCCTGCGTGGATACCTGCCATGCCTGGGCCCAGGGCTATGACCTGGTCACGCCCCGCGGTTATGCCGCCGCCTTGCGTGAGCTGGACGCCACAGTGGGTGTGGCGCGCGTGCCCGTGTTCCATGCCAACGACGCCAAGAGCGCCCGCGGCAGTCATCTCGACCGCCATGAGCACATCGGCGAAGGCCGGTTGGGAGAGGCCTGCTTTCGCCGCCTGCTGACCGACCGCCGCCTGCGCGGCAAGGCCTTCATCCTGGAGACGCCGGTGGACGATCCCGGCGACCAGGCCCGCGACCTCGCCGCCCTCCGCCGCCTGGCTGCCGTCCGCGGCAAGTGATGCCACAATAGAGGATTCTATGGAAGAGCCCGCCCAGGATCCGCTGCGCTACGACCCCGCCGCCTTCGAGCCGCGTTGGGCGGAACAATGGGCCGCCGCCAACCCCCTGCTCGGCGCCCATGCCGGCGGTCCCCGCTACTACGTGCTCGAGATGCTGCCCTATCCCTCGGGCGCGCTGCACATGGGACACGTGCGCAACTACGCCATCGGCGACGCCCTGGCGCGTTTCCTCTGGATGCGTGGCTACGATGTGCTCCACCCCATGGGTTGGGACTCCTTCGGCCTGCCTGCCGAAAACGCCGCCATCAAGAATCAGTCCCACCCGCGTGTCTGGACCCTCGCCAACATCGCCCACATGAAGCGCCAGGACCAGCGCTTCGGCTTCGCATATGACTGGCAGCGCGAGGTCACCACCTGCCTGCCCGACTATTATCGCTGGAATCAATGGCTGTTCCTGCGCTTCCTGGAGCGCGGCCTGGCCTACCGCAAGAAGGGCCTCGTCAACTGGTGTCCCAAGTGCGCCACCGTGCTCGCCAACGAACAGGTGGCGGGCGGCGTCTGCTGGCGCCACGACGACACGCCGGTCGAGCAGCGCGAGCTCAATCAGTGGTATTTCCGCATCACCGCCTATGCGGACGAACTGCTGCGCGATCTCGATCGCCTCCCCGGCTGGCCCGAGCGCGTCCGCGCCATGCAGCGCAATTGGATCGGCCGCAGCCCCGGCGCCGAAGTGGTCTTCGCCCTCGACCGCCCCGGCGAGGATCCCATCCCGGTCTTCACCACCCGCATCGACACCATCTACGGCGCCAGCGCCATCCTGCTCGCGCCCGAACATCCGCTCCTGCCTCAATTGGTGGACGCCGCGGCGATGGAGCGCGCCCGCGGCCTGCGCTCCCGTCTGGCCCATCTCGCCCCCGGCGAGGACATCCCCAAGGAGGGCTTCTTCACCGGCCACCAGGCCATCAACCCCTTCAGCGGCGAACGCCTGCCGGTTTGGGTCGCCAACTTTGTCCTGATGGGTTACGGCACCGGCGCCGTCATGGCCGTCCCCGCTCACGATCAGCGCGATTTCGAATTCTGCCGCAAGTACGACCTGCCCATCCGAACCGTGGTGGAACCGCCGGAGGGGCTGCCCGCGCGTCCCACCGCCGCGCTGGAGGCCGACGGCAGGTTGATTCACTCCGGCCCCTATACCGGCCTCGACAACCGCGCCGCCATGGACCAGATGATCGCCGCCGCGGAGCAGGCCGGCTTCGGGAAGGGAACGGTCAGCTATCGTCTTCAGGACTGGGGCATCTCCCGCCAGCGCTTCTGGGGTACGCCCATCCCCGTCATTTATTGCGATGCCTGCGGCGTGGTCCCTGTGCCCGATGCTCAACTCCCGGTGCTGTTGCCGGAACAGGTGGAGCTCACCGGCCAGGGCCAGTCTCCCCTGGCCGCCGATCCCGCCTTCCGCAATACCACCTGCCCCGGTTGTGGCGGTCCCGCCCAGCGCGAAACCGACACCATGGACACCTTCGTGGATTCGTCCTGGTACTTCTATCGCTACGTCAGCCCCCACGAAACCACGCGCCCCTTCGACCCCGACGAGGTGGCCCGCTGGCTGCCGGTCAATCAGTACATCGGCGGCATCGAGCACGCCATTCTCCATCTGATCTACACCCGCTTCTTCACCAAGGTCATGCGCGACCTGGGTCTCTGCTCCCTCGACGAACCCGTCGAGCGCCTGTTTACCCAGGGCATGATCACCCGCCACGGCGCCAAGATGTCGAAGTCCAAGGGCAACGTGGTTGATCCCGCGGATCTGATCGAGCGCTACGGCGCCGACGCCACCCGCATGTACGTCCTCTTCGCCGCCCCGCCGGAGAAGGACTTTGACTGGAACGATCAGGGCGTGGAGGGCATTCACCGCTTCCTGGCGCGCGTCTGGCGCTGGGCGCTTCGTCCGCCGGTTGGCGGCTCGGGCTCCAGCGATACGCCGCTGCTGCGCAAGGCTCACCAAACTCTGCGCCGCATGACCCAGGACTTCGACGGCCGCTGGCATTTCAACACCTCCATCGCCGCCCTGATGGAGCTGGTCAATGCCCTTTATGCGGGCGATGCGGATCTGGCCCCCGCCACCCGCGCCGAACTCCAGCGTCTGCTCCTGCTCATGCTGGCGCCCTTCGCTCCCTTTGTGGCGCAGGAGCTGTGGCACCGCCAGGGCAGGGAAGGGCTGGTCTGCCGCGCCTCCTGGCCGGCCTTCGATCCCGTGCTGGCCCGCGAGGAGGAGATCGAAGTCGTCGTCCAGGTAAACGGCAAGGTGCGCGCCCGTTTGTCCATGGCTCCGGACTCCGCCGAGGACGAGCTCCGTCAGGCTGCCGCCACCCATCCCAAAATCGTCCCCTTGCTTGACGGCAAACAACCACGGCACGTGGTCGTTGTCCCTGGCCGCCTGGTCAACTTCGTTCTATGAGCCACCGCTCCATCGTCGTGCTGGATTTCGGTTCGCAGTACACCCAGCTCATCGCCCGCCGCATCCGCGAGCTGGGTGTCTACAGCCTGATCCTGCCCTTCCACGCGCGCTGGGAAGAGATCACCGCCCATCGCCCCGCGGGCCTGATCCTCTCCGGCGGCCCTGCTTCCGTCTACGCCCCCGAGGCGCCCCGCTGCGCGCCCGAGATATGGAACTCGGGATTGCCCATCCTGGGCATCTGCTATGGCCTGCAACTGCTGGTGGATGCACTCGGGGGCACGGTCGAGAACGCCGATGAGCGTGAGTTTGGCCGCGCCGAAGTCAGCGTGGACACCACCAACGGCCTTTTCCGGGGCAGCTCCGGCCGCGAAACCGAGTGGATGTCCCATGGCGACTCGGTGCAACGCCTGCCGCCGGGCTTCGAGGTTATCGGCCGCAGCCCCCAGGCTCTGGCCGCCATCGCCGATCCCGGGCGGCGCATGTGGGCGGTGCAGTTCCACCCCGAAGTCGCCCACAGCGTGAATGGCAGGCAGTTCCTGTCCAATTTTCTCGATCTGTGCGGAGTCGAACGCGACTGGACCCCGGAATCCTTCATCGAGCAGCAGGTGGCCGCCATCCGCGCCCAGGTGGGCGGGCAGGGAAGGGTCATTTGCGGGCTCAGCGGGGGCGTGGATTCCACCGTCGCCGCCACCCTTGTCCACCGCGCCCTCGGCGACCGCCTGGTCTGCGTCTTCGTCAACAACGGCCTGCTACGCAAGGATGAGTTTCAAAAAGTGCAGGACAATCTTCGCGGCAAGCTGGGCCTCAACATCGTCGCCGTGGATGCCAGTCAGGCCTTCCTCTCGGCTCTGGCCGGCGTCACCGATCCCGAACAGAAACGCAAAATCATCGGCCGCGTCTTCATCGAAACCTTCGAGCCCGAGGCCCGCCGCCTCCACGCCGACTACCTGGTACAGGGAACCCTCTACCCGGATGTCATCGAGTCCGTCTCCGTACGCGGACCCTCGGCGGTGATCACAAGCCACCACAACGTCTGCGGCCTCCCCGCCTCAATGCGCCTGTAATTGATCGTGCCGCTGCGGGAGCTGTTCAAGGATGAAGTCCGTCGCGTCGGCGCCGATCTGGGCATTGATGCCGAGTTGCTCAACCGCCAGCCTTTCCCCGGCCCCGGCCTGGCGGTTCGCATTCTGGGCGAAGTCACCCCGGAGAAAATCGCCCTTCTGCAGCAGGCCGACGCCATCGCCGTCGAGGAAATCAAGCGCGCCGGCTGGTACCACCGCCTGTGGCAGTCCTTCGCCGTGCTGCTGCCCGTCCGCAGCGTGGGCGTCATGGGGGACTTGCGCACCTACGGCCTTGCCTGCGCCTTGCGCGCCGTGCACTCCGAAGACGGCATGACCGCCGACTGGGCCCACCTCCCCTACGAGCTGTTGGCTACCATCTCCAATCGCATCGTCAACGAGGTGAGCGGCATCAACCGCGTCGTCTACGACATCAGCTCCAAGCCCCCTTCCACCGTCGAGTGGGAGTAGCCGGGCAGGGGAGTAGACTGGGCTTGTTCCCCCGGGGGACCGCATTCGCCGACGAAACGTAAACCGCATGAGCGACGTCGGAAAGGATATGGAAGCAGTGTTGCCGGCCCTGGCCCCGGCGTCCGCGGCTGCCGGTGCCCGTCCCGCCCCTTCGCCCGCCGTCGAGGCCCATGCCCTGCTCCTGCGCCGCTGCCAACGGCACGAAGCCGGCGCTTTCGAGGAGCTCGTCCGCCTTTTCCAGCCCCGCGTCAGCTCCGTCGTTCGCAATATCCTCCGCAATCCCAACGATGCCGACGATATCGCCCAGCAGGTCTTTCTGAAGGTCTACCTGGCCCTCGACCGCTTCCACTTTGAATCCGCCGTCGGCACCTGGATCTACAAGATTGCCGTCAACGAGTGCTACGACCACCTGCGCAAGCAAAAGGTGCGCAAGGCCAAGCTGCTCGCGGATTTGACCGAAGATGAGGCCGCCCGGGTGGAAAACCTCGACGTGGGCGGGATGGCGGGCGTGGCTGGCCTTGGCAAGCAGATCGAGATGCGCAATTTGGCCGAAAGGCTGCTGTGCCGCCTGGCGCCAGAAGATCGTGTGCTGTTGGTTCTGAAGGAAGTTGAAGGCTACTCGGTTAAGGAAATCTCCGAGATTGTCAGCCTCAATGAAAACACCGTCAAGGTGCGCCTTTTCCGCGCCAGACAGGCCTTGGTTACGGCCGTGAAAAGAAAACAAGTATAGGGGAACCGGTCATGAAGTCCAATGCGAAGTGTCGCTCCTATGTGTTGGCAGTAGAGGAGTTTCTCGATAAACATCCCGGGGCACTGCCGCCCGCCCCAGCCGCTGGATGGGCCCATCATGGCGAAATCTGCCCCGCCTGCCGCCAGCACTGGCAGGTGGCTGCGACCAGCCGCCAGTTGCTCTCCGGCCTGCAACCACAACCCCTGCGCTCCGATCCCTATTTCGTGCAGCGCCTGCAGGCCCGTCTGGCCCCCCCGTCAGCGCCTTGGCTGGGCGGCTTGCGCGTCGGCTGGCGTGGCCTGGCGGTGGCCGCCACGCTGTTCGCCGTCACCGCAACTTCGTTTGCCTACGACCTCCATCGCACTGAATCCCCCAACTCCGATGAAGCCATGGTGCTCGACGTGCCTCACGTCAACGCCCTCCATCCGTCGGATGATCATCTGCGGCCCAGCTTGAGCGATGCCATGCTCAACCTGATGAACCCCTAGGTAAGTGCCATGGAACGCCTTCGCCCCGACCACCGCACCGCGACCTTCCTGGGTCTGATCTTCGTCAGTGGACTCTTGCTCGGCGGCACGCTCATGAACCTGGCCGAGCATTACTGGTTCCACGCCCACCCTGCCAGCGAATACGACATCCGCCAGCACCGCCTGATCGCCGCCCAGATGACCCAGCGCCTCCACCTTACCGCCCAGCAGCAACAGCAGGTGGATGCCGTTCTCCGCGAAACCGTCGGCCAGTACCAGGCCTTGGAGCAACACCTCGCCCCGCAGTTCGACCAAGTCCGCCAGCAGGATCGAGACCACCTGCGCGCCATCCTCAACCCGCAACAGCGCCAGGATTTTGATCGCTTGGTTCAGGAGGTGGATGCCGAATACCCCATCAATGAGCGCCCGGCCATCCTGTCTCCCGCCCCGTGCGACCAGGCCGCCGCGACCGCCGGACACTAAGCGGCGCGGAGCGGTTTCCGTCCGCCCCGCGCCCGAGTTTACATAATATCCATTATCGGACACTGGGTTCTGCTCTGGGAGTCGCCCTTCTCAATAGGAGGGTAAATGTCAACTACCAAGAAGCAATACCGGCGCATTCCAAAGCAGGCGCCGCCCTGCCCAGCCGTGCCCAGGCGCACGGGCTGGGTACTCACCTTCCCCGGGATCCCGCCTCTTTGGTTTCATGCCGAGGAGCCAAATAACGCCATGCTCACGCTGGCGGCGATGGTCCGCGACTACCGGCGCGCCTATAACCGCGTCCCCCGCGGCGCGGCCGTGCATTATCGGCAGGGGTACGAAGAGCCGGTGGCGATGCCGTGTGCTGAGCAGCCGCAGCCTGAAGCTGCCTGAAAACTCAAACCCCCGGGGCTGCGCTGTCCAACTGGCGAGTAGGTGGCGCAGCCCGCGGGGGCGAATCCCGACCTGGAGGCCGGATGCGTTCATTCTCAGTCTTTTCTCAGTTTTTGTCTACAACAAAACGGTGCCTAGGAAAATACCGCCCCAGCGGTTCTTCACCCAGACCCGCTACGAGTTTGACCGCCAGCTGCAGACGCGCAGCCATTCGGAATTGCTGGCCTTGGCCATCCCCCTCTCTGGGTGGCTTGACCTGCTCGAACTCGATTACCTGGACGCCAAAGCCAACTACCTCGAAGCCCAATACCGCTGGGCGGCGATCAACCGCCGCCTGGATGCCGGCCGCCGCCCGCCTGGCCGGGTTGGGCTGCCTGGCCTGCGCACTGGCACTGACGGCTAGCGCCCAGACTTCCCTTTTCAACAAGTCCAGCTTTTTGGGGCGCAACTGGATCAGCCCCGCCCTGAATTTCGCCTATCTGGACGCCATGCGGATTGGCGGCAACTTCTACGCTGACGCCTTCTGCTCGACGCCTGGCGTCTACGATGCCACCTGCCTGAATAACTCCATCTCTGCGGCCAAGCTTGTAGGCGGCCGAGTCATTCTCGGCCCGCACGACTACAACACAGGCACCACCACCGTGAACCT
>JBQCEU010000170.1:0-2198 GCA_051959955.1 Terriglobales bacterium | reverse complement strand
GCTCTGGCCCAGCACCGGACTCGTGCCGCCGAAGATGGAAGTGTCGTAGACCAGGGCGGCGGTGCCGACACCGAAGTTCAAGGCTTTGGGCGCGGGCTGGTCCTGACGCTGATCGCCGATGAGGGCGCCGGTGATGAGATCTTCGGTGAGGGTTTCGGTCTCGGCGGCGAAGCCGATGTTGGAGAAGCCGGCGGTGAACTCGACCCGCTGGGCGCGATGGAAGGGATAGGCGAGGATGCCGACAGCGTCGCGGTCCAGTTCCCATTGCGTGAAGGTGGTGGTCTGCACCACGGGGCGGCCGTTGAGGGTGCCGGCCACGGCGGCGAGGGTGCCGCTGACGAAGGGCGTCTGACCGCCTGCCAGGCCCCAGGTCCAGCGATGCACGTGGTTGAGGTAGACGGCAGAGGCGGAGAGATTGCGCACGAAGCCGCTGCCGCCGCCGGTGCTCAGCGATTCGAAGGCCACGGTCAGCTCGTGGTAGTTGAGCAGGTCGCTGAAATGCAGCGCCGTACCGCCGCCCAGCAGGGTGCCGTAGCTGCCAACGCCCACCGCAATGCTGGGCGGCGCAAAGCCGTCGAGCTTGAGGGTGGGGTGGTAGGGATGCTGGGTGAAGTTGGCGGTGACGGCGAGCCCGGCCGCAAAGTTGGTGAGCATGGCGGCCACAGCGCCGGTGGCGGCGGTGCGGGGCGGGAGAACGGCGGGATGGAGGCCGGCGGGCAGACCGGCCACCGCCGCCGGCCGGGGCGCAAGGCGCACCAGACTGTAGAGGCCGTCGTTGTAAAGGCTGTAAATGATCTCGCCGGTTTGCTGCGCCACCGACATGGCGGGGCTGAGGTAGGTGATGCCGCTGATGCCGGTCTTAAGATTTGTGAGTTGCCGAGGCGCGCCGCCAGCAAGCGGAGCTTCATAGAGGTTGGCGATGCCGTTGGCGTCGAAGACGAAGTAGAGGCTCTGGCCGCCCGGCGCCCATTGCGGATTGGTTTGATAGCCGCCGCCGGCGAGGACGGCGGGCGTGATGGCGCCGGAAGCCATGTCCATCAGCGCCAGACGGAAGTTGCCGTGGGAGAGATCGTCGAGGTTGGCGGTGAAACGATCGGTGACGAAGGCGAGGGTGCGGCCGTCGGGCGACCAGGCGGGCTGCAGCTCGGCGTAGCGGTCGTCGGTGAGCTTGCGCACCGCGCCGTTGTCGAGGTTGAGCAGGTAAAGGTTGGTGAAGCCGCCGGCGATGGCGCTGAAGGCGATCTGCCTGCCGTCGGGCGACCAGGTGGGGTTGAAGACCTCGCCCACGCCGGGGATGGGGTAGTCGCGCACGACCTTCTGTTGCTGGAGATCGTAGACGGCGATTTTGCCGACCGCGCTCTCGACGTGTCCGTAGGCGAAGCGGCGGCTGCCGGCGGCCCAGGCGCCGGCGGAGTTGATGAACTCCAGGTTGTTGAAGTGTGCGCTGATGGCGGTGGAGGTGAGCCGGCGCACCACTTTGCCGGTGTGGGCGTTCGCCAGGTACAGCTCGATCGAGAAGAGGCCGCGCTCGGAGTAGAAGATCACCCAGTTGCCGTCAGGGCTGACGGCCGGGCTGACGTTGAGGCGGGACTGGCCCCGGCTGGCGGCAATCACCAGGCTGGCAGCGGGCACCGCCGCGGTGGCCTGGAGGATGGGTTGATCGGCGGCGAGGGTGGCGGCTTTCCAATCGGCGGAGAGCTGCTTTTCATCCACGTGCAGCACCGATTGCAGCGCCGCGTTGACATTGCCGCTGTCCGAGGCGCGGAGAAACAGCGGGGCGATGACGTCATCGCCGTAGCGACCGCCGACATAGGCCCAGAAGGCCTGGCCGAAGCGATAAGGGAAGTACTTGTTGGGGTTGTTGAGAGCCTTGACGGTGGGCATTTTGTCGTGCGCCACCACGTCGCGCATCCACATGGCGGTGTTGGCGTCGTCCGGGCCGAGCGAGAGGTACTCGGCCATGCCTTCCACGAACCACAGCGGCAGGCGGGCGATGCCCGGCGCCTGGCTGCCGCGGCTGGTGGTCATGTCGTACTGGAAAGCGTGCACCAACTCGTGGCCGAGGACATGGTCGGTTTCGCGCAGCGAGCCGGCGAGCGGCAATACCACCTTGCGGCCGGTGGCGAGCGTGACGCCGCCCGTAGCCGCATCAATCAGCCCGGGGAGGACGGTGGATTGCTCGAAGTCGGTGTGGCTGG
>JBQCEU010000169.1:0-2418 GCA_051959955.1 Terriglobales bacterium | reverse complement strand
AACGGCGTCATCGTCCAGTTCGGCGGCCAGACGCCGCTCAACCTCGCCCTGCCGCTGGAGCAGGCCGGCTTCAGGATCATCGGCACCTCGCCCCGCTCCATTGACCTGGCCGAGGACCGCAAGCGCTTCGGCGCCCTGCTCCGCCGCCTCAACATCCGCCAGCCGGAGAGCGGCACCGCCACCTCCGTCGCCCAGGCGGTCAAGGTGGCCGCCCGCATAGGCTATCCGGTGCTGGTGCGCCCCTCCTACGTCCTCGGCGGCCGTGCCATGGCCATCGTCTACGATGAGGCCGCGCTGCGCCGGTACATGGAGCTGGCCACCGAGTACTCCTCCGACCGCCCCATCCTGGTGGACCGCTTCCTCGAGGACGCCATCGAGGTGGACGTGGACGCGATCAGCGACGGCAAGGACGTCGTCCTCGGCGGCATCATGGAGCACATCGAGGAGGCGGGCATCCACTCTGGCGACAGCTCCTGCGTCCTGCCTCCCTACAGCCTTTCCGCCGAGCTGCAACAGACCATCCAGGAGCACACCATCCAACTCGCCCTCGCCCTCAAGGTCAAGGGCCTGATGAACGTTCAGTACGCCATCGCCCAGAATGGGGAAGGGAAGCAGGTTGTCTACGTGCTCGAGGTCAACCCCCGCGCCTCGCGCACCGTCCCCTACGTCAGCAAAGCCACCGGAGTCCCGTTGGCCAAGCTCGCCGCGCTGGTGATGAGCGGCAGCGCCAAACTGCGCCAACTCCTGCCCGCCGAAGTCATCGAGCGGCAGCGCATCCCCACCGGCGCGGTCTACTGTGTCAAAAGCCCGGTCTTCCCCTGGAACAAATTCCAGGGCGCCGATCCCGTGCTCGGCCCCGAGATGCACTCCACCGGCGAGGTGATGGGCATCGCCCCCACCATGGGCGAGGCCTTCGCCAAGGCCCAGCTCGCCGCCGGCCAGGCGCTGCCCGCGGGCGGCACGGTCTTCTTCAAGCTCCGCGACCGCGACAAAACCCGTGGCGTCGAGCTCGCCCGCCGCCTCCACCAGCTCGGCTTCCGCCTGCTCGCCACCCGCGGCACCGCCGCCGCCTTCCGCGCCGCCGGCCTCGAGGTCCAGTCGGTCTTCAAGGTCAGCGAAGGCCGCCCCAACTTCGTGGATCTGCTCAAGGGCGGCGAGGTTACGCTCGTCGTCAACACCCCCGAGGGCCGCCAGCAGTTCTTCGAGGAAAAGGAAATCCGCCGCACCGCCGTCCAGCACCGCATCCCCATCGTCACCACCCTCGCCGCCGCCGCCGCCGCCGTCGAAGCCATCGCCGCCCGCGCCGCCGACTCCCCCAGCGTCCACGTCCTGCAGTCCCTGCACCAGCAAATGGCAGCCGCGGCCCCCTCCGCAGCGCCACGCGCGTAGGCGGGCCCACACGGTCTATACCCCCGCCTTCCCGTTCAGGGCGCCAGCGGGTCGATCACGTTGAGGAACTTGAAGCGGTGAAACCCGGCATCCGCCGTCCGTATTTCCCGCACGCCGTGCTCCACCATCACCGCCACGATGTGCAGGTCGTGGACATCGTTCCCATGGACCGTGGGAAATCGCCGGGCAAGATCCCTCACCACATCGCCATGACGTTCAGTCTCGCCCAACACATGGAAGCCGGGCGAGTCCAGCAGCGCCTGTAGGAAGCTCCACGCGTCGTTCAGGTTGAGTGGTTTTGGGAGTACCCCGGCGTGGGTCGCCACGCGGAGAAATTCGTAGAAAATGGACCACGTCGCCGCCCAGTTTTCGCCTGCTGTGCGGCACGCTACCAGAAAATCCCTGGCCTTCCGGTACTCCGGTTCCCGGCGGTTGGCGGCATACACCAGAAGGTTGGTGTCGACTACGAACATTCCGGGTGCGGCCTAGCGCCGTGGCCTCATGGCCTCTTCCAGGGCGTTGCGGTCCGCAAGATTCACCCGCGCCTTGCCCATGTCAAAGGATGGCAGTGGCGGCAGTGACCGCGCCGGCAGCTTGGCGGGCCGCAGTCCGGCCAGCAAAAGTTCGCTCACCAGATCCGAAATGCTGCGCCCGCTCTCCGCCGCCCGCCGCTTGATCTCCTTGTATACCCCGTCCGGAATCATCAGCGTGGTCTTCATATATGGCAAAGCATAGCACCATTATGGAAGTATGGTAAATGGTCACCTTCGGCTGCCTCGCAGACCCTCATCTCGTCGCCAGCACGAACTGCTTCCCGTCCGGATCCTGAAACACCGCCGACGTCCCCCACGACTCCTTCTTCGGCTCCTGGGCGAACTTCACCCCCTGGGCCTTCATCGCCGCCGCCGTCGCGAACACATCGTCGCACCAGAACGAGATCGGCTGGAACTGCCCGATGCGGCTCTCCAGCCCCGGCGGCGTGAACAGCGAAATGCCCGTCTCCGCCCCCGGCACCGCAAGCTCGATCCA
>JBQCEU010000168.1:0-4703 GCA_051959955.1 Terriglobales bacterium | reverse complement strand
CCACCTCGCCCACGCCCAGCGCATCCGCAGCGCCCCCCGCGCCCTGCTCCGTGCCATCCCGGATCTCGAGCTGCGCGAGATGGAGCGCGCCGACCAGTGCTGCGGCTCCGCCGGCCTCTACAACCTGCAGCAGCCCGGCATTGCCGCCGCCCTCGCCGCCGACCGCGTCGCCGCCTTCCGCGCCACCGGCGCCACCGTCCTCGCCACCGCCAACCCCGGCTGCACCCTGCAGCTCGCCGCCGCCCTCGGCCCCGCCGTCCCCGTCCGCCACGTGGTCGAACTCCTCGACGCCAGCCACCGCGCCTGCAGGCTATAGCACGCTGATCCCCAGCCGCCGCGCCGCCCGCGCCTGCACGCGATCCATGGTCAACAGGCGGGCGGAGTACCGGTGCGCCACGGCCAGGTGCACCGCATCAGCGGCGCGCAGGCCGGAACGGAAGTCCTCGACATAGCCGCGGGCCTCGGCAATGTCATCGGCCGTAATCGCCCGTAACTGGAAGCTGGTCTGCGCCATTTCCTCGCAGGCGCCGATGGCCTCGGTACCGTCTGGCGTGCTCAGGCTTCCACCTCGTACCCGGGCGGCAATAGCACTGGCGAATTCCAGCAGCACCCAGTCGCTGACGGCGGCCTCCTGCGGGGGCAGCTCGTCCAGCTTGGTCCGTATGTGCGTAGACTCGGGCTCACGCACGAAAAGAGGCACCAGGGCGCTGGTATCGAGATACACCATGCCGGGTCAGCAGCGGCTCTCGTCCCGCAACCGCCGCAGCCAGCGCGCGGACGGCTCCGCCCCCGGCTTCTGGCGGGCCCGCAGCGCATCAGCGCGGCTGAAGTCTATCGGCTTGACCTGTTTTCCCACCGCCGTCAGTCGCACCACCGGCCTGCCGCGGCGGGTGATCAGCACTTCCTCCCCGCGCTCGGCGGCCTGCAGGATGGCGCTCAGCCGCGCCTTCGCCTCTGCCACGCTGATGGTCATCTAGATGGTCATTTTAGCATGAGGGCGCCGTCCTCAATGCAGGAGGGTGACCAGCTGGCCGGGGCGCAATCGCGCCGCAACCCTCGCCATCCGCGCCACATGCGCCAGCACTAGAATCTTCATCGGTCCCGGCCGCAGCGATTCCGCCCGTGCTCGTGTGCCTGGAAAGTCAATTTCTGCGGCGGCGCCGAACACAGCAAGCACCGCCGAGCCACTAAGGGAAATCCTTGTGCCCCATTTGGCCCGATTGGCACGCTGCGACGCCTCGTCGGTTGCCAAGGCGAGAGCGCGGTTCATGTCCCGCGTGTGCTTGAGCTCATAACTGCCCACCGCCAAGTAAACCGTGGCGATCGGCCACCCAGCCGCCGTCGCCGGCGATAAGCTCCGGAGCGCTTCATGCAAGCTAACCGCCTGGAACTGCGGGTTCCAAGTAGCGATTGCGCTCCGCGCTAGGGCGACGAAGGTGGGAAGGGGCATAACTGCGCCGGAGGCATAGCCACCGCCCGCTTCACTCCGCCGTGATTCGCCAAGCGGCGGCAGGGACGCGGCGCTATCGAAGCCCGAGAGCAGCCTTGCGTCAATGCCCTGCAATGACGTGCGCAGGCGCCCACGCGTGGCGGCAATTTCCCAGCCTTGTCCCGGGGCGCTTCCCAGCCGCGCCGCCAAGCCTATCAGGGCCGACGCAACCGAGGTCCTGGCGCTCAAGCCGGAGGAGGAGCATCGCGATAGGAACCTGCGCGCCAGTTCGATTTGGGCAAGGTCGGCGACTTCTACAGCGCGCCGCAGACCGTCGCTGCATAGCTCCTGGCGCTCCTCCGGATGTGACTGCGACGAGTCCAGAAGCACGGTATACGAGCGGTACCCAACTTTGTCTCTATTCTCGCGCCAGATCCGCCATGCCTGTTGCCCGCGGTCGGCATTCAGTTCGGCCGGCACGAGACGGTCGAAAATCTGCGACCGCCCGCTGTCAGCCTCCAGTGCCAACGACTCCGCAGTCGCCCAGTCTCCCCCATCCACAAGATCGTCGATCACGCTCAGCTCTGCCGCGCTCTTGACCGCCCCAGCCTCACGAGGCAGAGCAAGGGCGGCGGAGAATGCCGCGAGCCAGTCGCCCCGTCCATCCAAGCCCGCGGCCCGCTCCTGCGCAGCGAGGTACTCAAGGTATTCTGCTCGCGCAGCGGGCGCGACGTCGGTCAAAGCCGCCCTGGCCTCGCTGAACATCGCCTTCGCGCTTTGGTCGGGGGGAGATTGCGCCGACGCACTCGCGAGCATGCAGCTCGTCGCCAGCCCCACCGCGGTCGCCCACCGCCACGAGCCACGTCGCACCATGGGCTGAGCATGGCACAGCCAATCTCAGCTGCAGCAAAAAAAGTTCTCATGCCTCTTGACATTACGCTCACAGTGGCATATACCGTAGTCAGTTGTAGTGCGCGAAGGAGACTCTATGCGCAAGACTGTTGTGCTCACGGCTCTGCTGAGCGGCTGCCTCGGCGCAGGCGCTTGGTTCAGCCCAACCAACCAACCAACCAACCAACCAACCAACCAACCTCAACGGCTCGGCCAGTAGCCGCACTTTCCCTGGCGGTAGGCTGCCTGGCCGAAGCGCCACTGGCAACGCCTGACGGAGGCGTTCCCTTCTACCCAAACTGCGTGCGTGATGAGTCGCAGCGCACGTTCAACGGCGGCTGCGGCGATGTGGACGAGTGGGATCTAAAGTTCGAGGACGCGGACGGCACGGAAGATGTCGACACCGAATTCGAGGAAAACGGGTGCCAAGGCGGGCACAAGGTCTGCGACGACGGCTGCGTCTATGATCCCGAGTATCCGGTGGACCCGGATGACCCGCAAATAAATGTGATCCCCGACCCGGGCAGCGATGGTCTGACCGGCGACGTCTACTGGGATCTGTACAACGAGGAGACCACGCAGAGCAGCTACTGCGATTCCCCCACGAACACCTGCTGGGACGACATTAATACCAGCGTATACGAGGGCGAAAGCATCGACTGGCAGTACTACTGCGTGCTCTAGGAGATTTCGAATGACGCGAGCCTATCGTCTGATTTGTGCACTTTGCCTATGCGCCCCCTTGGTGTTAACCGTAAGCGCCCAGGCGCCTCTATTGCAGATTACTGTCACCGCCGCAAGCAATGGCCGGACGCGGCAGGTAACACTGAGCAATACGTACAAAGCGCCTGTAACCGCCTATGTGGTCGCGGAGGCCGCCCCGCCTTCGCCGCATGGACCACGTCGCATTGTCAAATGGCAGGACTCCGTGCCGGCCGAGCACGGTTTGCGGCCAGCCCTTCCTGCCGGCGGCTCCGCTATGATCGTCTTGCCGGAGAGCGACGGCGCGGTCACCAATTTGGCCGTCATCTACGCGGACGGTGCCAGCGCCGGGCGGGCCGATGTGATCGCTCATCTGCTGCGTGCCCGGCAATATTACCTCGCCGAGCTGCCAGGTGTGGTCGCACGGCTCCACGCCGTGGCGGCCGACCCCGGCGCGGATCGGGTGGCGCTCTTGGCGGACTTTCAGGCACGAGTAGCCGGCGCACGAGGGGTCCTGAACGACGGCGTGCTGCCGACCACTGACCGTGTGACGGCGACGGTCGCGACCACCCTGCGCCGCCACCCCAGCCAGAATCTCCAGGCTACGGCCAATGCGCTTGCAGTGTTGCTGTTTCGCTGGCAGGAACAACTTCAGGCCAGTCTCCCCAAGCTAACGCCGCCACCGGCCCCTCAGGCAGGCGTGCCCGGCCGGCTTCGGTGAGGCCGGCAACGCTGTGGTGCGCCTCGGTAGCTGCCGCCTTCCTGGCATGCTGGGGAGCGGCGGCTTCGGGGCGGCCGGGACCGCACTTCCAGCTTGTCAAGCTCCAGCCGCTCAGCTTTCCGACCGCGGCTGAAGTCCCGCTGCGCAACTCATCTCACTCGACCGACCTGCCGACCAGTCGCCTGAGCTTTTCGCAGCCGGAAGTGCTGGTCACGGTGGAATACAGCCCGCCCGGGTGGCCGGAAGGCAGCCTGGTCATTGCCGGGCTGAATCACCCTGAACTGCAGATGCGGACTGGAGCGCACCTTGACCTCCTCCTCATCAATCAGAGCCAAGCGGGCACCATCATGCTCGGCGTCACTGAGCACGGGCCGCCGTTCGCCCATCAACCCATCCTGCCCAACCCCTGGGATCGTAGCTTTCGCCAGCGGGCCTCTGGACAGGGCGGATGGTCGCACGCGGTGCTGCCCCGCCGAGGCGGGAAGACCGTCTATGCGGCTCGCATCGAATACCGAGTGAGCGGCACTGGCACGGCCTATTATGTCAACGACGTAGAGGATGCTGCAAACGCCGGCGAGTTCGGTCTAATTACCGTGATCCCGTAGCCTATTCCGCCCGCAGCGCCTCCAGCGGGCTGACCCGCGCGGCGGTGCGCGCCGGCAGCGCGCTCGCCACTCCCGCGATCGCCGGCATCGCCAGCGCCACCGCGGCGAAGGTCGCCGGATCGCCCGGCTGCACCCCGTACAGCAGCGACGCCAGCAGGCGCGCCGCGAAGCCCGCCGCGATCAGCCCCAGCAGCGTCCCCGCCCCCGCCAGCCCCAACCCCTGGCGAACCACCGCCCGCATCAAGCCCGCCGGCGCCGCCCCCAGCGCAATGCGCACCCCCAACTCGCGCCGCCGCTGCGCCACCGCGTAGGCCAGCACCCCATAAAGGCCGATGATGCCCACCAGCAGCCCCAT
>JBQCEU010000167.1:0-2980 GCA_051959955.1 Terriglobales bacterium | reverse complement strand
GTCGTCGGGCGCGTCAATTCGGTCAATGTACTGGTAGACCGTGGTTTTCGTGGTCAGCAGCTTGCGGCTGAGGATGGAGTCGAAGGTCCACTTCACGTCGCGCGCGGTGAGGGGGCGCCCGTCGTGGAAGCGCACCCCCTTGCGCAAATGAAAGATGTAGGTGGTGGGATTGGGCGTCTGCCAGCTTTCGGCCAGCCAGGGGCGCAGCTCGAAGCGCTCATCGCGGCGGACGAGGGAGTCAAAGAGCAGCGCGTCAATGCGCTCCGACTGGGCGTCCACCCCGACGCGCGGGTCGAGATTGGTGGGGCTGCTCTCGATGATCATCACCACCGTGCGCGGATCGGGGCGCTGGGCGCAACCCAGCCCCACGCCCAGCAGCATGATCGTTATCAGGAATGTCATCCTGAGCGAGCGGGAGCCGAGCGTAGTGAGGCGAGCGCGAACGAAGGACCTATGCATCTTCACTAGGGGTACGAGATTTTTCCCAGAATAGCAGGCCGCGCAGCGCCCGTGGCCGAAGGGATGTTGCCCGGCCGCCGGCGCCAGGTCTGGTAGGCGAGCACCGCAAAGGCCACCGCCTCCTTGGCCTCGGAAGGCAGGCCGAACTCATCGCTGCGGCGCAGCTTGAGGCCGAGCGGCGCCACCGCGTCGGCCAGCAGGCGCAGGAGGCTGGGGTTCTTCGCGCCTCCGCCGGAGACGATCAGTTCGGCGTAGCTGCCGCGCGCAAAACGCCGGATGGCGTCGGCGATGGAGCGCGCGGTCAGCACCGTCGCCGTGGCCACCACGTCTTCTTTGGCGGCGCGCCCGCAGCGGCTGAGGAAGGCGCTCACGAACTCGCGCCCGAACTCCTCCCGACCCGCGGTTTTCGGCGGGCGGCGGCGGAAGAAGGGCTCACCGAGAATCTCGCCCACCACTTCAGCGAGGGCGTGGCCGCGGGCGGCGATGCGCCCGCCGCGGTCGTAAGGCTGGCGAAAGAGGCGCTCGCTGACCGCATCCAGCACCATGTTGCCTGGCCCGGTGTCGAATGCCACCACCTGTTCCGGTTTTGCCCCGGCAGGAATCGCCGTGAGGTTGGCGATCCCGCCGATGTTCTGCACGATGCGGCCCACGCGCTCGTCGCGATAGAGCAGGTAATCGAGAAAGGGAACGAGCGGCGCGCCCTTGCCTCCGGCCGCCATGTCGGCGGGACGGAAGTCAGAGACCACGGGCGCGCCCACCCGCGCCGCGATCACCGCCCCCTCGCCCGTCTGCCAGGTCACCGCCAGGCTGCGCCCGTGAAAGGCCTGTGCCTCTCCCTGGTGGTAGAGGGTCTGGCCGTGGCAGCCGATGAGTTCAATTTTGACTTTGAACTTGCGCGCCGCGGCCAGCACCGCCCCGGCATAAAGGTGGCCGAGCAGGAAATTGAGCCGGGCGAGATCGGCCACCCGCGCCCGCTCCGCGTTCATGGCGGCGAGAATCGTTTGCCGCACCGCGGGCGGAAAGGAAAATTCCAGGTGCCCGAGCAGCTTGAGACGGGGGCGTTCGCCCGCGAGTTCCGCCAGGGCCACGTTGATGCCGTCGGCCGAGGTGCCGCTCATTACCCCGGCGACGATCACGCCCGCTCCCCGGCGGCGAAGGCCTCGAGCCTGACCTGCTCGCCCATCTCCCACAGTTCTCGCGTGAGGCGCTCGACCAGGGCGGGGCGCGGCGGAGGCGAGGGGCGCTGCAGCGCGCGCGCCCGCTTCTTGAAGGCAAGCACGCGGCGGCTGGCCGCAGCCAGGCGCCGGGCGAACTTCGGGTCGTGTTCTGCTTCGCGAACAACCGCCTCGCAGGCGCGCGCGGCGTTCTCCTCCTTCTGGCACACCAGGTACAGATCCGCTCCGGCGCGCAGGGTTTGAACTGCGGCATCTTCAATGGATGCCGCCGCTAGAACGCCGCCCATGTCCAGATCGTCGGAGAGAACCAGTCCCCGGTAGCCGAGCTTCCTGCGCAGCACCTCCGTGATCCATTTGTCGGACAAAGAGGCCGGTGTTGGCTGGCGCGTTACCGCCGGGTAAGCGGCATGGCAGACCATCACCATGGGCAAACGCGAGCGCAGCCGGCGGTAGGGTAGAAGGTCCTCGGCCCAGAGCTTTTTCCACGGCTTTTCGATCACCGGCAGGTGCTGGTGGCTGTCGAGCGAGCCCTCGCCCAGGCCGGGGAAGTGCTTGCCGCAGCCCAGCACCCCGGCATCGCTGAGGCCGGCGAGAAATTCGCGGGCGTAGAGGATCACCTCTCCCGGGTCGGCGGAGACGGCGCGGCTGCCCAGGGCGGCGCGCGAGGCCGCAAACGCCAGGTCGAGCACGGGAGCAAAGTCCACATTGAAGCCGAGGCTCCTCGCCGCCTCGCCGATCACGCGCCCGTGGCGGCGGAAGAGCCGGCGGTCGCCGCTGGCGAATACCTCCCCGGCTGCGGGCGAGGGCCCCAGCAGCTGGCGGAAGCGGTCCACCGTCCCCCCTTCCATGTCCACCGCGAGAAAGGGTGGCACCCGCAGCTGGCGGCGGCCCGCGCGCAGAAGCTCCCAGGTCTGGCGCGGGGTCTTAAGATTGCGGGCGAAGAGCACCAGACCGCCCGGCTGCAGCTGCTTGATCAGGTTCTGCAACTGCGCCGTGGGCTCGGAGGAAGCGAAGCCCATTACGAGCAGCTGCCCGGCCTGGGCGCGGATGTCGGCGGTGGTGGTTCGGGGCATATTTTTCTGTAGCGCCGGCCTCCGGCCGGCTGTCGGGCGGGCGTCTCGCCCGCCAGGGCCGGCGGCGCTACGGCTGCAATTGTCTCTTCAATTCCGCCAGCAGATTCAGCGCCTCGAGCGGCGTCAGCCGGTCAAGATCTGCTCCCCGCAGGCGCTCGACGATCTTCTCCGAAAGCGGAGTGAACATGGTGAGCTGGACGGAGGAGGGCTCCTCCCCGGCCAGCTCATCGGTCAGCCGGTGGGCGGCGGTTTCGTGCTCCTCGAGCACCTGGC
>JBQCEU010000166.1:0-2632 GCA_051959955.1 Terriglobales bacterium | reverse complement strand
ATTGATCGGAACACATGCCGGAGGTAGTGACGGCAATGTTGCGCCGGATGTACAAGGAAGGTGGACTTGGCAGCGTGCGGCCGCCTCGATTGCAGATCACCCAACGGCTGTCGAAACGCCACAAGCTGAAAGGCAGGGTCTCGCCACCGTGCCCCAGAATGAGCCGGGCTTTGGGGTAGCGTTCGAAGACGCCCGCGAACACCAGCCGTAGCGCGTGCGTTGCGGTCTCGAAGGCCCAGCTACACACCGGGCCCCACAGCTCCGAGTGGCCGGCGTAAGTGGCGGGGTGATCCACAGGGTTGCCGGGATGCAGATAGATGGGCGCCTCCAGCGCCGCCGCGCGCTCCCAGAACACCGAGTACTTGTCCAGATCCAGATACTCGCCATTCGTCTGCCCGTTGATCATGGCGCCCTGAAACCCCAGATCGCGGACGCAGCGCTCCAGTTCCTCGGCAGCCTGCGCGGGATTCTGCATCGCCAGGTGCGCAAAGCCGCCATATCGGGCAGGGCGCTTCTGGATCTCGCCGGCGAGAAAGTCATTGACCGCGCGCGCCTTGCGCTGCGCAACTGCGGCGTCCTTTTCCGCCTGGACGCCGGGCCCGGCGAGGGAGAGCACAACGAAGTCCACCCGATTCTCGTCCATCGCGGCCAGACGCCGGTCGCCGAAATCCATGAGAGCGCCGGGCGCAAGCTTGGCGATGTCGGCGCTGATGTTCGGGTACGTCTCGGCGAAGTAGTCCATGAAATCGGGAACCATGAAATGCTCTTCCATGGCGATCTTGCCGAGGGGCCGGTGGACGGCGGTCTCCGGTTCATGGACGGCGGCGGCGGCGGGTAAGGCCGCAGAGGCACCAGCGAGAGCCGCACCGCGCAGAAACTCGCGTCGCTGCAAGGATTCACCTCCAGGCGATTGTGACGGATGGGGAGTTTCTGCATTCTATCTCCCGCAGAAGAAACAGCCGCGCAGAAATGCGTGGTGGAAGATGGCAGAGGCACGCGCGGGTCAAGGCTTCGATTCAAGAGGGGCGCTCGCGCGCAATCCCACGTCTCCAACTACGGGAGACATGGGGCACCCGGATGCTGTCCCACGTCTCCAAGTGCGGGAGAGCCATTCGTCTGCGTGGCTTCGTCACTGGGCTCAGGCCAGGATATGGGGCAGCCGGCTGAACTTCAGGCGTAGACGACTTTGCGGTCGCCTTTGACGATACGGCCGATGACGTAGCA
Source organism: Terriglobales bacterium (assembly GCA_051959955.1). Taxonomy (GTDB): domain Bacteria; phylum Acidobacteriota; class Terriglobia; order Terriglobales; family SCQP01; genus SCQP01. Next base: position 1,408 of record JBQCEU010000166.1, on the reverse strand, counting down.
CTTCTCGCCGGCGCGGTCGAGCATCGACTTGCAGCGTTTGAAGCGCTCCGACGGCACGACGACGATGAGGCCGATGCCCATGTTGAAGGTGCGGAGCATCTCGTCCTGCTCGACATTGCCGAGGTGCTGGAGGTGCTCGAAGATGGGCAGCACCGGCCAGCTGCCGAGCTCGACGTGGGCCGAGACGGTGCGGGGCAGGATGCGGGGCAGGTTCTCCGTGATGCCGCCGCCGGTGATGTGTGCCATGCCCGCGGCGTAGTCGCTGGCGGTGAGCTTCTTGATCAGGCCGAGATAGCTGCGGTGCGTCTTCATCAGCGCCGCCGCCGCCTTCTCCTTCAGCTCGTTCACGTACTGCTCCGGCTTGTATTTCGCCACTTCGAAGAAGAGCCGGCGGGCGAGCGAGTAGCCGTTGGTGTGCAGGCCGGTCGAGGGGAAGCCGAGGAGCACGTCGCCGACGCGGATCTTCGATCCGGTGATGAGCTTCGCGCGCTCGACGACGCCGACGATGAATCCGGCGAGGTCGTACTCGCCGTCGGCGTAGAAGCCGGGCATCTGCGCCGTCTCGCCGCCGATCAGGGCGCAGCCGTTGGCGCGGCATGCATCGGAGAGGCCGGAGACGATCTTCTCCGCGACTTCGCCGTCGAGGCGTCCGGTGGCGAGGTAATCGAGGAAGAAGAGCGGCGTCGCTCCCTGGACGGCGATGTCGTTGACGCAGTGGTTGACGAGGTCGGCGCCGACGGTGTGGTGGATATTGAGCTGGAAGGCGAGCTTGAGCTTGGTGCCGACGCCGTCAGCGCTCGAGACGAGGACCGGCTCTTCATATTTGCCGTCGAGCTTGAAGAGGCCGCCGAAGCCGCCGATGTCGCCGAGCACGTTGCGCGTGAAGGTGCGCTGGGCCAGGTACTTGATGCGCTGCTTGGTGCGATCGCCAGCGGCGATGTCGACGCCGGCTTCGGCATAGGTTGCCGATGGCGCAGGAGGCGCTTTGGGAGAGGAGTCAGGCAAGGGCTTTCGTGCTGCGGCGGGAGGTATCCCGGAAGGAACCAGTGTAGAGCATGGACTGCGGGGCGGGGTTCACAGTACGGGAAAAATGCGCGGTGAAGTGCTGTGGAATCCCACTTCTGCCAACAGCAGGCAGAAATGGGGCACCCGAGTGAGTGTGAGGGGAAGATGCGAGGGTGGGAGTGTGGTGGTTTCCAACTTCTGCCAACTGACCGCAGAAATGGGGCACCCAGGCACCCGGGTTCGTTGATGGGCAATGAAAAGGCGCAGCAGTGACGCTGCGCCTTTCGGTGATTCGGGATGGAGACTAGGCGTTCGCGGTGGTGCCCAGCGCGGCTTTCGCGTGGCCGACGATGGCGGTGAATCCGGCAGCGTCGTTGACGGCGAGATCGGCGAGCATCTTGCG
>JBQCEU010000165.1:0-24554 GCA_051959955.1 Terriglobales bacterium | reverse complement strand
GATGGCGACGCCGCGCCAGAGCAGAATGCCGATGGAGAAAAATACCTCGCTGTAGACCACGCCCTGGGTCTGCAATTGGCGGGCGAGCGCGGTGACCGCGTCGGCGTAGTCCACCGGATCGCGCAACAGTTGACTGGCGGTCTTGATGGCCTCGATGAAGCCGGGGAAGTCTTGGAACTGGTACAGGCGTTCGCAGGCCGCCAGGCTCTTGAGGCCGAAGGGATGGCCCTGGCGCTGGGCCAACTGCCAGAGCGTGGCGGGGGCGAGGCTGCCCTCGAGGTGCAGGTGCAATTCGGCCTTGGGCAGCCGTCGCAGCGCTTCGCGTTCGGCGGGGGTCATGGCAGGGCGGCCAGAAGGCGATCCATCTCGTCGGCGGTGTTGTAGCCGTGGGGTGAGACGCGGATGCAGTCGCCGCGATGGGAGACCAGCACGCCGGCGGCCTGGAGCCGCTGCAGTAGATCAGCGGGATCGAGGCCGGGGCGCCGGAAGGAAGTAATGCCGCTGAGCGCCTCGGACGGGCGCCGGTCGGCTAGGATTTCGTAGCCGCGGCGCCGCAGGCCCTCCGTCAGCCGTTCATTGAGGGCGAGGATGTGCACGGCGATGGCGGCGATGCCCGTCTCCATTAGCAGGTCCGCGGCCGCGCCGAGGCCCATCAGACCGGCGCCGTTGAGCATGCCGCACTCCAGCCGCGCCGCCCCGTGGCGCCAAACCAGCGGCCCGGAGTGGGCCGCCGCCTTGCGGCCGCAATCGAAGTCCTCCCAGTCGTCCACCGAAAACCAGCCCGGCTCGGCGGGCACCAACTGCTGCAGCAGGCCGGGTTCGACATACAGGAACCCGGCGCCGGCCGGCCCGGTCAGCCACTTGTGACCGCCGCAGGCGAGGGCGTGAATGCCGCTGCCGGGGGCGTCGAGGGGGAAGGCGCCCAGGCTCTGAATGGCGTCCACCACCAGCAGGGTTTCCGTTTGCCGACAGATTTCGCCCAACTCGGCCAGCGGGGCACGGTAGCCGCTGAGGTACTGCGCCGAACTTACCGCCAGCAGGCGGGCGCCGCGGCAGGCCGCGCGCAGACGAGGGAGGTCGCCGAGGGCCGCTTCGGGAAGCAGCTCCACCTGCACGCCGCGCGGACGCAAGGCCAGCCACGGGAAGAGGTTGGCGGGGAATTCGGTTTCAAAGCTGACGACCCGGTCGCCGGGCGTCCAAGCCAGGCCTTGGGCGATGAAGCACAGGCCTTCGGTGGTGTTCTTGGTGAGGGCAATGTCGTCGGGCAAGGCGTTGACAAGGCGGGCGAAGCTGGCGCGCACGCGCTCGTAGTGGAAGAGCCAGTCAGGCCAGTGCAGGGCGCCACTGTTCGCCTGTTCCTCCAAGTGCTGATCCATGGCTTCGCGAGTCACTTTGGCCAGCGGCGCGACGGCAGCATGGTTCAGGTAGGCGTACTGGCGGGTTAGGGGAAATTGGTCACGCAGGGCAGCGAGCGGCATCTCATTTTTAGGGTAACGCCAGCGCCCCCCAAGCCCGTCATTGTGTAGAGGACGTATACTTAGGTCAAGGAAGTACCGCCAATGAAGCCCGCCCGTACACTGCTTGCCTTTGGCTTGGCGCTGGGCTTGGCCTTGCCGATCGCGGCGCAAGGCACCAACGAGAAGGATTTAAAGGACATCGGCCACCGCGGCGTCGGCGGCGGCATGAACTTTTACTCGCTGGAGAAGGAAATCGCGCTGGGCAAGAGCCTTGCCCAGCAGGTGGAAGCCACGGCGCGTATTCAGAAAGATCCGCAGGTCAATGAGTACATCAACCGGCTGGCGCAGAACCTGGTGCGCCACTCCGACGCCAAAGTGCCGTTTACAGTGCGGGTGCTGGAATCGCCGGATGTGAACGCGGCGGCGCTGCCGGGCGGCTACTTCTTCGTTAACACCGGGTTGATTCTGGCAGCGGACAACGAAGCCGAGCTGGCGGGGGTGATGGCCCACGAGATTGCCCACGTGGCGGCACGCCACGGCACCCGCCAGGCGACCAAGGGCGAGATCATCAACTACGCCACGCTGCCGCTGATCTTCGTCGGCGGCGGCATCGGGCTGGCGGGGCGCAGCCTGGCCGAAGTCGCCATCCCGCTGGGGTTTTTGAAGTTCAGCCGCGGGGATGAGCGCGAGGCCGACTACCTCGGCCTGCAGTACATGTACGAGAGCGGCTACGATCCCCAAGCCTTCACCGAAATGTTTGAGAAGCTGCTTTCCGAAGAGAAGAAGCAGCCGGGGACGATCGCCAAGGCCTTCCAGAGCCATCCGGCCACCCCCGACCGCATCGAGCGTACGGAGAAAGAGATCAAGGTGCTGCTGCCGGCGCGGCAGGAGTATATCGAAGACACCTCGGAGTTCGAGCACATCAAGGCGCGGCTGGCGATGCTCGAGCACCTGGACGACACCAACCTTAAGTTGCACGGCAGCGGGCGGCCGAGCCTGATCCGGCCCGACGGCTCGGCAGTGCCGGAAGGCAAGGGCGACAAGCCGGTGCTGAAACGCCGGCCCGACGGCGGGGGTGGGGGCGGGGGCGGGAACTAAGCGCGGGCCGGCTCAGCCCGCGGGCTGCCAGCCGGACTGGGGCGCCAGCCTGGGCCAGGCGGCGAGGCACAACGCCGACCAGCTTTCAAACTCGTCGGTTTCCGTCTGCAACTTGGCCACGGGAGCGAATTGAGCGCCGGCGATCTTCTGCTCACGGGCGCGCACCCGGGGTTCGGCCAGATCAAAAATGTGGATCAAGCCCAGGTGCACGCGCCCGACCGGCGTGGCATCGTCATTGATCAGCCCCACCAGGCGCTCGCGGCGGATGGGCGCCTGCAGTTCGACTTCCTCCTCCAGTTCGCGCTGCAGCGCCGCCTGGTAGGCAGGCCAGCCGGGGACGGAGAACAGCGAATCATCGCTGTGGCGGATGTGCCCGCCCAGGCCCACCGAGCGTAGCGTCCGCAGGCGGGTTTCGCTGGAGCGCTGGCCGCGGCGGTAGCAGAAGACCTTGTCATCACAGGCCAGCACGACGTAGGGGATGATCTGCTTCCAGGCCGGATCTTCCTCGGCTGCCGCGCGCGGGAGGAAGCGGGAGTGGCGCGGTTCGAAGACGTACTCGAGCCAGGCCGTGCCGCCGACCTTCACACCCTGGAATTCGCCCAGCCCCCATAACCCGGCCGTGGGCACCGCCAGCACCAATTCCTCTTCCATGCCATCCCTAGGCTACACTGGCATCTGGCCACTGGCCACTGGGAACATGATCATCGGCCTTACCGGCACCAACGGCAGCGGCAAGACCACGCTCGCCGACCAGCTCAAAGCCTGCGGTTTTTACTATCTCTCGCTGTCGGATGAGATTCGCGCCGAGCTGGCCGCGCACGGCATCGCGGCCACGCGCGAGAACCTGATCGAGTGCGGCAACCGGCTGCGGCGCGAGTTCGGACGGGCGGTGCTGGCCGAGCGCACCCGGGCGCGCATCAGCCCGGAGCGCAACTACGCGGTGGATTCCATCCGGCACCCGGATGAAGTCACGGCACTGCGGCGTCTGCCCGGCTTTTACCTGCTGGCGGTGGAAGCGCCGCTGGCGGTGCGCTACGAACGCGCCCGCGCCCGCGGCGGAGCGCGGGCGCCGGAAAGCTTCGATCAGTTCGTTGAGCTCGAGAAACGCGAGCTGGCGGGCGTGGACCCCGAGGCGCAGAACCTGCCCGCCTGCGCCGCCATGGCCGACGCCGTGCTGGTCAACGACGGCGATGTAGCGCAACTGCAACAGCGCGCCGAGGAGGTCATCATCGGCTGGCTGCGGGCCAGCGCGGCCTCCGACCCGCGGCCGGGCTGGGATGAGTACTTCATGCGCATCGCCCGCATTGTGGCCCTGCGCAGCAACTGCCTCAAGCGCAAGGTGGCGGCCATCATCGTGCGCGACCGGCGCATCATCTCGACCGGCTACAACGGCACCCCGCGCGGGGTCGCCAACTGCAACCAGGGCGGCTGCCCGCGCTGCGCCTCGCTGGCCCCCAGCGGCACCCGGCTGGATGAGTGCGTGTGCAGCCATGGCGAGGAGAACGCCATCGTGCAGGCCGCCTACCACGGCATCTCCATCAAAGATGCGGTGCTCTACAGCACGCTTTCCCCCTGCCTGCAGTGCACAAAGATGATCCTCAACGCCGGCATCAAGGAAGTGGTGTTCAACGCCCATTACCCTCTGGGCCAAACGGCCCAACGCATCCTGGCCGAAGCTGGGGTAACCGTGCGGCAGATTGATCTGGATTGAGACTTGGCGGTTTTCCCCCATGGGGGTGGCCAAAGCGCGCGCCGGGAGCGCGGCTTTCGTGTAAGCTAAGGGCGATGCCGGCAACCCCGGCGGTCAAGGAGAAATGGTTTGAAGAGTATTTTTGTCGGTAATCTGTCGTTCGGAACCACGGAAGACGAACTTCGCACGTTGTTTGAGAATTACGGCGCGGTTTCACGCGTCAGCATCATGATGGATCGGGAAACCGGCCGTTCGCGCGGTTTCGCCTTTGTGGAAATGTCGAACGACGAAGAGGCCGAGTCGGCGATAAGCGGCGTCAAAGGCAGCTCGCTGGGCGGCCGCACGCTCAACGTCAATGAAGCCCGGCCGCGCCCCGAGCGCCCAGCCGGCGGCGGTTACGGCCGCGGCCCCAGCGGTCCGCGGGCTCCGCGCGGCGGCGGGGGCGGTCACGACGATTACCGCGGCCACGTGCGCCAACCGCGCGAACCGCGCTGGTGAGAGCCGCGGCGGCGGCGACAGCCGCCGCCCCGGCTGGGCGGCGCGCACGGTGTGCGCGCCGGGGGTGCCCGGCTACGCCGGCCTTGGGGGCACCCACTGCGCGGGCTTGGGGGGTGCTTGCCAGGGCCCTAGGGCAAAAAAAGGCTTGATCTCGGGGACGAAAAACCCTAGTCTTTTACATTGCTGGCAAGCACTGGGTGAGTCTGAGGGGAACGGCGGCTGGCCATCATTCGCGGTTTTATACCGTTGGTGGGTTGTTCGCTCTTCATATTCCTTATCATTCGCATCCGCACGCTCCGCTTTTGCGGCGCGGCCTCCGGTCCTCCACAACCCGTGACCGCCGGCAAGGAAGGCTCGGCCTGTGGCCGAATCTTGCGGGTGCGTTCGTGCGCGCCCGACTTTCTGGAATAGGCTCGCACCATGAGAGAACATTGGCGGCTTACGCTGATTGTGGTCGTGTTGTTGGGGTTTGGATGCTGGAAACTGCTGGGCATGGGGGAGAATGTCGGTTATTCACCCGAACAGCCCATCCCCTTCAGCCATAAGCTCCACGCCGGCGACAACCACATCCCGTGTCAATATTGCCACGCCGGCGTGGACCGCTCGCGCGTGGCTCCGATTCCGGCGCTGAACGTCTGCATGGGCTGCCACGCCGTAGTGGCCAGCGGTACCGCGCCCATCAAGCTGGTGAAGGCGGCCTACGACTCCGGCAAGCCGATACAGTGGACGCGGGTCTACGACCTGCCGCAGTTTGTGTACTTCCAGCACCGCTGGCACATCGCCGCCGGCATCGCCTGCCAGACCTGCCACGGGCCGGTGGAGAGCATGGATCAGATTCGCCAGGTGAAGCAGTGGACCATGGCGGAGTGCCTGAACTGCCATCGCAACAACGACCTGTTGCCCACGCCCAACGACAAGTTCCATCGCGACCCGGCGACCTTCCATGACCGCGCGGCCAACGCGCCCCAGGACTGCAATGTCTGCCACAACTAAAGATCAAGCCTTCCAGAAAGTGCGCGGCAAGAGCGAGTTTGCCGACAAGCCGGCGGAGTTCTTCCAGGCCGACGGCGAGAGCCCGGCCGGGATGAAGTTCGGGCGCCGCGATTTCATGAAGTGGTCCACCGGCGCGCTGGCGCTGGCCGCCACCGCCTGCGAGCGCAAGCCCACGCAGCAGATCATCCCCTACGTGCAGCAGCCGCCGGAGCTGATGCCGGGGGTGGCGAACTATTACGCCTCCACCTGCCGCGAGTGCCGCGAGGCGTGCGGCATCGTGGTCACCACCCACGAGGGCCGGCCGACGAAGGTTGAAGGCAACCCGCTGCATCCGCTCAATCGCGGCTCGCTGTGCGCCCGCGGCCAGGCTTCGCTCTTCAATCTTTACGATCCCGACCGGCTGCGCGAACCCACCGCGCTGCAACGCGTGCACAGCCTGGACGGGCTGGTGGGCAAAGCACCGGCGGTGGACTACAACCTCAACCTGCCCACCAACCTGTGGCAGGAAGCCTGGAACCTGCGCAACAACCTGCACCCCATCAAGCGCGCGCTCAAGACGGTGAGCTGGGACGATGCCGACAAGCAGGTGAGCGGGTGGCTGCAGAGCGCCGGCAATCGCGCCGTGCTGCTCACCGGCACCATCCACGGACCGGCGCGGACAGCGCTGCTGGCGGATTTCCTCAGCGTGTTTCCCGCCCGCCAGGTGGTCTACGATTCGCTCAACCCCGACGCGCTGCGCGGGGCGCAGCAGGCGGCCTTCGGCACCGCGGTGGTGCCGCGTTACTTCTATGACCGGGCCGAGATGGTGGTGACCTTCGGGGACGACCCGATCGGCGGCGGCATCGCCCATCAGGAGTACTCGGTGGGCTTCGGGCGGCAGCGGAAGATGCGGGGCGGGCAGATGTCGCGGGTGGTGGCGTTCGAGCCGGCGATGAGCCTGACCGGCATCAACGCCGATTCGCGCTACCTGGTGGCGCCCTCGCGCCTGCTGAGCGTGGCCATGGGTCTGGCGCACCAGTTGGTGCTGGTGGACAAGCGTTCGCGCTTTGCGGGCGACGCCGGCGTGGCCAAGGCGCTGGCCGCCTACGATCCGGCGGCGGTGGAGAAAGCCGCGGGCCTGCCCGCGGGCCTGCTGGGCCGCTTGGCGGCCGAGCTGTGGGCGCAGAAGGGCAAGAGCATCATCACCGGCGGCGGTCTCGCCGGGGCCACCGAAGACCGCCAGATGCTGGAGACAGCGGCGGCCTTCCTCAACGCGGCGCTGGAGAACGAAGGCGCCACGGTGGATGGCTCCGGCAGCCCCAGCCTGCAGGCACAGGGCAGCGACGCCGCCATGCTGGCGCTGGTGGCCGACATGAATCAGGGCAAGGTGGACACGCTGGTGGTGTGCGGCTCCAACCCGGCCTATACGCTGCCGGAATCGGCCGGCTTCCTGGCGGCCCTGGCCAAAGTGCCGCACGTGGTGGTGATCTCCGACCGGCTGGATGAGACCGCCCAACTCTCCGATCTGGTGCTGCCGCTGCTGCACGGGCAGGAGAGCTGGGGTGACGCCGAGCCGCAGGTGGGCCTCTACAGCCTGGCGCAACCGACGATTGAGCCGCTGTTCGGCGGCCGCAGCTTCGAGGATGTGCTCATCCACTGGGCCTGGCTGACGCCGGCGGGCAAGGCGCGCTTCACCGCCCCGCCGCCGCCGCCCGCGCCCGTGGCTCCCGCGCCGCCGGTGGCTCCCGGCACCCCGGCGGCCCCGCCGCCGCCGCCCGCCGCCGCCGCTCCGCCGGCGCCGCCGGCGGTCATCAGCTTCTATCAGTATTTGAAGGACCATTGGCGCGATCAGATCTACGCCAAGAACAACCTGGCCGCCAGCTTCGATGATTTCTGGATCGGAGCGCTGCGGGCGGGCGTGTTCGATCCCAATCCCAAGCGGCTGCAGCCGGGCGCGGCGCGCACCTTCAAGACGGCGGCGCTGGCGGGCGGATCCATCCCCGCCGCGGCGGCGGCCAGCGACACGCTGGAGCTGGCGCTGACGGTGAACGTGGTGACCGGTGACGGCTGGCGCGCCAACAACGCCCACTTGCAGGAGATCCCCGACCCCATCACCAAGCGCTGCTGGGACAATTTCTTCCTGCTGGCGCCCTCGACCGCCAAGCGGCTGGGGCTGGAGCGCGACGGCAAGGGGTTGTGCTGCATCGCCGAGGCGAACGTCGGCGGACACACGCTGCAAGCACCGGTGTACACCCAGGTGGGCGTGCATCCGGGGGTGGTCACGATGCCGGTGGGCTACGGCCGCGCCTCGGTGGGCCAGATCGGCACCGACATCGGCGCCAACGCCTACGCCATCGCCCAGGCGGTGAAAGACGGGGTGGTCTACTCCGGCGTGCGGGTCACGTTGAAGAAGATCTCCGGTCCCGGCTACCTGGTGGCCGGTCCGCAGGACAACGACTACGTGGACTTCGCCGCCGATGACATCACGCCGGAGAGCGGGCGGGGGGACAACATCGTCCGCGAAACCACCCTGGTGCAGATTCAGGCCAACCCGCGGGCCGGCAATCCGGAGGCGGAGCCGCAGACCAGCCTCTGGGACAACGGCGGCCCGAGCGAGCACAGCTTCCCCAACTACCACTGGGGTATGACCATTGACATGAACGCCTGCATCGGCTGCAGCGCCTGCGTGGCCGCCTGCTACGCCGAGAACAACGTGCCGGTGGTGGGCAAGGATCAGGTGTGGCGCGGGCGCGACATGTCGTGGATCCGCATTGACCGCTACTTCAGCGGTGCGGAGGAGAACCCCGACGTCACCCTGCAGCCCATGATGTGCCAGCAGTGCGAGAACGCCGGCTGCGAGAGCGTGTGTCCGGTCATCGCCACCATCACCGACGCCGAGGGCATCAACGTCCAGGTCTACAACCGCTGCGTGGGCACGCGTTTCTGCTCCAACAACTGCATCTACAAGGTGCGCAAGTTCAACTTCTTCAACTATGGCAAGGTGCGGGCCACGCCGCTGGAGCTGGCGCTGAACCCCATGGTGACGGTGCGCAGCAAGGGTGTGATGGAGAAGTGCAACTTCTGCACCCAGCGCATCCACGCCGCCCATTACAAGGCCAAGGAGCGGGGGCTGCCGGTGCGCGACGGTGATTTCCAGACCGCCTGCCAGCAGACCTGCCCCACGCAGGCGATCCACTTCGGCAACATGGTGGACCGGGAATCCGAGATGATGAAGGCGCGCACCGAGCGCGGCTATCGGGTGCTGGAAAACATGAACTACGAGCCCTCCATCGAGTACCTGACCAAGGTGCGCAATCGCGGGGCGGAGGAGGACGTGAAGGCATGAGCCAGGTCACGACCCTTCCGCACGCGGCGCCGGCGCAAGAGCCGCCGATCTACCGCGGCGACCTGACGCTGAGCCAGGTCAACCGCGACATCACCGCCGCCATCTTCCGCCGTCCCAACGCCTGGTGGTTCGTGGGCATGGCCATCGCCCTGGGCTGCCTGGGCCTGGGTTCCTACGTGGTCTGGGTACAGCTGCACGTGGGCATGGGCGTGCTCGGCCTGAAGCGGCCGGGGATGTGGGGCACCTACATCGTGGACTTCGTGTTCTGGGTCGGTATCGCCCACGCCGGCACGCTGATCTCCGCCATTCTGTTCCTGTTCCGCCAGCGCTGGCGCACCGCCATCAACCGCAGCGCCGAGGCCATGACCATCTTCGCGGTCATGTGCGCCGGTTTGTTCCCGCTGCTGCACATCGGCCGCACCATGATCGCCTACTGGCTGATCCCGTATCCCAACACGCGCCACCTGTGGGTGAACTTCCGCTCGCCGCTGATCTGGGACGTGTTCGCGGTCTCGACCTACACCATCATCTCGCTGCTGTTCTGGTACCAGGGCATGATCCCCGACCTGGCGACGGTGCGCGACATGCACCCGGGCAAGATCGGGCGCAAGGTGTACGGCATCTTCTCGCAGCGCTGGAAGGGCACCGCCCGCGACTGGCACCACTATGAGGCCGCCTACGGGCTGTTCGCCGCCATCGCCACCCCGCTGGTGCTGTCGGTGCACAGCGTGGTGTCGAGCGACTTCGCGGTGAGCTCGATTCCCGGCTGGCACGACACCATCTTCCCGCCCTACTTCGTGGCCGGCGCCATCTTCAGCGGTTTCGCCATGGTGATCACGGTGCTGACCGTGGTGCGCAAGGCGTTCAACCTGGAAGACTACATCACCCTGGATCACATGGAGCTGATGGCCAAGATCATCCTGGCCACTTCGATGATTGTCAGCTACGGCTACATCATCGAGGTCTTCATGTCGTGGTACGGCGAGGTGGCGGTCGAGAACCACATCTACATCTGGATCCGCTTCTTCGGCCCCTATGCCTGGGCGGGCTGGACGATCGTGTTCTGCAACTGCGTGGCGCCGCTGATCTTCTGGTTCCGCTTCGCGCGACGCAACCTGCTGATTTTATTCGTGGCCAGCATCATCATCAATATCGGCATGTGGTTTGAGCGTTACGTCATCATCGTGACCTCGCTCTCGCAGGACTTTTTGCCCAGCAACTGGCGCTACTTCGCCCCCACCACCTGGGATATCGGCACCTTCATCGGGTCGCTGGGTCTGTTCTTCATGATGTTCATGCTGTTCGCGCGGTTCGTGCCGGTGATCGCCATCTCCGAGGTCAAGAGCGTTCTGCGGACCCCGGTGGGCGAGCCGCGGCAGCCGAGCGGCAGCCTGGAGGGAAGCCATGTCTAGCAAGTACCGTCCGCCGGCGGTGCTGGCGCTGTTTCTCGACCCCGAGCGTTTGCTGGCCGCCATCAAGGCGGTGCGCGAGCAGGGTTACCGCGGCATTGACGCCTACACGCCCTATCCGGTGCACGGCCTCTCCGACGCCCTGGGGCTGAAAATCAGCTGGATGCCCCGGGTCACCAAGACCGCCTTCTTCGTGGGCGCCGGCCTGGGCTTCACCTTCGAGGCCTGGACGATGGCCTGGGCCTGGCCGCTGAACATCGCCGGCAAGCCCTTCATCTCCGTGCCCGCCTACATGCCGGTCACCTTTGAAAGCGGCATTCTGATCGCCGGCATCTCGACGTTCATCGCCGTGCTCATCGCCGGCCGCCTGCGCCCGGCGCCGGACTTCAAGAATTTGGACGACAGCCTCACCAACGACCGCTTTGGACTGTATGTTCCGGTCCGCCCCTATGAACAGGCCAACGTGCAGGAACTGCTGACCAGCCTGGGCGCGGAGGAGGTACGCAATCTTGCCTAACAGCCATCAGCCATCAGCCGTCAGCTTTCACCGCCTCGTGGCGGCGGCCGGCGCCGTGCTGCTTGCCGTGGGGTTGAGCGCCTGCGCCGGGCCCGGGACCAAGACCACGACCGAATTGGAGTGGCAGCCGGACATGTACAAGCAGCCCTACGTGCAGGCCATGGAGAAGGACCGGTTGAACCCCGACATCAACACCCTGCGCACCCCGCCGACGGGCACGGTGCCGGTGGACTACGTGCCCTTTCCCCAGCCGGTGGACGTCACCGGCATGGACCACCTGGCCAACCCGCTGCCCATCACGCCGGCGGTGCTGGCCAAGGGCCGGCAGGTTTTTGACACCTACTGCATCGTCTGCCACGGCGCCAAGGCCGACGGCCTGGGCTACATCGTGCCCAAGATGACGCAGCCGCCGCCGCTGATCGCCGGCGCCCCGCTGCAGTTCACCGACGGCCGCATCTTCAGCATCATCACCGGCGGCCAGGGCAACATGCCGAGCTACCAGACTGAACTCGACCCGGCCGAGCGCTGGGCCGTCATCCGCTATGTCCGCGTCCTGCAGCGCGCCGCCAACCCGACCTCGTCGGACATGGCGCGGGCGGCGAAGCAGGGCATGGACTTCTCCGGCGACCTGCCGCAGGCCATGGGTCCGAAGGGGCCGATTCCGGGCGCAGACGCCATCCCTCACTGATATGCACGCACACGCAGAAGAAATCGCCATTCCCAATCCCGGCCCCGCGGTCTTCCCGTCGCGCCTGCGCAGCCTGCTGCTGGGCGCCACCGCCATCGGCGTGATCGTGTTCGTGCTGGCGCTGCTGGTGGATCCGCAGCGCGCCTGGTACAGCTTCCTCACCAACTATTTGTTCTTCCTGGTGCTGGGCATCGGCGGCACGTTTCTGGTCGCGCTGGAGTACATCACCAGCGCCACCTGGACGGTGGTCTTCCGCCGCCTGCCGGAAGCGGCCTCCAGCTTCCTGCCCGCCGCCTTCCTGCTGGGCATCGTTTTCCTGTTCGGTGTGCCCTACATCTATCCCTGGGCCAAGCCCGGCTTCCACGGCTTTTTGACCCACGGCAAGCAGTTCTGGTTCTCGATGCCCTTCTACAGCGCCCGCACGCTGTTCACCCTGGGGGCGTGGGTGCTGTTCGGCGCCTGGTTCGTGCGCAACTCGACCCGGCAGGACACCCAGCCGGGGGCGCTGCTGCCGCGCAAAACCTTCGGCCGTCCGCCGACCACGCGCGGCCGCGTGGCCGCCGGCTTCCTGGTGTTTTTCGGCTACAGCTTCACCATCCTGTTCGTGGACTGGGTGATGTCGCTCGAGCCCAACTGGTACACCAACATGTGGGGCCCCTACGGCTTTGCCGGTATGTTCGAGTCGAGTCTGGCGCTGGTGCTGCTGTTCACGGTGCTGTTCCGCCGCCGCGGCATGTTCGACGGCGCGGTCAAGGATTACCACTATGTGGACCTGGCGCGCATGGTGCATGCCTTCAGCATCTTCATGGTCTACATCGGCTTCGCCCAGTACCTGCTCATCTGGTACGCCAACTTCCGCGAAGAAACGATCTATTTCCATGAGCGCCTGGTGGGCGGCTGGGGCTACGTCTTCCTGTTCCTGCTGCTGGCCAAGTGGGTGCTGCCCTTCTGCATCCTGATGAACCAGAAGATCCGCACCAACGAGACGATGCTGATCATCATGTCGGGCCTGATCCTGTTCGCGGAGTGGTTCGACTGCTACTGGATGGTGATGCCGCCCATCCATGCGAGCTTCTACGTGCCCAACTGGGTCGAGCTGGGGATGTTCCTCGGCTTCCTGGGCATCTTTGGCCTGCTGGCCACGCGCTATCTGAGCAAACATCCCACCGTGCCGGTCGGCGATCCCAAGTTCCTCGGTTCGGTGGCCGGGAGGTATCTGTGAGCGACCACTCCACGCCCACGCAGCCTTCGGTCAAGTCGCTGATCGGCTTTTCCCTGACGGTGCTGGTGGCCGGCTACCTGATCTACACCGCCTTCGGCGGCCAGTTCAGCCGGGCGACCCTGCAGGCGCGCTTCGACTTCACGAAGCCGCCGCCGCCGGGCGCGGCCACGGCCGTGGACCTGCACCCGTTTCTGGCCGACAGCGACAAGCTGCAGGCGGAAGGCAAGCAGGTGTATGAAGCCAACTGCGTGCCCTGCCACGGCGCCGACGGCTACGGCAACGGCCCGCGCGCGGCCGGACTGAATCCGCCGCCGCGCAACTACCACAGCGGCAAGTTCAAGTTCGGCACCTCGGTGCTGGCCCTGTATCACACCGTGACCAACGGTTCGCCGGGCACCTCCATGCCCAGCTTCGTGGCCCTGTCGCCGGAAGAGCGCATGGCCGTGGTGCACTACGTGCGCCACAACTACATTCCCAAGGATGCGTGGCAGGACAACAGCGCCGCCGAGCTGGCCGCCATTGAGACTCCGGCTGCGAGCGGCCCGGCCAAGCTGCCGCCGCTGAACCCGGTGCCCAACGGGCCGCGCATCCCGATCGCGGTGGCGATGCAGATCGTGGCCGACGAGGCGGCGCAGCCGCCGGCGACGGCGGCCGACGGAACCGCCGTCCCGAATGCCGCGCAGGGCGATGTGGCCGCCGGCGGCGCGCTCTATCGCACTTATTGCCAGAGCTGCCACGGCGAGCAGGGACAGGGCGGCATTCCGGTGATGATGGTGGGCTCGGCGCCGTATGTCGAGGTGACCGCGCAGCCGTTCGACCACCCCATCATTCTGAGTTCGCCCACCGACGCCGCCGGCTTCGCCAAGGTGGTGCTGCACGGGCTGCCCGGCCGCATGATGCCGGGCGAGGGAACCCTGACGCGCCCGCAAATGGATTCACTGTACGCCTATGTGCAGCAACTGCTGCACGGCAAGCAGGCGGCGCCTGCTAAAGGAGAGCAATGACCTGGGCCTTCTTCACGCTGCTCCAGACCATGGAGCAGTCCATGGCCGCTGCGGCCGCCAAGGGCTTGGCCGCGCCGACCCGCGAGCCTTTCACCGCCCCGGGCAGCAACGTCGCCAAGCTGGCGGCGGCCGAGAGCTGGCACGCCTTCTGGTGGGTCATTCCCTTCATCGCGCTGGCCTACATCCTGCTGGTCTACGTGATGATCAAGTTCCGCGACAAGGGCGACGGCCGCCAGCCGGCGCACTTCCACGAGAACAACCCGCTGGAGTTCGCCTGGACGGTGATCCCGCTGGTCGTGGTGCTGATGGTGGCGCTGCACTCGTTCCCCGTGCTGCACTACATGGAGTACGGCGGCAACCATCCCGCCCTCAACGTCAACGTCGTCGGCCACCAGTTCTTCTGGGAATACAAGTACCCGGACTACGGCATTGACATCTCCAACGGCACGCTGGTGGTGCCCGCCGACGAGGTGGTGGATCTCGACCTGACCAGCGTGGACGTCATCCACGGTTTCTATGTGCCCGGCCTGGGCATCCAGGTGGATGCGCTGCCCGGCCGCCTGTCCAACCTGTGGTTCAAGGCGGACCCGGGTTATTACAAGGGTCAATGCACGCAGTTGTGCGGGGTCAACCACGCCGAGATGCTGATCGAGGTGCAGGTGCTGCCGCGCGATCAATTTGAGCAATGGCTGCAGGCGCACCGCTCGCAGCCCGCACCGGCCACAACCGCCGCCGCCAAGCCCGCGGCGGCGCCCGCAGGGGGAGCACAATGAGCACCCAAGTAGCCACCGTGGGCGAGGTTCACCCCCGCCAGTACCACGGCCTTCTCGACTGGCTGACCACCACCGATCACAAGAAGATCGGCATCATGTACATCGTCTTCGCCCTCATCAACGGCTGGGCGGGCGGATCGCTGGCGGGCATGATCCGCCTCAATCTCTACAACCCCAACTGGCACATCGTCAGCCCCGAGCTGTACAACCAGCTGATGACGATGCACGCCACCATCATGATCTTCCTGACCCTGATGGCGGCCTTCGCGGGCTTCGGCAACTATCTGGTGCCGCTGATGATCGGCGCCCGCGACATGGCGTTCCCCAAGCTCAACGCCTTCTCGTTCTGGCTGATGATTCCCGCCGCGCTGATGCTGTACGGCAGCTTCTTCGTGGTGGGCGGCGCGGCCGCGGGCGGCTGGTGGAGCTATCCGCCGCTGAGCACGGCGCAGTTTACCGCCGGCCATGGCGAGGATCTGTGGATTCTGGCCGTCATCCTGCTGGGCATCGCCTCCATCATGGGCGCCATCAACTTCCTGGTGACGGTGATTGACATGCGCGCCCCGGGCATGACCTGGATGAAGGTACCGCTGTTCGTCTGGAGCTGGGTGGTCACCGCCTGGATGCTGGTGCTGGCGCTGCCGGTGCTCAGCGGCGCGCTGTTCATGCTGCTCAGCGACCGCTGGCTTTCCACCGGCTTTTACCGGCCGGCGCTGGGCGGCGATCCGCTGCTCTATCAGCACCTGTTCTGGTTTTTCGGCCATCCCGAGGTCTACATCATGATCCTGCCGGGCTTCGGCATGGTCAGCCACATCGTGCCCTCCATGGCCCGCAAAAAGCTGTTCGGCTACCGCGGCATGGTGCTGGCGCTGTGGGCCATCGGAGTGATCGGCTTCATGGTCTGGGCGCACCACATGTTCACCTCCGGCATCTCCGCCGGAGCCCAGATCTGGTTCTCGATGGCCAGCATGACCATCTCGGTGCCCACCGGCGTCAAGATCTACTCCTGGCTGGCCTCGATCTGGGGCGGTGTCATCCGCTTCACCACGGCCATGAAGTTCTGCCTCGGCTTCATCTTCACCTTCGTCATCGGCGGCCTCAGCGGCCTGATGCTGGCCGTGGTGCCGTTCGACATCCAGGTGCACAACACCTACTTCGTCGTGGCCCACTTCCACTATGTGCTGGTGGGCGGCTCGGTGATGACGCTGTTCGCCGGCACCTATTTCTGGTTCCCCAAGGTCACCGGCCGCATGCTCAGTGAGAAGCTGGGGAGCTGGGTGTTCTGGCTGTTCTTCATCGGCGAGAACTGGGTCTTCATGCCCATGCACCTGCTGGGCATTGACGGCATGTCGCGCCGTGTCGCCAGCTATCGGCCGGAGTTCCAGCCGCTGAACCAGTTCATCTCCGTCGGCTTCCTCTTCATGCTGCTGGCCGGCCTGGTGTTCACCTTCAGCATCCTCAAGGCCATGCGCGGACCGCTCAACGCCGGCAACGACCCCTGGGACAGCAACGCCATCGAAACGCACCTCGAATGGCAAACCTCGAGTCCGCCGCCCGCCTACAACTTTGCCGAGATTCCGGAGGTTCAGTAGGAGCTGGCATGCCGCCGGAAGCACCCACACGTCCACCCTCGGAACGCCGCCGGCGCTGGGGATGGAAGCTCGCCCTGATCGTCCTCGGGATGGTGGCCTTTGCCTTCATCAACGTGCCGCTGTTCCGCGTTTTCTGCACCCACCTGGGCATTTACGTGCCCGCCGACCAGAAGCTGTCCGCCTCCACCGGCCCCGTTGATACCAGCCGCAACATCAACATCAGCTTCAGCGGGGTGATCGCCGAGGGCCTCCACGTTCAGTTCCAGCCTGACCAGTCGCTGCAGACCACGCACATCGGCCAGCGCATGGAGAACAAGTTCACTTTCACCAACGACAGCAATCAGACGGTGCGCTTCCGCGCCATTCACGACATCTTCCCCGCCCAGGCGGCCACGCATCTGGCGCTGATTCAGTGCTTCTGCTTCTCCGATCAGACCATGGCGCCGCACACGTCCAAGACGCTGCCGGTGATCTACCAGATCAATACCGGCCTGGATCCGCTGGTGGCGCGGGTCAGCCTGATGTACACACTCGAGCCGTTGGCGCCTGCCAATCCCGCTGCACAGAGCGGCGTGGGAGGACAATAGGCTTATGCCGGGTATGATGCCGAGCACAGCAGAACTCAAGCGGCTCTCACCCCGTGTGCGGCGGCGCAATCGCCGGTTGGGCTGGGCGCTGTTCTTCCTCGCCTTGGCCAGCATGCTCTGGACGCCGTACGCCGCCCGGCACGGCTGGATCTATCCTCAGGACACCACCTTCACCCTGCCTCACTGGTTAAAGTAGATGGAACACTCGACCCTAGCTCCGTCCGCGGCTGTTGCCGGCGCCCACGCCGGCCACGCCGATCCGTCGCACCACAACCCGGTGCCCAGCTTTTGGCCCATCATTCTGGCCAGCGGCATGGGAGCGGTGGTGTTCCTGGTCTTCCTCGTCTACCTCGGCATTCCCACCGCCGGGGTGCTGCTGGCCCTGGCCGCCCTGCTGTCGCTGGCCGCCGCCGCCGGCTGGGCCAACACCATCGCCGTCGAGCGCCGCCGCATGGATCAGGTGCAGACCAACAAGGACCTGACCCGCGGCTTCTTCTTCTTCCTCGCCTCCGAGGCGATGATCTTCTTCGCCTACTTCGAGTATCTGTACCTTACGCGCTTCTCCAGCACTTCGTGGCCGCCGGCGGGCATGCCCACGCTGGAAACCGCCATGCCGGCCATCGCCACCCTGATCCTGGTGTCGTCCAGCTTCACCCTGAACTGGTCGGTGGCGGCGTTCCTCAAGAACCATCGCACGGCCGCCAAGAACTGGCTGCTGCTCACCATCGCCATGGGCATCGTCTTCCTGGGTATGCAGGGCTTTGAGTGGGGTTTCCTGAGCGGCGTGATGGGCTTCACGGTCAGCGCCGGGGCCTTCAGCTCCGCCTTCTACCTGATGACCGGCTTCCACGGCGCGCACGTCACCGTGGGCCTGATCATGCTCTCGCTGGTCTACTGGCGCATGGAGAAGGGCGAATACACCCACGATTACCACATGTCGCTGAAGGCCGCCGAGTACTACTGGCACTTCGTGGACGTGGTCTGGATTCTGCTGTTCTTCTCCATCTACCTGCTGCAGACGGGCGCGCGCTAAGCGAGAGCTGCACAGCGGCTGCCGTATACTGGCCGCTTGGAACCTGTGAAGAGCGCGGCAACGGCGCCCAGCCCGCCTGAGCGCCGGCCTCCGGAGCCTCCCGCTACTGGTCCACGTCCACCAGCATGTCGAGTAAGGCGTTGGCCTCGACTTTGCTGGGATGGAACCCGAGCGAGGTGGGGATGGACTCGTGTTCGGAGCGCACCGCGATCTGGCCGCGCACGAACTTCTTGCCCTGCCAGATGTAGACCGGCAGCAGGCCGTGCCAGCCGCCGGGGTTGTCAATGGTCATCACCAGCTTGGCGCCGGCGCCGTCGGGCGTGATAGCGGCATGGAACTTGAGACGGGGAATGCCGGTGCCGTAAACGTACTGGCGGAAGAACCAGTCCATCTTGTGGTTGCGGTCCACGTCCATGACCGGGCTCATGTGCTTCTCCACGATCGCCTGGAAATCGGCGGTGGAGGCATCGCGGTTGGCGAAGGTGGCGGTGAAGTCGCGCATCATCGCCTGGAAGCTGGCATCCGGATTCCTGGCGGCGGTGTCGAGCATCATCTCCCTCAGCATGTACAGCACGTAGCCGCCCTTGTCGTAGGTGATGATGCGGTAGCCATCGGGATCCTGGGACGACATCAGCCGCGTGCCCAGCCACAGCGGCCCGTCCTGTTCGTGCACCTTGCCCAGGCGGCTCTTCGATTCCAACTCCTGCCGCCAGCCCTGGAGCGTCTTCAGGCCGGCGTCTTCGCCGTCCAACGTCATCTGGAATAACAGCGAGCTGCCGTTGGCGAAGCCTTCCGACAGCCACTGGTCGCGGTAGCTCTTCCAGCTCACGCGGTGGCCCCACCACTGATGCGAGGTTTCGTGAGCGCGGAAGGTATCGGTAATTTGAGCCTGCTCGGCATCGGTCAAGCCCAGGTAATGCAACTGCGAGGTGTCCAGAAAGCTGAGGCTGCTCAGGTAGAGCAGTCCCGGCCAGCCCTGGCCGTAGCTGTAGGGAATGGGAACCACGGAGAGGCTGGCATAGGGGTAGGGGCCGTAGTAGGCGGCCATGAACTTGAGCGCGTTGCCCACCTGTTCCGCCGCCACCGGCGCCAGCCGATTCGGGTCCACGTTGCCAAAGGGGATGGCGGCCTCCTGCGGCGCCATGCTCAGGTCGCTGTACTCGTTGATGGACTGCAGCATGTCATCGGGGCTCTTGTTCACCAGCACGTCCAGCGTCACCTGCTGACCGCCAGGCAAGGCCACCTTCTCGATGTGCTGGTTGTAGGCGCCCAGGGCGAACCCGGCAACGGTCAGCGGCACGGGCGTGGTCCACTCGGTGACCTGCTCTTCGCCCTGGCGCTGGTCGGTGGCCCGCTGGCCGGTGGCCACCAGGGTGTAGCGCTTGTCGTTGGTGAAACGCATGTGGAAGCGGGCGCGTTGGAACGGGGGGCCGTAGATATTCGACGGATACCAGCCGCCGCTGCGGGCGAAGAAGTTGCCCGAGCCGACTTTTTCGATTACCTGCTTGCCGTGATAGGCGAGCTTGACGGTGACGCTTTGGCCCACGCCGAGGGGATGCGGCAAACGGAGGTACAGCCAATCGCCGACGTAATTCTCCGGCCGGTCGCGGCCCGGATCGCGCGGCTGCAGCCACTCCACCGCCGAGCCGTCGGCCAGACTGGCCGCGGTCACCTGCAGATCACTGTCGAGCGCCAGCAGCAGACCGCGCCCAGGGCGTGCTGCCGAGACCTCCACCGCGGCCTGAGACTGCAGGTCGAGGTTGTTGGGGATGGTCACCGACAAGTCGTAGTTGTCCAGCCGGTCCGGAGGAGGCAGGCCGGGTTCGGCGCCCGGCGCCGCAGCGGCGGCCGCGCCGGCGGGAAAGTGGGCCAGGTCGTCGTGAAAGACATTCTGTCCGTAAGCCGAGTTTTGGGCATAGCGGCTCACCTCGACGGCTTCGCTGTCCAAAGGATCGAAGCTGGCCAGCACCCATCCCGAAGCGGTCTTCAGCGCCGCCTGCAGCAGGCTGTGGCCGGCGGCGGTGGCCGGCGTGCCGGCATCGAGGGCCAGCAGTTGGCGCGCCACCTCAGGCAGTTCGTCATCTCCGGCAAAATGAGCCCGGTCGGCCAGAACGTCGGCGAACGGCTTGGCCGCGGCTCCCGCCAGAGGGTGGAAGACCACGCCCGGGCCGAGGGCGGCGGTGAAGGCGGCGCCGTCGGCAAAGCGGAACACCGCCGCCTGAAAGCTCAGGGTGAGATGGTCCTGGGTTGTAAAAAGCTGGAATTGCTGCCGGGCCAGCGGGTTGGGCGCGGCCACACGCAACTGTCCCTGTCCGGTAAACACCGCCGCCACCGGCTTGCCGTTTTCCAGCCCGCCGAGCGCGATCTCCCCCCGTGGCAGGGTGAAGTGCAGCGCGTCCCAGTTGAGGGTGGCGCCTTCGATGACCGCGCTTTGCGACAGCGCCGGTTGGGCCAGGGCGTGGGCTTCGCCAGCCAGGGTTTGCGCCGCGGCAAAGCCCAGCAGCAACAGCCAGGCTATGCCAATACGTGAGCCAATGCGCAGCAGCATACACCCCGGACTCTAGCACATGGAGTCCGGGGCTTATGGCCTATCTCAGCGCCCTTGGGCAGTTTTGAGCGTTGCCATGTCGGCCTGCAGGCGCTTTACGCCGGCAGCCGCCTGTTGGATATAGTCCTCCGCCACCTGCACCATGGACGGAGTGGGGGCGACCAGTGCCATGCTCACCTGGCCGGAAATGGCGCTCAGCCAGGCGCGCAGGCGGCCGGGATAGACCAGTGCCCCCTCGCCCGACTGAATCTTGAGATCCACCAGGTCCTCGATGTCCCGATTCAGGGCGGCGACCGCCGGATCGGCAGGATCAGCACCATCGGCGGCCGGCTTGGCGACCGCATCGCGGGCATCCAGAGCCTGGTTCAAGGCCGTATCCAGTTGGTTGATGGCGCCGTGAATGCGCATCAGCAGATCAAACCGCTGCTGCAGCTCCGCCTGGGTGGTATGCAGGCGCGGGTCGAGCTTGACCACGAACGGCTGCTTGTCGGTCGTCTGGCCAGCGGTCAAGGTCACGTTATAGGTTCCGGGGACGATCTCCGGGCCCACCGGCACCGAAGCCGAAAAGCCGGAGTGGAAGATGCCCTTGACCTCAACCGCTTGGGGGTTGCGCTTGTTCCACTGATCGCTGTTCATGCCTGCGTGCAGCCGCGGGGCGCGCCGCGCGGCGCCGCCGCCGAAGCCGCCCCGGCCACCGGCCGCCGGTTTTTCGGGCAGGGAAACCGAGTCAATCACCTTGCCGGCAGCGTCGCTGAAGGTCAACTTCACCGGCGTGCCGGCTTCGTAGTTGGCGGGCAGATGGAAGAAGACGGTGACGCCGGCAGGGCGGTTCTCGGCCCCCGCGCCGCCGCCGAAGCCGCCGCGTCCACCGCCGGAGGTGAGCCAGGCCTGCTGCGGCTTGAAGAGATAAGCAGCGTCGTCGGCTACCTTGGCCGAGCCCAACTGCTCGAGGAACTGGAGATTGTCGAGCACCCAGAAGGCGCGGCCGAAGGTGGCCAGCACCACCGCGTGCTGCTGAGGCTGGATTTCGATGTCGTTGACCCGCACCGCCGGCAGGTTGAGGCTGAGCGGCTGCCACTGCGCGCCGCCATCCAGGCTGAAGTAGACGGTGGCGCTGGTGGCCGCCAACATCAGGCTGGGATCATTGGGATCCTGACGCACGCTCTCGATGTACTGATCCTGCGGCAGGCCGGCGGTAATCTCCGTCCAGTGCTTGCCGTAGTCGGTGGTCTTGTAAATGTAGGGATGGAAATCGTCCCAGTCGAAGCGGCTGGCCGAGACATAGGCGGTGCCGGCGTCGGTGTGCGAAGGCTCGATGCAGGTGACCGTGGACCAGGTGGGCATGGCGGGCGGGCGCACCGGGCTCCAGTGCGCGCCGCCGTCGGTGGAAATGTGCACCAGGCCGTCGTCGGAGCCGACCCAGATCACGTTTCCTTGCAGCGGTGAGATGGCGATCGAGGAGATGGTGTCGAACATCTCCTCGCCGGTCACATCGGCGCTGATCGGCCCGCCGGGACGCTGTTGCTTGCTCTTGTCATCGCGGGTGAGGTCGGGGCTGATCACCTTCCAGTGCTGACCCTCATCGGTGGTTTCAAACAGCACATTGGCGCCCAGCAGGAAGCGGTTGGGGTTGTGGGGATCGAAGATGGCGGCGTGATGGTTCCACCCGAAGCGGTACTTGATCAGCGATCCCTGCAGGCCGAACTTGTAGGCCGGCCAGGGAGCGATGTTGGTGGTCAGACCGGCGCGGCGGTCCTCACGCCACTCCATGGTGTAGTAGCCGCTGCCGTAGGTGATCCACGGCCGGCCGGGGGTGGGCACCACCCAGCTCATCTCGCCGCCCTGCACGTTCTGCCACACCGGCGGCATGCCGCCGCCGAGCGAGGCGCTGGGGCCGACCACCGAGCTGCGGTCCTGTTGCGCGCCGTAGATGTTGAACGGGAACTCCTCGTCGAGGTTGGCGTGGTAGAACTGGCCGGTGGGCTGGTTGTCTTCGGAGCTAAACGTCTTGCCGCCGTCCTGGGTGACCGTGGCGCCGCCGTCATTGCCTTCGATGAAGATGTTCGAGTTGTTGGGATTGATCCAGAAGGCGTGGTTATCGCCGTGCGGCGGGCGGAAGGCGTGCAGCGTCTTGCCGGCATCGTGCGAAATATAGACGCCGACGTTGGGCAGGTAGATGGTGTTCGGGTCCTTGGGATCCACATAGACGCGCCCGTAATAAAAGGCGCGCTGGGTGATATCCATGCTGTTGTTGATCAACCGCCAGGTGGCGCCGGCGTCGTCGGAGCGGAACAGGCCGCCCGCCTGGCCCTTATAGTCGGCCTGGATCAGCGCGTAGACGACGTTGGGATCGGTGGGCGCCACGGCCACGCCCACTTTGCCGAAGATGCCGGTGGGCAGGCCGGGATGATGCGAGATGTTGCTCCAGGTGGCGCCGCCGTCGGTGGACTTGTAGAGGCCGCTGCCGGGGCCGCCGCTGGAGAAGCCCCAGTGACTGCGCGACATCTCCCACATGGCGGCGTAGACCACCTGCGGATTGGATTGGTCCATGGCCATGGTGATGGCGCCGGTGTCGTTGTTGACGAACAGCACCTTCTTCCAGCTCTGGCCACCGTCGGTGGTCTTGAAGACGCCCCGCTCGGGGTTGGGGGCGAAGAGATGGCCGAGCGAAGCCACGTAGACCACGTCGGGGTTCTGCGGGTCCACCAGGATCCAGTTGATCATGTGGGTGTCGGCGAGGCCGATCTGCTTCCAACTCTTGCCACCGTCGGTGGACTTGTACATGCCGCCGCCGGTCAGCACGGTGTTGCGGGGCGCCGAATCACCCGAGCCCACGTAGATGATTTTGGGATCGGAGGGGGCGATGGCCATGGCGCCGATGCTGCCGGTCTTGAAGTCGTGATCGGAGATGTTGCTCCAGTGCTGGCCGTAATCCTCGGTCTCCCATACGCCGCCGCCGGCGGTGCCCATGTAATAGACGTTGGGCTGCTGGGCGACGCCGGCCACGGTGGTCACCCGTCCGCCGGTGAAGGGGCCGACGCTGCGCCAACGCAGGGCGCTGGTCAGCGAAGCAGGCGGCGCTTGCAGCGCCAGCGCGGGCAGGGCGAGACAGAGGCAGGAAGCGAGCAGAACCCAACGGGCCTTGGACATGACGGAGATCTCCCCGGCGTTCGAGGTATGCGAGGACGCCTGCCCCGCATGATGGCGCAGCTTGCCGCCCGCTGGCAACAGTTTTCTGCTCTACCGTGAGCTTACAGCAGGCTGGCGCCCCAGAACACCAGCAGCAGGATGCCGATATAGCCGTTCACTGTAAAAAAAGCGGCGTTCATGCGGGAAAGATCATCTGGCGCCAGAAGCGAGTGCTCATAGATGAGCAGACCCGCCACCACGGCCAGCCCGGCCCACGCCAGCCCGCCCAGGCCGCTGGCGCGCAGCAGCAGGACGAGCAGGCCCAGCATGACGACATGACAGATCTGCGCCAGTCGCAGGCTGGCGGCGATGCCGATGCGCTTGGGGGTGGAGTGCAGGCCGGGCTGACCGCGGTCGAAGTCCACGTCCTGGCAGGCGTAGAGCAGGTCAAAGCCGGCCACCCACAGCGCCACCGCGCCGGTGAGCAGCAGGATGCGGGGAGCGAGCGAGCCGCGGACGGCGATCCAGGCGGCGGCGGGCGCGATGCCCAGCCCGATGCCCAGCACCCAGTGGGAGAGCAGGGTGAAGCGCTTGGTATAGGAGTAGAACAGCACCCAGCCCAGCGCCAGGGGCGCCAGCTTGAGGCAGAGCGGGTTGAGCCGCCAGGCGGCGAGGAAGAAGACGAGGGCGCTGACCAGCAGGAAGCCCCAGGCGAAGCCCAGCGACAGCGTGCCTGCCGCCAGGGCGCGGTTGCGGGTGCGGGGGTTGGCGGCGTCGAGGCGGCGGTCCACGATGCGGTTGAAGGTCATGGCGGCGCTGCGCGCGCCCACCATGGCCACCACGATCCAGCCCAGCACGCCCCAGGGCGGCCAGCCGCCGGCCGCCAGCATCGCCCCCAGCAGGGCAAACGGCAGCGCGAACACCGAGTGCTCGAACTTGATCATCTCCAGCGTGCGCCGGGTGCTGGCGAGAAACATTCACGGCTAGTATA
>JBQCEU010000164.1:0-2276 GCA_051959955.1 Terriglobales bacterium | reverse complement strand
ACATGACCGGCGCGCGCGACCTCGACTGGGCGCCCGACGATCCCTCGGTCGTCTTCGCCACCACCTACCTGCATTACAACCCCAACCCCGGCCAGCACAAGGTCTACGAGAACGGCTCGGCGCTGTACAAGTCCACCGACGAAGGCGCCACATGGACCGAGATCTCAGGCCACGGCCTGCCCGAACTCAGCGGCCGCATGGGCGTCGCCGTCGCCCAGGGCACCGAGGGACAGCGGGTGTTCCTGGTGGGCGGCTTTGGACTGTACCGCTCCGACGACGGCGGAGCGAGCTGGACCAAGGCCCCCACCGACCGGCGCATCAGCGGCAACGATTACATCTGCGAAGTGCGTGTGGATACGCAGAACCCCGACATCGTCTACGTGCTGCAGACGGCCACCTACCGCTCCACCGATGGCGGCCACACCTTCGCCGCCTGGAAGGGCGCGCCGGGCGGCGACGATTATCACGAGCTGTGGATTGACCCCACCGACAGCCGCCGCATGATCTTCGGCGCCGACCAGGGAGCGGCCATCACCTTCAACCACGGCGCCACCTGGACCGACTGGTACAACCAATCCACCGCGCAGGTGTACCGCATCGCTGCCGGCTACGAGTTCCCGTACTGGGTGTACGCCACCCAGCAGGATACCGGCGCGGTGGCGGTGGCCAGCCGCGGCAAACTAGGCGAGATCACGCCGTTTGACTGGTACCCGATGCCGGCGGGCGAGGCGGGTTCGGTGGCGCCCGATCCACTTGATCCCAACGTGATTTACGTGGGCGGCCTGGAGAGCCTGCTGGTCAAGGTGACGCGGCCGCTGTGGACCTATCAGGACGTCAGCCCGGGCGGCAACGGCAAGACCTATCGCGAGTTCACCAACCCGCCCATCGCCTTCCTGCCGCAGGACCAGCACGTGATGCTCTTCGGCACCCAGTACGTGAGCATGACCCGCGACGGCGGCCAGCACTGGACCGACATCAGCCCCGACCTCTCGGCCCACCACGGCCAGCCGCCGGCCGCGCCCGCCTACGGGCGTCCCACGCCGGCGCTGACCGCGCTCTCGCCCTCGCCGGCCGCCCGCGGCCTGATCTGGGCGGGCACCAACACCGGCCTGATGTGGCTGACGCGCGATATGGGCGCGCACTGGACCGAGGTCACGCCGCCAGGCACGCCCGCCAGCGCCGAGTTCAACTTCGTGATCCCCAGCCACACCCACCCCGCCGAAGCCTACGCCGAGATGGACAACCGCAACGTGGGCGATTACCTGCCGCACATCTACCGCACCCGCGACTACGGCGCCCATTGGACCGAAATCGTTACCGGGCTGCCCACGGGCGAGCCCGAGGGCAGCTTCGTGCGCGTGGTGCGCGAAGATCCGAAGACGCCAGGGCTGCTGTACTGCGGCACGGAGAACACCGTCTACGTTTCGTTTGACGACGGCGACCACTGGCAGTCGCTGCGCCTCAACCTGCCCACCACCTCCATCCGCGACCTGGTGGTCAAGGACAACGATCTGGTGGTCGGCACCTATGGGCGCGGCTTCTGGATCCTCGACGACATGTCTCCGCTACGGCAACTGGTGAAGGGCGCCGCGGAGCGCATTGCCGCCGCACCGGCCTATTTCTTCCAGCCGGGCGAGGCGGTGCGGGTGCATCGCGACCTCAACGCCGATACGCCCTTCCCGCCCGAAGTGCCGCACCGCCCCAACCCCCCCGCCGGCGCCATTCTTTAATAAAACCAGGCGGCTCCGGCTCAGGGCCCGGTCACGCTGGACATCCACGACGCCCAGGGACACCTGGTGCGAACCCTCTCCAGCACGCCCGATCCGGCGCTGGCGGCCTTCGCCCAGGAGCCGCAGACCGTGCCCGAATTCTGGAAGCAGCCCCTCGAGCCCCTCCCCACCGCCGCCGGCACCGATCGCGCGGTGTGGGACCTGCACTATGCCCGCCCCGCGGGGGCGCGCTTGAGCCTGCCCATGACCGCCATCCCGCACGGCACGCCCGCCGCGCCGCAGGGCCCGCTGGCGCTGCCGGGCGAATACACGCTGACGCTGCATGTGAACGGGCACAGCTACACCCGCACGCTGCACGTCGTCAACGATCCCCGCGCCGGCAGCGGCCCGGCGGTCATGGCCGCCCTCGACGCGCTGCACTCCCTGCAAATGAAGGTGATGGCAGGGCTGGCCGCGGCGCATAAGGCTTTCCAGCAGGCATCGGAGGCGGAAAAGAAACTACCGGCCAATTCCCCGCTGCGCGGCCAGATTGCCGCCGTCACCGGC
>JBQCEU010000163.1:0-13639 GCA_051959955.1 Terriglobales bacterium | reverse complement strand
ACACCGCCGACGAGGTGGATCGCCTGCTGGCCGCCCTGCCATGATCCCCGCCGAACGCGAAGCGCTGCGACGGCTGCCCAAGGCCGAACTGCACCTGCATCTCGAGGGCAGCCTCGCCCCCGCCACGCTCTGGCAACTGGCCCAGCGCCAGGGCCATCCCTTCGGCCTCGACAGCCTGGCGGCCTGCGAGCGCCTGTACCAGTTCCAAGACTTCCCCGGCGTCATCCAGGCCATCAAGACCGCCAGTCAACTGCTGCGCGACCCGGTGGACTACGCCGACGCGGTTGCCGCGCTCGCCCGCCAGTTGCAGTCCCAGGGCGTGGTCTACAGCGAGGTATTTTTCTCCATCGGCATTCTGCTCTGGCGCGGCGTCGCCATCGAGCCCTACTGGGAGGCCGCCGAAGCCGCCCGCCGCGCCGCCGAAGCAGAATCCGGCGTACGCATCCGCTGGATCTTCGACGCCGTGCGCCAGTTCGGCGCCAGCCATCTCGAGAGCGTCGTGGACTGGGCCCTCCGCCTGGCTCCCTCCGGCTCCGTGCTGGGCATCGGCATCGGCGGCGACGAAAAGCAGCGACCCGCGGCCGAGTTCGCCCCCGGCTACGCCCGCGCCCGCGCCCACGGCCTGCGCACCACGGTTCACGCCGGCGAAACCTGCGGCCCGCAGTCGGTCTGGGACGCGCTCACCTGCCTGCAACCCGACCGTATCGGCCACGGCATCCACGCCATCGAGGACCCGCGCCTGCTGGATGAGCTGGCACGGTGCGAGGTGGCGCTGGACCTCTGCCCGACGTCCAACTACAAGACCGGCGCCTGGACCGGCGCCGCGCCCCATCCCATCCGCACCTTTTTCGACCGCGGCCTGCGCTTGTCGCTCAGCACCGACGACCCCGGCATCTTCAATTGCACCCTGCTCGGCGAATACGAATGGCTCGCCACCCACGCCGGTTTCTCCTCCGCCGAGCTGCACCGCCTGGCGAATGCATCCATTGACTGCAGCCTACTGTCCTCCCTCGAACGCGCTTCCGTGGGCCGCCTGCCAGGTGCGGCCCCGGCGGAGGCGGGTGGCGATCGAAGGATGTGAGTACAGCAAGAACTCCTTCCAGCGCGGCGGATTCACCTCCGCCAGGTTCTTCTCCGCCAGCCGTTCCAGCGCCGCCATCAGCGGCGCGGCGGTGCCCAGCGTGGCGAAGCTGTAGTCATCGGCGCGGCGCTCCATGGCGCGCACGAAGGCGTTACTGGCGGGCAGCAGCAGCAGGCCCAGCAGCGTGAACACCAGCACGATCAGCGGCAGCCCGGCCACGTCGGCGATGCCGCTCAGGCCCAGCTGCGGCCCCAGGCCCGCCAGCGCCCACTGCGCCAGCCAGAATCCCAGCAGGCTGAGCCCGGCCTGAAAGGCGATGCCGCGCCACAGGTCCTGATGCACGTGGTGGCCCAGCTCGTGGATGAACACCGCCTCGATCTGCTCTGGCGTGGCGTCGGCCAGCAGCGTATCGCTGATAATCACCCGGCGCGTCTTGCCCAGGCCGGTGAGCGCGGCATTGGCCTTGGCGCTCTTCTCCCCCAGCTTCCACTCGTAGATGCCGTGCAGCCGCGGCAGATTTGGGTTCTGCCCGCGCAGCCGCGCGTAGGTGCTCTCCAGCCGCTCGACCAGCGCCGCATCGCCGGGATCGTCGGCCGACATCCGCCGCAGCTTAAAAAATATCGGCAGCAGCAGCACCGGACCCAGTTGCACCAGGCCCACCATGATCACCAGAAACCCGGCCCACCCCCACAGCCACCAGTGCCGGGGAGCGGCGCGCAGCAGCCAGTACAGCAGCTCGGCGCCGGCCACTCCCAGGACCGCACCCAGCAGTGCGCCCTTGAGCTGATCCCTGGCCCAGCCGCCCACGCTCTGGCGGTTCAGGCCATAGCCCACCTCAATGCGCCGCCCGATCCAATCGCCGGGCAGGCCGATCACGGTGAACCCCGCGCCCAGCAGCAGCACATATTCCAACACCCCCAGCCAGGGTGTACTGCTGCACCAGCGGGCCAAGGCGACGCTCCCGCCGCCGGTCAGAAACAGAACCAGCAAGATGAGCTTGATGCCGCCATCGGCCAAACTGAGCCTGAGCTTGGCTTGGGCATAACGGCGCGGATCACGGGCTGTGTCAGTCATGAGGAGAATCCACCCGAAATTCTAAGGGAAATCCAGTAATTCCTGATATTCTGCCATTCGTGCCGACCACGGCCCCCAGACCCAACGGCTTTTGCGCCCTGATCCTGGCCGGCGGCCGGGGTACGCGCTTCTGGCCGCGCAGCCGCAAAAACGCTGCCAAGCAGGTGCTGCCGATCATTGGCGAGCACTCCATGCTGGAAATGACCATCGAGCGGCTGCGGCCGCTGCTCGCCGGCCCGGAAGACATCTGGATCCTCACCAGCCGTGAGTTGCGGCCGGCCATCTTGCGCCAGGCGCCGCAAGTGCCGTCTTCCCAGGTCATCGCCGAGCCGGTGGGCCGCAACACCGCCCCCGCCATCGGCTTGGGCGCCGAGCTGATCCTGCGCGCCCGCGGCGACATCAGCATGGGCGTTTTCCCCTCCGACGCCTACATCGCCAACCCCGACGGCTTCGTCACCCTGGTGCGCCAGGCGGTCAAGGAGGCCCAACGCCCGGGCAAGCTGGTGGTCTTGGGCATTCCCCCCACCCGCCCCGAGACCGGCTACGGCTACATCGAAGCCGTCCACGATCCGCGCTCCAAGGCGCACGCCATGCGCGTGCGCCGCTTCACGGAAAAGCCCAACCTGGCGCAGGCCAAGGAGTTTGTCGAGGCCGGACACTTCTATTGGAACGCCGGCTTGTTCATCTGGCGCACCTCCAGCGTGCTGGAGGCGATGGCCGAGTTTCTCCCTGCCACCGCCGAAATTCTCCGCCGCATCGCCGAAGCGCCGCGCTCCAAGCTGGCAGCGGTGCTGGAGCGCTGGTACCCGGAGTGCGAAAACATCTCCATCGACTATGCGGTGATGGAGCGCAGCCGCAACATCGTCTGCGTGCCCGCCCCCAACCTCGGCTGGAACGACCTCGGCAGTTGGGGCGCGCTCTACGAGCAGTTGGCCCCGCACGGCGGCACCGTCGCCCAGGCCGGCGCGGTGGTCGAGTTGGACTCGGCCAACAACTTCGTCAGCGTGGAGGGGAAAACCGTGGCCCTGGTCGGCGTCAGCGACCTGGTGGTGGTCGAAACCCCCGACGCGCTGCTGATCGTGCCCCGCTCGCAGTCGCAGAAAGTCGGCAAGCTGGTGCAGCAGCTCGAAGCCGAAGACCGGCAAAAACTGCTCTAGCGGCCGGCCAGCGTTTTCTTGGCGGCGGCGACGATCTCCTCCACCGAGGGCTTGCTCAGTTCTTCCAGGTTGGCCGCGTAAGGCAGCGGCGTCTCCTTGCCGGCCACCCGCTCCACCGGCGCCTCCAGATCCCAGAAGCCGTCTTGCATGATGCGGGCCACCACTTCGGCCGCCGGGCCGTAGCTCTGCCAGGCGTAATCCACCACCACCGCCCGGTTGGTCTTGTGCAGGGAGGCCAGCGCCGGGCCCATGTCCAGCGGGCGCAGCACGCGCAGGTCCACCACCTCGGCCGAAACACCGTCGCGCTCCAAATCGCGCGCCGCCTGCAGGCACAGCGCCACGCTGGCCCCGTAGCCGATCAGGGTGACGTCGCTGCCGGCGTGCTTGACCTCCGACCGGTCAATCGGCACCAGGTAGTCGCCGTCGTCCACCTCGCCCTGCTTGTTGTTGAGCGGGCCGGGTTCGAGAAACACCACCGGATCATCACTGCGGATCGCCGCCTTCAGCATCCCCTTGGCGTCGTATTGGTTCGACGGGCTGACCACGCGCAGGCCTGGGCAGTGGGCAAACAACACGCTCAACTGCTGGCCATGCTGGGCGGTCAAGCCGGGGTTGGGGCCGGGGCCTTCGGGGCCGCGCAGCACCATCGGCACCGAGAGCCGCCCGCCCGACATGTAGCGGATCTTGGCCATGTGGTTATAGATCTGATCCATGGCGCGCAGGGAGAAGTCCATGCGCATCATCTCCACCACCGGCCGCTGCCCCATGATGGCCAACCCCACGCCCACCCCCACGAAGCTCTCTTCCGAGATGGGGGTGTCAATCACCCGGTCCTTGCCGAAGCGGTCGTAGAGGCCGCGCGTGACGTAATGAACGCCGTTGTAGGCGCCAATCTCCTCGCCCAGCAGCACCACGCGCTCATCGCGCTCCATCTCTTCGCCGAGCGCCATGTTGAGCGCCTCGTGCATGGCTTTTTTTACAAGCACAGTTCGATTCCTCTTCCCGCCTCAGTGGGCACGGTCTAGGCCATCACGTCGTGGAACAGCTCTTCCGGCGCCTGCTCCGGGCCCGTCTTGGCCTCGGCCACCTTGGCCTCCAGTTCCGCCACCACGTCCTTGCGAATCGTCTCGATGTCGCCGCGGCTCAGGATCTTCTCTTCCATCAGATAGTCGCTCAGCAGCTTGAGCGGATCGCGCGCGTGCCAGGCCGTCTCTTCTTCCAGCGTGCGGTAGTTCAGCGACTTGTCGTGAATGCCGTGCCCCTGATAGCGGTAGGTGAGCACTTCCACGAAGTAGGGGCGGTGCTTCCGGCGCACCTGCTGCACAATGCGCTCGGCGGCCTCCGTCGTGGCCCAGACGTCCTGGCCGTCCACCTGTTCGGTCTCGATGCCGAAGCCGCAGGCTCGGTCCACCAGCCGCGGCAGGCTGGAGTGCCGCTCCAGGCTGGTGCCCATGCTGTACATGTTGTTGACGCAGACGTACAGGGTGGGAATATCCCACAGGCTGGCGATGTTCAGCGATTCGTGGAACGTGCCCGTATCCACCGCGCCGTCGCCGAAGAAGCACACGCAAATGCCGTCGCGTTTCTGCTGCTTCAGTGCCAGACCGACGCCGGTGGAGACCGAGAGGCCGCCACCCACGATGCCGTCGCCTCCGAGGAAGTGCTGCTCGGGGCTGTACATATGCATGCTGCCGCCTTTGCCCTTGGAGACGCCGGTGCTGCGCCCGAAGAGCTCGGCAAAGATGCGCATCGGATCCATGCCCGAAAGCAGCATGTGGCCGTGATCGCGGTAATGGTCCACGATGTAGTCCCGCTGCAAGTCCAGCGCCTGGAAGAACCCCACCCCGACCGCTTCCTGCCCGGCGTAGGAATGGTAATAGCCGCGGATCAGCCCGGCCTTGAACTCGCGCTCCCCGATGTGCTCGAACTCACGGACCGTGACCATTTGGCGCAGGAAGTTGCGCAGCGTGGCGGCATCCAGGGGAAAACGGCGCGCGCTGCTGAGCACGCTTGCTGCCGCATCCGAGTCGGCTGGTTTGCGCGAGGGGGTAGAGAGCTTGGGCTGAGGACGCGAGGCCATAATGTATACGCGGTACGACGCCTACGCAGAGGGTCGGTAGATACTTCCTATTGTCGCGGCTCCCGACCGCGCGGTCAAGTTCTCAGTGGCCGGCCACTTATTTTGCCCAATGGCGGGACACAATGGTCATGGAATAGGCACTTGGACTTCCAGCCAGGTGCCGCGGCTGGTGGCCGCCAGCGGCGTTCCGGGTGCGAGTTCGGCGACGCAGCCTCGCGGTACTGGGCCATCACCAGCCAAATTGACAATCCAACGAAGCACGCTGGCGGGCGCAAGCGTCCAGCCGGGGCTGGTCTGGTGACGCACGAGCTGAAAGTACGGGGTGTCCAGCAGCAGGCCGCTCTGCTCGAGAGTCAGCCCATGTTCCACCAGCCCGCCTGAGGTAGCGCGCGCCACCGCCAGGCCGTGTTCCAGATGCAGTGGGCGGCCGCGTCCATAATCATCCAGCCGAAAGGTGTTGTCCGAGGCTTGCTGCACTTCGCACAGCACCACGCCGGGGCCGATGGCGTGCACCGTACCGGCGGGCACGTTGACAACATCACCCGGCTGCACCGCGACCCAATGCAGCAGCTCGGCGCCACGGCCGGCGCGGCAGGCGGGCTCCAATTCACTCCAGCTTGCGCCGGGGCGCAGACCCACGCCCAGGGTGGCTCCAGGTTCGGCCGCCACCACATACCAGGCCTCGCTCTTGCCGCGCCCCAACCCATGCGTCGCCGCATAGGCGTCGTCGGGGTGGACCTGCACCGAGAGCCGGTCGGCAGGAAACAGCATTTTGATCAGCACTGGGCAATCGGGAGGCGAAATCCAGGCCTCGCCGATGGGCTCCGGTTCCCGACCGCGTTCCGGGTACCAGGCACGCAGGTCGCGGCTGCCCCAAATGCGCGGGTGGAATACGGGTGCGATCACCCGCACCCCGTTCACGCGGCCGCCTCGCGCGCCCGCTCATAGCAGGCCAGCGTCTGCCGGGCGGCGGCCGTCCAGGAGAGAGCCGCGGCCTGTTGGTAACCGGCTTCGGCCAAGGCGCGGCGCATGTCGGCATTTTGCCACAGGGTGGCGATAGCGGCGGCTAGGGCGGCGGGATCGCGCGGCGGGACGAGCCAGGCATCGCGGCCGTGCTGCAGCCAGTGGGCCACCCCGGCGACCGCGGTGCACACCACCGGCAGGCGCTGGCTGAGCGCCTCCAGCACCACCAGGCCGAAGCCTTCCGAAGTGGAAGGGCACACCAGCAGATCGTGGGCGCGGTATGCCGCGGTCACCTGGGCCGGGTCCTGGGTGCGCGGCAGCAGGCGCAGCCGGGCTTGGGCCGCGAGGGGGAAATGCTGCCGAATGCGGAGTTCCTCGCCCGCCCACTCCGCGCCCGGCCGCGCCACGCCCAGTAGCGTGAGCGGCGGCGCCTGGCCCGCCGCCAATAATTGGGCGTAGGCGGCGGCCAGATAGCCCACGCCCTTGCTGGTGGTCCACCAGCCGCAAAACAGCAGGCCGGCGCCGCGTGCGGCTGCGGGACCGGGCGCATCGCGACAGGCGGCGGCGTCCACCCCGTGGGGGATGAGCTCGATGCGCTCCGCCGGCGCCCAGTGGCGGCGCACCATGAAGTCGCGATCGCCCGGGTTGGGGACGATGATGCGGCGGGCGCGGCGCAGCGCCCGCTCCACCTGCCAAAGACAGGTGGGCGGATACCACAGCCGATGTGTCCAGGGCTTGTGCAGCAGGCCGGCGCGAGCGTCGGCGAGCAGTTCGGCGTAGTAGCGGTGCTCGAGGCCATGGGAGCGCGCCACCAGCACGGCGCCGCGCGGCAGCCGGCAACCCTGGGCGCTGGAGGCGTCCACCACGTCGTAGGCGTTTTTTGCCCGGTGCAGAGCCCGGCGCGTCAGCCAGGGACTGAGCGGCCAGCGCAGCCGCTGCGACCGCGGCCGGTCTCCAATTTGGGCGCGGAACCAAAGATCGCAATCCTGCCCCAGCGCCTGCAGCTCCGTCCGCAGCCGGCTCAGCGCGCGCGGCCCTCCCATGCTGCGGTCGTCGGGCTCATCGCTGACCAGCAGAATCCGCATACGTCAGCGTAACGCAGCAAAACGTGATCAATAGAAACGGCGGCCGACTTCCTCCAACAGCGTGGCCGAGGGGATGGGCTTGGAGAGGTAGCCGTCAAAGCCGTCGGCGAGGGCGGCATCGCGGCCGTGGGGATGCAGAAAAGCCGTGATGGCCAAAACGGGGATCGCGCGCAAGGTGGGATCGGCGCGCAGGGCGCGCAGCGTCTCGGCGCCGCTCATCTCTGGCATCTGCAAATCCATCAGCACCACCCCGGGAGGGCGTTCCCGCATGCGTGCCAGGGCCTCGGAGCCGCCGGCGGCGGAATCCACTTCGTAGCCGCCCGCCCGCAGGGTGGCGGTCAACAGGGTGCGCATCAGCGCATTGTCGTCCACCACGAACACGCACTTGGTCATCAACCCGCCCGCGTTAACCGGCCACAGCATGGGTCTGATTCCTGGATGATACCGCTTCGGCCGTCGCCAGGGTGAAGTGAAAGGCCGAACCCGCGCCCGGGCGGCTTTCCGCCCAGATGCGGCCGCCGTGGCTGGTTACCAGATGGCGGGTGATGGCCAACCCCAGGCCGGTGCCTTCGCCCGCCTGCCGCGCCGTGCTTTCCACCTGACGGAAGCGGTCAAAGATGGCATCGAGATGCTCGGGCGCAATGCCGATGCCGTTATCGAGCACGGTAATCCGCGCCCAGTCGCCTTCGACGCTGGCCAGCACGGCAATCTCCCCGCCCGCCGGAGTGAATTTGACCGCATTGCCCAGCAGGTTGCAGAAGATCTGACGCAAGCGCAGGGGGTCGGCCCAAACCGCAATCCCGTCAGCGCATTCCGACCGCAGCGCCACCCCCTTGTCCTGAGCCTGGGCGGCCATGATCTCCACCGCTTCCCCGGCCGCCCGGGCAAGCTCGACCCGCTCCGGCCGCAGACGAAGCTGGCCGGCCTCGATGCGGCTCAGGTCCAGAATGTCGTTGATCAGCGCCAGCAGATGTTCGCCGCTGGCGTGGATGTGGCGGGCGAAATCCCGCTGATCGTGGCTGAGCGGCCCGGCGGCCCCCTGGGCGAGCAGATCGGAAAACCCGAGGATGGCGCTGAGCGGGGTGCGCAGTTCGTGGCTGACGCTGGCCAGCACGTCGTTTTTGAACTGGAAGCCGCGCTCCCGCATCTCCAGCTCGGCGCGATGCTTGACCGCGGTAATGTCGTAGAGCACGCCGTCGGCCTTCGCCTGCGGCCCGGTGCCGCCCGTCGTCCGGCCTTGCGCCTGCAGCCAGATCCAGTGGCCCTGGCGGTGGCGCATGCGGAACTCCAGCGCGGTGGCGCCGTGGCGGGCGAACAGCTCGCGCCAGGAAGCGATCGCCCCCGCCCGGTCCTCAGGGTGCAGGTGGGCGTGCCAGAAGGCCGCGTCGGCGCTCACGATCTCCAGCGGCGTGTATCCGGTCAAGGTCTCCATGTAGGACGACAGGTATTCAATCCTGCCGTCGGCGCTCGCCGACCACACCGCCGCCGGCACATGGGCGATCAGGTTGTCGTAGTGTTGCCAGCTCGCCTGCAGTTGCAGGTGGCTGCGGTTCAGCTCCTCCTGGGCGCGGCGCCGCCGCCGCACCTCGCGCACCAACAGCACGAACACGATCACCAGCAACACCACGCTGGCGATCACCCCGCCCCGGAACAGCCGGCTCCAGCGGCGCAGGAAACCCGCCCCGATGGCCCGCCGTTCGTTCAGCAGGTGTTGCTCTTCCGCCATGGAAGCTTCCGCGCCCAGGCGCACCGCCTGGGCGGAACGCAGCGCCTCGAGCGACGCGCCGCCGCCCGCGGCGGGCGCCGGCGCCGCCGCGTTCTGCTCAAGATTCCGGATCTGGTTCTCGGCCGCCGCGGCCAGTTGATCGAGCGCCGGCTTCTCCCGCGGAGTATCGCGGGTCAGCCGCCGCAGATCCGCCAGCTCGGAGCGCGTTTGGGCCACGGCCAGTTGATAGGCCTGCAACTGCCCGGGGTCGCCGGCGAGCTGATATTGCCGCTCGGCGTTCATGGCCCGCACCATCTGCAACTGCACCTGGTCAATCGCCAGCATCACCTCCTGGCTGTGGCTGGCGCCGCCGAGAGAAGCGCTCAACTGCCGGCCGGCGCGGTACGCCGCCGCATAGATGCCCACCGGCAGCAGCAGCGCCAGCAGCAGCAGCAGCCCCGTCCAGGTCTCGGTGCGCAGGCGGAAATTCATAGAGGCATCCCGCGCGCCGGTGGCATGGCCGTGCCCGCGGGAAGCGGTGCGACGCCCTCATTGTACGGAGAAGAGGAGCGAAATCAAGCAGGATTTCGAGCAGCTTCCGGCACGACCAATATCTCATTCATGGCGCCGCTGCGGAAGCCTTGCAGATCCAGGGTGACGTAGCGGAAGCCCAGACCCTTGAAGATGGCCGTCAACCGGTCCGCCATGTCGAGCGAAAGCGCGCGCGGCAGTTCTTCCCGGGCAATCTCCAGCCGCACGATCTCCTGGTGGTAGCGCACCCGTACCTGCCGGAAGCCCAGGCCATACAGTTCTTCCTCGCCTTGCTCAATTTTCGCCAGCACCCCGGGCGTCACTTCGATTCCATAGGCCACGCGCGAGGCCAGACAGGCGGCGGCCGGGCGGTCCCACACTTCCAGTCCGGCGGCGCGGGCGCGTTGGCGGATGGCGGCCTTGCCCAACCCGGCCTCCAGCAGCGGGGCGCGCACTCCGTGGTTGGAGGCGGCGCGGTGGCCGGGGCGAAAGTCGAGCTTGTCGTCCGCATTGACCCCGTACGCCAGGGTGCGAAAACCGGGACGGCGGCTGAGCTCCTCTTCCATCCGGGTAAACAGATCGTCTTTGCAGAAAAAGCAGCGGTCGGGGCCGTTCTTGCGGTAATCGGGGTTGGCCATCTCCGCGGTGGCGATCACCTGGCACTCAATGCCGTGGCGCGCGGCAAAGTCCAGCGCCGCCTGCTTGGCCGAGCGTGGCAGGCTGGGCGAGTCGGCCAGCAACGCCAAGCTTTGGCCCGGGATGGTTTGCTGGGCGGCGTAGGCAAGGTAAGCCGAATCCACGCCTCCCGAGTAGGCGATCAGCACCGGCGCGCATTCGCGCAGCACCGCCTCCAGTTCCTTCGCCATCTCCCAAGGCTACCATCGTTACCGGGCCGCGCGTGCTTGTACACTAAGCAGGTGCGCGGATTGATCATCATCCACACCGGCCCGGGCAAGGGCAAGACTACCGCCGCCCTGGGCACCGGGCTGCGGGCCGTGGGCGCCGGGCTGCGGGTGCTGATGCTGCAGGTCATCAAGGGCTCGTGGCATTATGGCGAGCTGGACGCGGTCAAGGCCTTTGGGGACAAGTTCGTGATCCGCCAAATGGGCCGGGGGTTCGTGAAGGTGGGGGCGGAAAAGCCGGACCCGGAGGATGTGCGGCTGGTGCAGGAAGCCTGGGAAGAGGCCAAACGGGAAATCGCCGGCGGCGATTGGGACCTGGTCATTTTGGACGAGATCAACTACGCCATCGGCTACCACATGCTGGCTCCCGAGCCGGTGGCCGAGTTTCTGGCCGCCAAGCCCGAAAACGTGCACGTGATCCTCACCGGCCGCAATGCCCACCCCAAGCTGGTCGAGCTGGCCGATACTGTGACCGAGATGCGCGAGATCAAGCACGCCTACCAGAAGGGCATCGAAGCCCAGCGAGGCATCGAGTACTAGCCATGAGTTGGTTTCGGCGCGAAGACAAGCCCCTGCCCGCGGTGCCGGAGAAGCACGTCAAGACCGAAGGGCTGTGGCTGAAGTGCGAGGGCTGCCGCAACATCATCTGGAAAAAGGACCTGGCGGAAAACCTCAACGTCTGTCCCAAGTGCCAGCGCCATTTCCGCATTGACGCCCGTACGCGGCTGAAGCTGCTGCTCGACGGCGAACGCTGGGAAGAGCTGGATGCCCAGCTGACCTCGACCGATCCTTTGCAGTTTGTGGACCTCAAGCCGTACCGCGAGCGGCTGGAGAAGGCGCGCGCCGCCACCGGCATGCAGGACGCCCTGCTGTCGGTGCATGGCCGGCTGGAAGGCATGCCGGTGTATGTGTGCGCCATGGAGTACGGCTTCATCGGCGGCAGCATGGGCGCCGTGGTGGGCGAGAAAATCACCCGCGCCGCCGAGGCGGCGCTGAAGGCGCGCGAGCCGCTGATCGTGATCTCCGCCTCCGGCGGGGCGCGCATGATGGAGGGCGCGGTCAGCCTGATGCAGATGGGCAAGATTTCGGCCGCGCTGGCCGAGCTGGATGCCGCCGGCGTCCCCTTCCTCTCGCTGCTCACCGATCCCACCACGGGCGGCGTCACGGCCAGCTACGCCATGCTGGGCGACCTGAACATCGCCGAACCGGGAGCGCTGATCGGCTTTGCCGGGCCGCGGGTGATCGAGAGTACGATCCGCCAGAAACTGCCGCCCGACTTTCAGCGCAGCGAATTTCTGCTGGAGCACGGCATGCTCGACGCCATTGTCCACCGCAAGGACCTGAAGGCCTACATGGCGCGGGCGCTGGCCTTTATGCAGGCCGCCCCGGCCGCCGCGGCGGCGGGCCAGCACGCCGCCGGCTTCCCCGCGCGTTTGTGAACCTTCGCGAGACGCTGGACTGGGTGCACGAGCTGGGCGCCGAGCTGCGGCCCGGCCGCAAGTTCGATCTTGCCGCCATTGCCGTGCTGCTGGCCGAACTGGGCGATCCGCAGCGGGCGTTCGCCAGCATCCACATTGCCGGGACCAACGGCAAGGGCAGCACCGCCGCGCTGATCGAAGCGGCCGCGCGGGCCGCCGGCTGGCGCACCGGGCTGTACACATCGCCGCACCTGCAGCGCTATTCGGAACGCATCCGCATCGGCGCCGAGGAGATCAGTGATCCGGCCCTGGCGAAGGCCGCTACCGAAGTACGCGACGCCATCGAGCGGCTTCTGGCCGACGGCAGGCTGCCGCATCCGCCGGCCTTCTTCGAGGTGGCCACGGCCATCGGGTTTGTGGCCTTTGCTCACGCTGGCATCGAGCTGGCGGTGGTGGAGGTGGGCATGGGCGGAAGGCTCGATGCCACCAACGTTTTGCAGCCCCTGGTGGCGGTGATCACCCCGATAGGCATGGACCACGAGGCGTTTCTCGGCCCGGATGTAGTGACCATCGCCGGCGAGAAGGCGGGCATCATCAAACCGGGAGTGAAGACGGTGGTGGTCTCGCCGCAGCCTGCGGAGGTGATGGCGGTGCTGGAACGGCGCGCGCGGGAGGCCCAGGTGCCGCTGGTGGCGGTGGCGGCCAGTGAAGCCGGCAGCGCGCCGCCCACCGCGCTGCGCGGGCAGCATCAGCGCCAGAACGCCGCCGTGGCGGCGCGCGTTTGTGGCCTTCTGGCCGCCCACGGCTTCGAGGTTCCCCCGGCGGCGGTGGCGGCCGGCTTCGCCGCGGTGCGCTGGCCGGGCCGGCTGGAGCGCACCTGTGAGAATCCCGAAGTCTTCCTCGACGGTGCGCACAACCCCATGGCCGCCCGCGCCCTGGCCGGGTTTCTGGACGAGTATCGCCGGACGCATCCGGCGCCCATCCTGATCTACGGCAGCATGCGCGACAAGGCGGTGGAAGAGATCTGCGAGCTGTTGTTTCCTCGCGCGGCGGCGGTGGTGTGCACCGCGCCGCGCCATCCACGGGCCCTGGCGCCGGCGGCGCTGGCGGCCGGCTACGGCCCGCTGGCGGCCCACTGCGAAACAGCGCCGGATTATCCGGCGGCGCTGGCGGCGGCGCGGCGCCTGGCTACCCGCGCCGTGCCGCCGGCCCCCATCTTCGTCACCGGCTCCTTGTACCTGGTGGGCGAGGCACGCGATCATGGATCCGGCACGGCCTGATGTCCCGCTTCTTGCAAACCTGCTCGCGTTTACGCTCCGGTCTGTTGTTCGCCCCGCTTTACGGCGTGGCCACCATCGGCTACGGCCTGGTCTCCATGGCCTGGTCGGGCTTCGACGGCGACGGCCGCCGCCAGCATCGCACCGCCCA
This sequence comes from Terriglobales bacterium, assembly GCA_051959955.1. Taxonomy (GTDB): domain Bacteria; phylum Acidobacteriota; class Terriglobia; order Terriglobales; family SCQP01; genus SCQP01. The sequence continues at coordinate 215 of JBQCEU010000163.1, read as the reverse complement.
GGCATGGGCGCGGATGCTGCTGCGCATCGCCCGCGTGCGGGTCACGGTCGAAGGCGCCGAAAACCTGCCTCACAGCCGGCCCATGGTGGTCGTGTGCAATCACTTGAGCTATATGGACGTGCCGGTGCTGTTCGCCAGCCTGCCGCTGCAGTTCCGTATCCTGGCCAAGGCCGGCCTGTTCCGCATTCCCTTTCTCGGCGGCCACCTGCAACGCG
>JBQCEU010000162.1:0-5095 GCA_051959955.1 Terriglobales bacterium | reverse complement strand
GTCGGCGTGGTTGACCTTGACCTTCACCCCCACCACCCCGTGGTCGTCGCTGAGGTAGGGCAGCACCACCAGCGAGTATTGCGCAGCCAGCCGCCGGCTGATGTCGGTGAAGTACGACGTCATGCGGCTGCCGGTGGTGATCCCCTGCGAATACGACTCCCCTCCGGTGGCCTTCGAAAGCTGGCTGAGGTTGTTGTTGCCGTTCGCCTGGTCAATATTGGAGTTGCGGAACACCGTCAACGGCGTGGCGGCCTGTTTCTGACTGGGGTCGGCGCCGGCCATGTCGGGCACCAGTTGGGTGTTGTCCACGCCGTGCGCCGAGTTGTCCTCGTTGCCGGCGGCGTAGATGGTGTACACCACCACGTTGCGCGCCACCGCTTCGCCCAGCGCCTGCTGCAGGGCGCGGTTGTTGGCGTCGTTGCCGCCCGCATGCTCCTCGCCATCGGAGATCATGATCACCTCCCGCCGCACGCCCGGATGCGACGGCCAGTGCTCGATCAATGCGCTCAGCGATCCATAAGGGCTGGGCGAGCTGCTGGGGCTGCCGCTGGGCAGGCGGATGGCGGCCGCCGCCGCCTTGTGATCCATGGTGAAGTTCTCCGCCACGGCAAAGCTGCCGGTATGGAAGTAGACGATGCCCACCGCCACGTTGGCGGGCAGCCCGGCGACAAAATTCTTGACGTCGTCGAGCGCGCTGTTCAGCCCGTGGGTGTCTTCATCAATCGCCAGCGCCAGATCCAGCCGGTCGTTGGCGGTGTACGGCGCCCAGTGCGCGATGGTGAGTTTGTGGCTGCCCTGCTTCACCTCCACCTGCGTCTGCTGGATGGGTTCGGCCCCACCCCCCTGCGGCACCGCCGTCACCACCAGTTGCGTGCCGGCGTTCGCCGCCGGCGGTTGTGGCGCCTGCCCCAGGGCACAAACCAGCGCCGCGGTCAGACAGATAAGAGCCAGCCGCATGTACTTCATGCCCGCAGTTATAGCACGGAAATGAGCCAAAACCGCTTAGGAACTCCGCCGCCATTCGGCCAGCACCGCCAGCACTTTCTCCCCATACAGCTCGGTTTTCCGGTCGCCGAAGCCGGTAATCTGCCGCAACTCGGCCAGCGAGCGCGGCGGACAGTGGCAAATTGCTTCCAAGGTGGAATCGTGCAGCACGATGTATGCCGGCACTTTCATCTCGCGCGCGGTCTCGCGCCGCCAGGCCTTCAAAGCTTCCAGCAGCGCGGCATTAACGGGCGCTGTGCCCCGCGCGTCGCCGGCCGGAGCGCTCACGGCTTCAGACCTGCGCCGCGCTCGCGGGCTGGGCGCCGCTGCCGCCGCCGCCGCTTCGAGATACTCGGTCTTGTACCCGCACACATCGCAGGCGCCGCAGTTTTCCTTCTGCCAGCGCTCGCCGAAGTGGGTGCAGATCTGCCGGTGCCGGCACACCGGGGTGGAGACGAAGCCGCGGATCTGGTGGTAGCGCTGCCAGGCGCGCTCGCGCTCGGCAGTGTCCTCGATCTGCTCGGCGAAGTGGGCCAGCAGCCCGGCGTCGCGCTTCTGCCACAGCAGCAGGCAATCGGCGGGCGCGCCGTCGCGGCCGGCGCGGCCGGCCTCCTGGTAGTACTGCTCGATGGACTTGGGCAGCGCCAGGTGAATGACCGCGCGCACGCCCGGCTTGTTGATGCCCAACCCGAACGCCAGCGTGCCCACCAGCACCCGCGTCTCGTCCTCCATCCAGCGTTCCTGATGGCGCCGCCGCGTCTCGCTGTCCATCTTGCCGTGATAGGGCAGCGCCGGGATGCCGGCCGCGGCCAGCTCGGCCGCCGTCTGCTCCACCCGCTGGATGGTGGGCGCGTAGACGATCACGCTGCCCGGCGCCTGCCCATGATGCCGCAGCGCCCGGATAAGCAGCGTCCGCTGCCGCGCGGCGGCGGTCTCGCGCACCACGTACCGCAGGTTGGCGCGATGGAAGCTGGCGATCACCTTCTCCGGGTCGCGCAACTGCAGTTGCGCCAGGATGTCGTGCCGCACCCGCCGGGTGGCGCTGGCGGTGAAGGCGGCGATGGGAACGGTGGGGAACTGCTGCCGCAGCGCGCCCAGTTGCCGGTACTCGGGCCGGAACTCGTGGCCCCACTCCGAAATGCAATGCACCTCGTCAATCACGAACAGCGACAGCTTCACCTCCGCCAGCCAGGCCAGCGTGTCGGCCCGCGCCAGCCGCTCGGGCGAGATGTACAGCAGCCGGCAATGCCCCTGCCGCACCTGGCGGCGCACCGCCGCCTGTTCCGCCGGCGTCTGGGCGCTGTTGAGCACCGCCGCCGCAATGCCCATCTGCGCCAACTGCGCCGCCTGGTCCTGCATGAGTGCGATCAGCGGCGAAATCACCACCGCCGTCCGCCCGGCGTCGAGCGCCGCCGGAAGCTGGTAGCACAGCGATTTGCCGCCGCCGGTGGGCATGATCACGCACACGTCGCGCCCCGCCAGGATGCTGCGCACAATGCGCTCCTGCAGCGGCCGGAACTCTTCGTAGCCCCACCAGCGCCGCAGCGGCCCGTGCAGGTCGGTGCCCGCGGCGGTGTTCACTGCGCCGTCCCCGCCGCGTAGACATGGGCCTCGAAACGCGCCCGCACGCGGCGGAAGGCCGGGTTCTCATCCCACAGCGCCGCCTGCGCGCCCACGTAGAGAACGTAAATCGGCCGCGGCGCCGCTGCCGCCGACTCGGCGATGCGGCCAATCATCCGCCGCAGCATGGGGGCGCGGAACGGTTCGCAAAAATAGAACAGCGTCGGCCCCGCGGGCAGCTCCCACTCCGCCGCATCCGCCCACTCGATGCGCAGCTCGCGGCAGCGCCGGCGCGGACTGTGGCTTTTCAGATAGCGCGCCACGTTGGCTTCGGCCGAGCGCACCAGCTCGAGGCCGTGCTCCACCCCCACGATGCGCCGCAGCGGATACTCGGCTGCCAGCAGCACCGCCCGCCCCTGCCCGGCGCCGAAGTCCACGAAGGTGAACTGGCCCAGATCGAGCGGCGGCAAATCGGCCATCAGCCGCTGGAAGTCCACGGTGTCGATCGGCTCATGGCCGTTGCCGTTCACCGGATCGCCCTTGAGCGTCGCCGCCTGCGCCAGCGAGGCGGTATCGGTGCCGTACTCCAGGTCAAACGCATGCGGACGCGGCGCCCGCCAGCCGTGGCGCAGCCGGTAGCCGGCCAGCGCCGCCCCCACCCGCAGCGTCCGCCAGGGGCCGCGGTAGCCCAACGAGCGCCGCATGCGCCGGTACAGCGATGGCGAATCGAAATCCATCGCCTGATTATCCCCCGCCGGGCTTGCTATTCGCCTGCCGCCTGCCTATAGTGACTCCCAGCCCCGCGCTTGACCTTTCCATCATGAGATGCTTCCTCCCGCTCCTCCTGGCGTTGTTCGCCGCCGCCGCCACCGCGCAAACCGTCCCGCCCACGTCGCCGGCGAAAGCCACCCAGCAGAAGACGGCCCAGACCCCGCCCGTATCGCCCAAGCACATCTTCTTCATCATCCCCGCCTACAACGTGGACTACGGCCACAAGTTCGTCCCCATGACTGCCCACGACAAGATGGAGGAGTGGCTCGAGGGCGCGCACGATCCCATAGGCCTCTCCGCCGACGCGGTCGAAGCCGCGCTCGAGAAATCCAAAACCGACGGCTTCTGCGGCTACGGCAGCGGCATGGAGAGCTACGGCAAGTGCTACGGATCAGCCCTCCTCGACGCCAATATCTCCAGCTTTTTCGGCGACTACCTGTTCATCTCCTGGCTGCACCAGGATCCGCGCTACTTCCGCCTGGGACCGCAGCAGAGCTTCGGCGCGCGCGTCTGGTACTCGCTCTCCCGCGTCTTCATCACCCGCACCGACAGCGGCGGCTGGACCTTCGCCAGCGGCGCCACCGCCGGCACCGTGCTGGCGGCGGCCACCTCCAACCTCTCCTATCCCCAGGGCGAGCGCAACCTCGGCCACACCCTCTCCCGCACCTACTGGGATCTCGGCGGCACCGCCATCTTCAACCTCGAAGCCGAGTTCTGGCCCGACATCAAGCACGGCGTCAGCAAGATTTTCTAGGATTCAGTTCGGGCTGCGAGCCCGCCGCGGCCAGCCAGCCATAGCGCCGCCCCGCGCAGTGACGGCGCAAAAATGAACCCCTGATACAGCGCCACTGCCTCCGGCTCCCAGCGCCGCTTGTCGAGATGGCCGGCCTCGGCGTACATGTCCAGATACGCATCGCCCTGCGCGCGGCACCAGTCCATCAGCAGGTAAAACAGCAGCAGGCCAGGAGCGGCGGCGCCGTAGGCGGGATCAAAGCTGGTCAGCATGGATTTGTACCCCCGCCCGTGGCGAACCCCGAAGCCCGCCGCCGCCAGTCCGCCGCCCAGCCGCAGCGCCATGGCGTCGAGCTGCCCGGCCGCGGCAAGCCGGCGCAGCAACACGCCGGTGAAGTCCGCCCACTGCTCCGGCGTCGCCCCCCACTCGCGCTCGGCCGGATACCGCCGCGGCCCGTTGTGGCGCAATTGAAATGCGATCAGCTCCTCCAGCCCTCCTGCCTCGGTCACCCGCTCCAGCCGCGCACCGCCCATCTCTTCCGCCCGCCGCAGCGCCCGCCGCAGGTTGGCCCGCATGTGCGGCCTCAGCCTGGCCGCGTACTCCGCCGCCGGCCGGTCGAGCCGCAGCCGCGCCGCCGCCCCCTGCCGCCGCGTCCGCCACCGCCAGCCCGCCTTTTCCCACCACGGCTCCCGCGCCAACGGAAGGCTGACGTAGTCCCACTCCCCGCGTGCCGCCAGCGCCCCGGCGGCGGCGGCGGCAAACTCCTCCGCCGGCATGCGGTAAAAGGGCTCGTTGAAGTTGGCGAAACCCAGCCCCAGCGGGCGCAGCGCCCAGCAGCCCAGGCCCGCGTGGCGCCGCCGCTGCCGCACCAGCGGCCAGCCGGCCACAATCTCGCCGTCGCGTTCCATCACCAGCACCCGCAGTTCCCCGGGCGCGGCGAAGCACTCGCTCCAGGCGAGCAGAAACGTGCTCCGCACAAACGGATTGTCACCGCCCCCGGCCTCGACTCCGGCATCCCAGCGTGCCGCGCCCCGGGCCAGGTCGGCG
>JBQCEU010000161.1:0-3603 GCA_051959955.1 Terriglobales bacterium | reverse complement strand
CCCCCACTGCGACTCCGCAACGCTCGTTCCCCCCCCCGCCCACACCAGTCCCAGCGCCAACGCGCCCACGCTGTTCATGCCCCACACCGTCGGCCAGAACCCGAACCGCTCGGAGGCATGCTTGGCGCAGTAATCGGCCGTGCCCCAGGCAATCGCCGCACCCAGGCCCCAGATCAGATACCAGTTCATGGCAAGCTCCACACGCCGTCTTACAATGTAGTCCATGCCTCCTGTGACTACGAGCCCGCTGCTCGGCACCCCGCCGCCGCATCCCTTGCGCGCCCCGCGCGGCACCCAACTGCGCTGCCGCGGCTGGGCCCAGGAAGCCGCCCTGCGCATGCTTCTGAACAATCTCGATCCCGAGGTGGCCGAGCGCCCGCAGGATCTGGTCGTCTACGGCGGCACCGGCCGCGCGGCGCGCAACTGGGACTGTTTTCGCGCCATCGTGGCGGCGCTGGAAAAATTGGGCGACGAGGAGACCTTGTTGGTGCAGTCCGGCAAGCCGGTCGGCGTTTTTCCCACCCATGCCTACGCTCCGCGCGTGTTAATCGCCAATGCCAACCTCGTCGGTCACTGGTCAAATTGGGATGCCTTCCACGACCTCGAGCGCCGCGGCCTGATGATGTACGGCCAGATGACCGCCGGGAGCTGGATCTACATCGGCTCCCAGGGCATATTGCAGGGCACCTTTGAGACCTTCGCCGCCGCCGCCCGCCAGCACTTCGACGGCTCGCTCAAGGGCAAACTGGTGGTCAGCGGCGGCCTCGGCGGCATGGGCGGCGCCCAGCCGCTGGCGGCCACCCTCAACGGTGCGGCCTTCCTCGGCATTGATGTCGATCCCAGCCGCATCACCCGCCGGGTGCAATCCGGCTACTGCGATATTCAGGTCAACGACCTTGATGAGGCGCTGCGTATTCTAAAAAACGCCGTGCGCAAGGGCGAAGCATTGTCGGTCGGTCTCGAAGGCAACTGCGCCGAGGTGCTGCCGGAGATGGTCCGCCGCGGCGTGGTCCCCGACCTGCTCACCGATCAGACCAGCGCCCACGACCCCCTCAACGGCTATGTGCCTGCCGGCCTCCTGCTCGCGGACGCGCTGAAGCTGCGCCAGACCGCACCCCAGGAGTACCAGGATCGTGCGCTCGATTCCATCGCCCGCCATGTCGAAGCCATGCTGGCCCTGCAAAAGGCCGGCGCGGTGACCTTCGACTACGGCAACAACATCCGCACCATGGCCTTCCAGCGCGGTGTGAAGCAGGCTTATGATTTCCCCGGTTTCGTGCCCGCCTACATCCGCCCGCTCTTCTGTCAGGGCCGTGGCCCGTTCCGCTGGGCGGCGCTGAGCGGCGATCCGCGCGACATCCACGCCACCGACGAGCTGGTGTTGAAGCTGTTTCCCCACGATGACATCCTCCGCCGCTGGATCGAACTGGCGCGCAACAAGGTCCGCTTCCAGGGACTGCCGGCGCGCATCTGCTGGCTGGGCTACGGCGAACGGGCCGAGTTTGGCCTGGCGCTGAACGAGATGGTTCGCAAGGGCGAGCTGCGCGCCCCCATCGTCATGGGCCGCGACCATCTCGATTGCGGCTCGGTGGCTTCACCCTACCGCGAAACCGAAGCCATGGCCGACGGCAGCGACGCGGTGGCCGACTGGCCGCTGCTCAATGCCCTGCTCAACACCGCCTCCGGCGCCAGTTGGGTCTCCATCCACAACGGCGGCGGTGTGGGCATTGGCTATTCTCTGCACGCCGGCCAGGTGACGGTCGCCGACGGCACGCCGGAGATGGCCCGCCGCATCGAGCGGGTGCTCAACAACGACCCCGGCATCGGCGTCGCCCGCCACGCCGACGCCGGCTACGAAGAGGCCCGCGGCTTTGCCCGTGAGCGCGGCATCCAGTTGCCCATGTGACGCCATGGCCCTCCTGCTGGTGCATGCGGCGCAACTGCTGACGCTGCGCGGCCCCGGGCGCGCCCGCCGCGGCCCCGAGATGGCCGAGTTGGGCCTGGTCCGCGACGGCGCCCTCCTGCTCGACGCCGGCCGCATCCTGCGCGCCGGCGCCACCGACGCCGTCACCCGCGATCTGCCGCCGGCCCTGGGCTCGCTCGAGGAACGCGACTGCCGCGGCCTGCTGCTCACCCCCGGCCTTTGCGACTCCCATACCCACCTGGTTTTCGCCGCTCCCCGCCTGGACGATTACGAACGCCGCTTGTCCGGCGCCAGCTCTGCCGAGATTGCTGCCGCCGGGGGCGGCATCCGGTTGAGCGTCGAACGTCTGCGCACCGCCGCCGAAGCCGATCTTTGCGCCCAGGCGGCGCAGTGGATGCGCGCCGCCCGCTCCCACGGCACCACCACCATCGAAGTCAAGTCCGGCTACGGCCTCACCGTCGAGGCGGAATGCAAGAGCCTGCGCGCCGCCGCCGCTGCCGCCGCCCAGACAGGTCTGGATGCTCCCCGCACCTTCCTCGGCGCCCACATCGTTCCTCCCGAATTTCGCGACGACCGCCCCGCCTACCTCCGGCTGCTGCAACAGCAGATGCTGCCCGCGGTCACCGCCCCCGGCAACGGCGCGCCGGAATTTGCCGATGTCTTCTGCGACCCCGCCGGCTTCACCCTGAGCGAAAGCCGTGCCGTGCTCAGCGACGCCCGCCGTTTCGGCCTGGCCCTCAAGCTCCACGCCGAGCAATTCGCCCCCTTCGGCGGCATCGGCCTCGGCGTCGAACTCGGCGCCGTCTCAGTGGACCATTGCGACGCGGCCCGCCCTCAGGATATGCAACTGCTCGCCCGCGCCGCCACGGTGGCCACCCTCATCCCCGGCGCCAATTTCTTTCTCGGTCAGCCCTATCCTCCCGCCCGCGACCTGATCGCCGCCGGCGCCGCCCTGGCCCTCGCCACCGACTTCAACCCCGGCACCTGCCCCATTCTCAGCCTGCCGCTGGTCATGAGCCTCGCCTGCAGCGGCATGCGCCTCTCTCCCGCCGAAGCCTGGACCGCGGCCACCATCAATGGCGCCGCCGCCCTGGCGCGGGCTTCGGAATGCGGCTCGCTCGAACCCGGCAAGCGCGCCGATGTCGCTGTCTTCGCCGCTGACGATTTCCGCGCCGTGCCTTACTACGCCGGACAGAACCTGTGCCGCGCCGTGGTGCAGAATGGAGTCTGGATCGAACCCCATGCCCTTGATTGAGTGTGTCCCCAATTTCAGCGAAGGCCGGGATGCCGCCGTCGTGGATGCCCTGGTGGCCATCATGCTCGCCGTCCCCGGCGTTTCGCTCCTCGACCGCGAGATGGATGCCGATCACCATCGCTCCGTGATCACCATCGCCGGCGAACCCCAGCCGGTCGCCGAAGCCGCCGTCCGCGCCGTCGGCCTGGCCGCCGAACGCATTGACTTGCGCCGCCATCACGGCGCTCATCCCCGCCTTGGCGCCACCGATGTGGTTCCCTTCGTGCCCCTCGAGGGCGCCACTCTGGCCGAGTGTGTCCGCTGGGCCGAGTGGGCGGGGGCGGAAATCTGGCGCCGCTTTCAAATTCCTGTCTACCTGTATGAAGCCGCCGCGCGCCGGCCCGATCGTCGCGGCCTGGAGAATATCCGCAAGGGCCAGTTTGAG
>JBQCEU010000160.1:0-3086 GCA_051959955.1 Terriglobales bacterium | reverse complement strand
GAGAACCTTCTGCCAGGTCTGGCCGCCATCCGTCGTGCGGTAGACGCCGCGGTCGGGGTTGGCCTGGTAGGCGCTGCCCAGCGCCGCCACGTACACCCGGTTGGAGTCGCGCGGGTCAATCATGATCCGCCCGATGCGGCGCGTGTTTTCCAGCCCAATATGCGACCACGTCTTGCCGCCGTCGGTGGACTTGTACAGGCCGTCGCCGAACGAGTTCTGTGAGCGAATATCGGGCTCGCCCGTGCCCACGTAGATGATGTTCGCATCCGACGGCGCCACCGCGATGGCGCCAATGGACTGCACCGGCTGGCCGTCAAAGAGCTGTGTCCAGGTGCGGCCGGCGTTCTCGGTCTTGAACACGCCGCCATCCACGCCCCCGAAGTAGAACACCTCCGGCTGGCTGGCCACGCCCGCGTTGGCCACCGAGCGTCCGCCGCGCAGCGGCCCCAACTCGCGCCAGCGCATCCCGCTGGTGCCGCGCAACAGGTTGACCGGAATCTGCTGCGCCCGCCCCGGCAGACTGCAAGCGGCCAGTACCAGCGCGGGAATTAATAAACAAACGTGGCGGCGAATGGACATGAAAACCCTCCGGAACGCAGCATCAGACTAGCACTCCTGTTATACACACGAAAGCGCATAATACGTGTATACCCCAAGCGAACCAACATTGACATAGAAGACGCCCTGATGCGCAAGGCGATGCGAGCCGCCGGCACGCAAACCAAAAAGGCGACGGTGGAGGCCGCGCTGGAATTGCTGGTGCGGGTCCGTGGCCAAGCCGCCTTCCTCAAGAGCTTTGGCGCCGGTCACATCGCCGAAAATGTGCGTGAGATTGCCAAGGCGCGCTCCGCACAAGGCTCGTGACCCTGGTTGACACGTCGGTCTGGATAGACTGGGACCGCGGCATCGTCAACCCGCAAACCCAATGGCTGAGGGAAAATCTGACCCAAACCGAGATCGGACTTACCGACTTGGTTTTGTGCGAACTGCTGCAGGGCTGCCGTGATGAACGCCACGCGCAGCAATTCGAAGCGGCCCTGGGCAGCTTCCGGGTAGTCGCCACCGGTGGCGCCGGCCTCGCTCGCCTGGCAGCCCGGCTATACCGTGGTTTGCGCCGCACCGGCTGGACGGTGGTGAGCACGGTGGATTGCTGCAACGCCGCCTTTTGCCTGGAGCGAGGTCACATGCTGCTGCATCGCGACCGCGACTTCGACGCCTTCGAGCAGCGTTTCGGCCTCCGCGTCGTTCACCCCTAGAGCAAGACCAGCGTCGCTGTAGACCGTCCGACTGAACCGCATGCGGCTTTTCCCCAAGAAAAGCCGCACGTCCCCCTCCCGCGTGCCGCATGCACTAACGCTGGTCTTGCTCTAAGCCGCGTGCGCGTGGAAGTCGAGCGCGGCGGAGTTGATGCAGTAGCGCTGGCCGGTGGGCGCGGGGCCATCGTCGAAGCGATGGCCAAGGTGGCTGTCGCAGCGCCGGCAGCGCACCTCGATGCGCACCATGGCCAGGCTCAGGTCTTCGCGCAGGTCCAGGTTCTGCGGCGCCAGCGGCGCCCAGAAGGCGGGCCAGCCGTCGCGCGAGTCGTATTTCGTCTGCGAGCTGAACTGCGCCGTACCGCAGGCGCGGCAGCGATAGAGGCCGGGCTGGAACACATTGTTGAGCGGCCCGCTGAACGGCATTTCGGTGGCCGCCTGGCGCAGCACCGCAAACGCCGGCGGCGGCAGCAGCCGGCGCCACTCCTCCACCGACTTGACCACCTTCTCCACCTTCACCACCCCCAGCCGGCGCCCGCTGTCAGCGAACTCCACCAGCGACACCGTCCCCGGCGTGGTCGTAATTGCCGAGCCGGTGAGCCGCGCCAACCCGCCCAACAGGCCGGTTTCCGCCACCACGACCCCGCCCGCCGCCACCGTAGCCACGCCCAGCAAAAAGGCGCGCCGAGACCAGGGTTGCGGCGAAGTTTCGGGCAATTGATCAAACATGGTGTGATCTCCCGCAGCCTATGGGATGCCTCAGCCCGCGGCCGGACGCAGCAATTTGGAGCGGCCAGCCAGCGGCCCCGCGGCTGCGGCGGGCTACCGGCCACCGCCCGACCAGCGGGAGGGCGGCCCAAGCAAAAAGTGGCCGTGCCACTTCCAGCATAATAAGAGGTTGCCGTCCGCTGTTTCATCCCCTCCTCTCCCCGCCGCCCCGGCCGGTCTTGGCCGGCGCCGTTTTGCGGCCTTTGCCTGGGGGGTGCTGGCCTATAACCTCGCCGTCATCCTCTGGGGCGCCTACGTCCGCGCCGCCGGCGCCGGCAACGGCTGTGGCGACAACTGGCCGTTGTGCGACGGCCAGTTCCTGCCCGCCCATCCGCAGGTCAAGATGCTGATCGAGTTCCTGCACCGTGCCTCGAGCGGCGTGGATGCGGTGCTGGTGCTCGGCCTGCTGGCCGGAGCGCTTTGGCTCTACCCTCGGCGCCACGCGGTGCGGCGGGGCGCCGCGGCGGCGGTGTTCTTCATCGTCACCGAAGCCCTGCTGGGCGCGGCGCTGGTGTTGTTTCAGTGGGTGGGGCAGAACACCTCGCCCGCCCGCATCGCCGCCGACGCCGCCCATCTGGCCAACACCCTCTGCCTGCTGGCCGCGCTGGCGCTCACCGCCGCCTGGGCCTCGGGGCTCGCCGCCCCGCGCTGCATGCCCGGCTGGAAGCTCGATCTCGCGCTGCTGGCGGTGTTGGCCACCGGCATCTGCGGCGCGGTGGCGGCGCTGGCCGACACGCTCTTCCCGGCGCAGTCGCTGGCTCTGGCGCTGCGCCAGGATTTTGCCGGCTCGACTGCGATCCTGGAGCGCCTGCGCGTCGTCCATCCTGCCCTGGCGGTGGCGGCGGGCTTGTACCTGCTGTGGCTGGTCTTCGATGGCCTGCCGCGTCCCGGCCGCCGCCTCACCCGCGGCCTGGGCTACGGCCTGGCGGCGGCGGTGCTGGTGCAATGGGCGGGCGGCGGGCTGGATGTCGTCCTGCTGGCGCCCATCCCCATGCAGATGCTCCACCTCGCCACCGCCGACCTGCTCTGGATCCTGCTGCTACTGTTCACCGCCGCCACCTTGGC
>JBQCEU010000159.1:0-20874 GCA_051959955.1 Terriglobales bacterium | reverse complement strand
CGACTCCACCGCCTCGACGGCGCGCACCACGCCGGCGCAAAACCCGCGCGGCTTCAGAATCAAAATGGTCTTGGGTGACGCGGCGGGCACCACTTCATTGTAGCGTTTTATTGGCGCGGAGGCCCCGGCCCGGCTGCGCCGGCCACCCCGCTTTTCACCCACCGCCGATGACGCTCCGCCGGGGGCCCCAGCCCCGGCTCCGCATTGCCCAAAAGGGTGCGCGGTACCCGGCGGGAGGCTCTGCCGCGCCTGGCGCGGGGGCCTCGGCCGGCTAAGCAAGCCGCCGGGGGCCCCAGCCCTGCCCGCCGCTCAAGGGCGGCCGGAGCTTCGCGCGAAGCGCTGCCTCATCTTCTGGAATGCGCAGCCACGGCGCGGCCGCCGTGACGCAGCGTCGCTGGCGGAGTGGCGAGAGCGGGCGGCGCCCGCGATTAATAAAAGCCGTGGGGGATGGTCGGCACGGCCGGCTTCTTGGCGGCCGGCTTGGCGGCCTTTTTCCTGGCCGCGGCGGCGCCGTTGGCGTCCTGAATCACCAGCGTGGCGGGAGGGGGCGGCGGGGCGGCCGGCTGCGCCGCCTGGGTGGCTTGGGCGGCTTGGGCGCGCTGCAGGGCGGCGTACTGGCTCTGACCCTGAGTCTCGATCCAGTCAGCCAGTTGCTTCAAGCCGGCGCGCACCTCCTCGGTGGAGGCCGCCAGCGCCGCGCCCCCCGCATCGGCATCCCTGGCCGGTATGGCTTCGCTGCTGCGCTGCGCCACGCCCAGGACCGCTTCCCCGTCACGATACAAGCGAAAGGCTGCGCCCAAATCTTCGGGCGCCTGGCTGAAGGCGCTCAGCAGCGAAGGCATGGCATCGTCCAGATTGCGCGCCACCGATGCCTGACTGTCGGCGATGACCTGCTTTCCCTCATCATGCAAATGCAGGTGTTGGGGGTCCACGGCCGCCATGGCGGATTGCAGGTGCTGCAGGGATTCACCCAGTTGCGCCGCCAGCACCTGCCCCGAGGGCACCTTCGCAACCGCCGGAGCGCTTTGCCCCCACGTGCCTACCGCCAATAGCGCCAGCGCCGGCGCCCACACCCATACCCGCCTGCAACTCATAGCTGATTGGATGCTTGGCTGTCCCGCCTGGGAGCAACTCAGGATGATGGCGCGAGCACAAAAAAAGAAAGCCGACTCGCTTCCCCCCGGAAAAGTCGGCTTCCCTTTTGGGCCTGATTTCAGATCACCAAAATCGGGCGTCTCGCTTGTTGTATGAGCAAGCTTGTGGCCAAAGCCGGAGACAGCGATCCATTGCTGCAAACAATGGCTTTAGCGAGCATCTGTGCCGTAAATCGCAAACCTACGTACGATGACCGGCAGTCATTTTGATACTTTTGAAATATTATTCCCAGAACTCTGGAACGCACGCATGCGCTTGGCGTGGTGCCAGGCACCCCAGACCACAAGCAGCAGCAGCAAAGGCGCCCAAACCATGTCGAAACGGTGGAAAATCGGTCCCAACGTCTCCCAATTGGCCCCCAAACGGGCGCCCACATAGGCGAGGAGCAGGCACCAAGGCAGCGAGCCGAGGAAGGTGTAGAGGTGGAAGCGCAGCAGCGGCATCCGCGCCACCCCGGCCGGAAGGGCGATGTAGGTACGCACCACCGGCAACATGCGGCTGACAAATACCGCCAGGTCGCCGCGCCGGCGAAACCAGGCCTCGGCCCGCTCCAGGTCGCCAGGTGCCATCAGCAGCCATCGTCCGTAGCGCAGCGCCAGCGGGCGGCCACCGTAGAAACCGACAGCGTAGGCCACCATGGATCCGAGATTGCAGCCCAAGGCTCCCGCAATGGCCACCCACCAAAGCTGGAACCGTCCGGTGGAGACGAGAAAGCCCGAAAAGGGCAAGATGATTTCTGACGGCAGTGGAATGCAAGCCGACTCAATGGCCATCAGCAGCAGCACGCCGGCGTAGCCGGTGTGGGCGATGAACGCGACAATATGTTGGCTGATCCAGACGAGCACGTCGAAGTAAGCATACCTTGCCAGCGGCATGGGAATTTCCAGCTTGAGCAACGGTGGTGGATGATACCGTTGGGTTAGGGGAAGAAAACGACATGAAATTTGCATTTCTCGGGACCGGGATCATGGGCGCGCCGATGGCGGCCAACCTCGCCAAGGCCGGGCACACGGTGCGGGTATGGAACCGGACGCGGGAAAAGTCTGGGGTGCCGGGGTGCGTGGCGGTCGAGACGCCGGCCGAGGCGGCCAGCCAGTCGGATGTGGTGTGGATGTGCCTGAGCGATACGGCGGCGGTGGAGGCGGTGGCGGGCGAGATGCTGTCGGCCGCGCGGCCGGGGCTGGTGGTGGCCGATTCCAGCACAATTTCGCCGACCGCCAGCCGGGAGCTGGCGAAGCAGTGGGGTGAGCACGGCGCCGCCTGGGTGGATTGCCCGGTGACCGGTTCGCGCAAAGCCGCCGAATCCGGGGACCTGATCTTCATCGTGGGCGGGGAGGAAGAGGCGGTGAACAAGATCGCGCCCGGCTTTGAGGCCATGGGGCAGCGGGTGTTTCACATCGGCGGCAACGGCATGGGGCTGGCCGCCAAGCTGGCCATGAACCTCAATATCGCCCTCATCTGGCAAGGGTTCTGCGAGGGTCTGGTGCTGGCGGAGAAGTCCGGCGTGCCGGCGGAACAGATGCTGGAGATCATCGGCGCCACCATGCTGCGTTCCGGGGTGACCGATTACAAGGCCAAGGCCGTCGCCGGGCGCGACTTCACCCCGAATTTCCCGCTCAAGCTGATGCTCAAGGACATCCGCCTCATGCTCGACTATGCCCGCGAGCTGCGGGTCAAGCTGCCGGCGCTGGAGACGGTGGAGGAAGTCTATGCCGTGGCCGAGGAAGAAGGCCTGGGGAATCTCGACTACGCCGCCAGCCTGACGCTGCTGGAGAAGTGGGCGGCGCTGCCCGGCGGCGACGTCACGCTGGCCGCGGACTAGCATCCGGGGCGGGCACCAGGCGCGGCGACTTCTGGCGATTGCCTTGGGGCTGTTGTCCAGTGCGCTGATTGCACAAGCGCCCGCCATCTGTTCGGCAGCCACCCCGGCGATCATCGCCACCCGGAGCGGCACGCCGGTTGTCCACCTGAAAGCGGCGAACGTTGTCGTCACCCAGCCGGCCGGCGCGGGCCTTGTCGGCCTGAAGCCGAACCCGCCGGATCACCTCGTGTTGCTGCTCGATATCAGCGGCAGCGGAAACGACGACCAATCCTGGCCGGCGCTCGCGGCGATGGCGGAGGGCTTTCTGCGCGCACTGCCGGACAGCGTTGCGGTCCGGGTGGCCTCATTCAATGATAAATTCCGCTGGGACACCGATTGGCGCAAACCTTCCAGCCTAACCGTGCCTCTTGCCAAGGCGCTGCAGGGCACCCACCCGCAGGGTGGGACGGCATTCAACGATGCGGTCACCAGCGCGGCAGCCGATCCGCAACTGGCATCGGGTTACGCGGTGGCGGTCATCAGTGACGGCGATGATGATGCCAGCCAGGCCACCGGAGAGCAGGCCGCTCAGGACCTGCAGCGGCTGGGCGTAAGTTTTTTATTGGTAGAAATCGGCCGCGAGCACCACGCACCATACTTGGGGCGATTCCTTGAGCACGCGGGGGCGCTCAGCTACGCCGTCCGAGGCGTGCCGCAGCCGGAGGTGGCGGCGGGGCTGGGCCGCCGCCTGTGGAACCTGCTCGCGGCTCAGGTGCTGCTCAC
This sequence comes from Terriglobales bacterium, assembly GCA_051959955.1. Taxonomy (GTDB): domain Bacteria; phylum Acidobacteriota; class Terriglobia; order Terriglobales; family SCQP01; genus SCQP01. Next base: position 17,135 of record JBQCEU010000159.1, on the reverse strand, counting down.
GGTTGCCGGGCCGAGGCCGGGCCAAGTCCGCCTGGGGCTGGCGCCCGGCTTGCGGCACGAGGGCGATGCATTGCTCTATCTGCAGCGGCCGGCCGCCTGCGCCTCGGCGAACCGCTAGGGCCGCAGCAGCATGGCGTTCATGGGCAGCTCACCCAGCGCGTGGCGCTCGAAGTGGCTGAAGCCGGCGGCGGTGAACATCTGCCGGAATTCGGCTTCGGTGTAGGAGTCGCCTTCGGCGGTGCCGAAGAGCATGGTGAGGCTGAAGGCGGCGGCCATGGGCGGGGAGATGCGATCGGGGTTGGGAACGAAATCCTCGACGATCACCGCGCCGCCGGGCGCCAGTGCCCGCTTCACCTTGGCCATGATGGCCTGGTTGGTCTTGGCGCTGAACATATGCAGGAAGCCGGTGACCAGAATCAGGTTGTACTCCGGCTTCAGCTCAACTTCGCCCTCGCTGCCGGGGATAATGCTGCCCGCCAGGGTGTGGTAGCGGGCGCCGAGACCGGCCTTGTCGGCGTTTTCACGGGCCACGGCGAGCACCGGCGCGCCGTCGAGAATGGTGATCTCCGCCTTGGGACTCTGGCGTCCGACGGCGATGCCGTACTCGCCGTGGCCGCCGGCCACATCCAGCACCTTGCCGCCCTGGGCGAGCAGGGGCGAGGCGATCTTTTCGGCGATCACCCTGGCGGGCAGACGCGCGATCACGCCCATGCTGCGGGCAAAGATGACCCAGGCCTCGGGCGGCGCGATGCCCTCCACGTTGCCGCCGGCGCGCACCACCGCCAGCATGCGCTCGGCCGAGGTCTGCTGGGCGATGAAATCCCACCAGGCGGCGGCATCGGCGATGGCCGCCGGGGAACGGCGATTGAGGAACACCTGGGCCGTGGGCGACAGGCTGTAGCGGTCCTCCTGCTTGCGCAGCAGGCCGGGAATGCACAGGTAGTCGGCCAGGCTGCGCGTTCCTCGTTCGGCGGCGCCGATCTTTGCGCCCAGCGCGGCCGCGGTGAGCGGGCCGTCGGCCAGCGCGGTGAACATATCCAGTTGAATGGCGGCCACCAGGGCCGCCGTTTGCTGGCTGGCGCTCAGCATGGCCAGGACTTGCTGCGGGTTGGGAGCATCGGATGGCGACGGGCTCATACTTCGCATTTTGCCCGAGTCAGATGTCGGCAGTCAAAGCGCGCGCCGGCCTGGCCATTGGTCCCATATGTAACCTGCATGCGCCCGCAGGGCTTCTCCGCGCTACCAGCCGCCTTCTAATTCTGCGCCATGCAGAGCATCTGGACGATAGTCGTACTGGCGTTGGGGCTGCTGGGCGGCTCCAGCGCACAGACGATTCAGACCGTCGCCGGTCTGGCTCCGCAAGCGGACGAAACCTACCCGGCTATGGAGATCAGCCTGAATCCCACTGCAGTCGCCGCGGATGCGGAAGGCAACGTCTATGTGGCCTCGGGCGCCATTTACCAGGTATCGCCGGACGGGAACCTGCAACTGTTCGCTGGGACCGGAGTTCCGGGTTTCGCCGGCAAATGGCCGACGTGGATGGCAAAGCTTTTCTCGCCGGACGGGCTTGCCTTCGGTCCCGATGGTGACCTGTACATAGCCGATAGTGTGGGAGCGGCAGTCTGGAGGCTTACCCCCGGCACTGGCCAGGCGAGTCTGGTGGCGGGCACTCCCGGAGTACACGGCTACAGCGGCGACGGTGGCCCTGCGCTGCAGGCGAAGTTGAACATGCCGGAAAGTGTGGCGATAGATAAGGCCGGCGATGTCTACATTGCCGACGCGGCCAACTGCGCGGTGCGCGAGGTGATCGCCTCCTCGGGTACCATCCGCACCTTCGGCGGCGGTAGTTGCCAGCCTCCACGGCAGTTTTGGACGCCTAACCGCCTGCGGTTAGACGCGCAAGGCGATCTGTACGTCAGCGACAACTCCTTCGGCACCATCTGGCAATTTGCACCGGACGGGCAAGCAAGCCTGGTCAGCGGGCAATCCGACTCCTCAACCTGCTGGCCGCAGGGAGACTTCAGCCAACCCTGCCCTGCCGGCGAGGCCAACCTGAGTCCCCAGGCCATGGCGCTGGACCCAGCCGGCGACCTCTTCGAGGCGTCGGGGAACTCTGTGTTCGAAATTCCCGCCGGCAGCAACCTGATTCACCTGGTGTATCGAGGACCTGGCGGGGAACAATCGGCCTTCATCCTGGGCATGTGCTTCACCAGCGCCCAAACCCTCATTCTCGCCGAGACCGGCGTGGTAGTCCGGCTGGACCTGAGCAGCGGGGAAATCACCGCCGTAGCAGGCGCCGCCGTTCCCTACGCTGCCGGCCCGGCCCTCGATTCTCAGATCCACGCCAGCCCTTTGGGCTTGGCACTGGACCCGGACGGCGACTTGTTCGTGAATGACAGCATGTGGATATACAAGATCCGCCCCGCCGGCAGCGAAAGCGTGATCGCCGGGGAAGCTGCCAATCCACTCCCGGCCAGCCGGCATGGCCTCCGTGGGATAGCCGCAGACGGCGTCGGCGACCTATACCTGGGCGATAGCGATGGATATGTGTGGCAGGTGAACCGGGATACGGGCCGGAGCAGCGTCTATGCCGGCAACGGTAACGACCCATACGTCACCCCCAGCATTCTTGGCGGTGTAGCGGGCATTACCGCCGACGGCACGGGCGACGTGTTCACCGTGTCCTATGCAATCAGCGAAATCACTCCCGGAGGCGCTACCGTGCTCACCCTGGCGAATACCTTCCCGACGGATTCCCGCTGCCTGGCCCGTGATGCCCAGAACAACTTCTACCTCTGCGGGATCAATCAGGTCGAGCGCGTAGACGGGCAGACGGGGGCGGTGACGGCCTATGCCGGTACCGGAGTGAGCGGCGATAGCGGTGACGATGGCCCGGCCACCGCTGCCGAAATTGACTATCCGCAAGCGCTGGGCGTGGACGCCCAGGGGAACCTCTTCATCGGCGGCGACGATGGTCTGCGCGAAGTCCTGGCGGCAACGGGCCAAATCAAGACCGTGGCGGGCAGAGGCGAAAATTTCGACCCGGGGTTTTCCGGCGCTGCCACCGAGGCCGGATTCGGAGCGGTCACCAGCCTGGTGGTAAGCCCTGCTGGCAACGTGTTTTTCGGCACCGCGGACAGGGAAATCCGCGAGGTCAAAACCGCTGCCGCGCTGCGGCTCTCGGCCCATACGCTGACCTTCGCGGCTGAGAGCGTGGGTACGCCCAGCGCGGCCCAGCAACTCACGCTCACCAACAGCGGTGGAATTCCCCTGCACGTCGCGAGCATCGCCGTCACCGGCCCAGCCGCGAGCGACTTCAGCCAAGCCGGTACTTGCGCCACACTCGCCCCCTCGGAGTCCTGCCCGCTGACGGTCATCTTTCAACCCGATTCGCCCGGCATCCGCCAGGCTACGCTGCAAATTGTGACCGATGCGCCCGACGGCAGCGCCACGATCGCGCTCAGCGGCACCGGAGCGGCCGTGGACGTGCAACTGAGCCCACTCTCGCTCGACTTCAAGAATCAACCGGTTGCTACGACATCGGCGGGACAGACGGTTACCCTCTCCAATCTCGGTGTGGCCGACGCGGCGATCACAAGCGTGAGCGCCAGCCCGGATTATGCTGAATCCAGCCAATGCGGCGCCCGCCTGGCGCCGGGCGCCTCCTGTGCGATTACTGTCAGCTTCAACCCGGGCGACACCGGTCCGCTTCCCGGCACACTCACCGTGGACTTGGCCTCGGGAACGCAGACGATTGCACTGAGCGGCTCCGGGTTCGCACTGAGTCTGCAATCCGCCACGCCGGCGGGCGGCAGCCAAACCGTGATCGCCGGCCAGGCCGCCACTTATACCCTCGAGCTTTCGTCCCAGGGGATGGCTGGCGGCGCCTTGACCGCGACCTGCACCGTCGCGCCGGCAAACTCAACTCTGGGCTGCCACGTCTCTGGGGCTGGCGGACAGCAGGTGAGTTTTTCGGGCAGCACTCCCCTCCTGGTGGAGGCGACCACCACGGCCAACACATCTCTCCCGCCGGCTCCAGCCAGCCCCAGATGGCCGGGCTGGCTGGGAGGTTGCCTCCTGCTCACGGCTTGGGGCTGGCTTAGCCTGCGGAACCGTCGGCCATGGGCAGCGGCCATCGCCCTGAGCATGGCGGTCGCGCTGGCCGGCTGCGGCGGCTCGACCACCGCGCCTCCGCCACCCCCTGAGTCGAGCCATGCAGCCGGCACACCCCCCGGTACATATACCCTGACAGTGACCACCTCGCTGGCCGGGGCCACGAATTCCCTGCCCCTTACGCTGATCGTGCATTAAGGTTGCTGCCCGAGTGCGGCTGGCGTAAGCTTTGCCGCATGATCCGACACTCTGGTTTGCGCTGCCTCCGGCTGGCGTTGGCGTGCGCCCTTCTCGCCGGGCTGGCGGCCGCCGCCACGCCCCCCCTGTCGTTCACGGTGACGCCGCGGCCGGCACAAAAGCAATTCCAGGTGACCCTGCGCTGCGCCGGACTGAGCGCCGGCTTCACCGACTTCGAGATGCCGGAGTGGATGCCCGGCTACTACCGGCTGATGAACTACGCCAGCCATGTCTCCCACTTCACGGCCCGCGATGCCGCGGGCAAGGCGCTCGGTTGGGAGCAGGTCACACCCCATACCTGGCGGGTGGTGACCGCGGGCGCGCCGGAAGTCGAGCTCAGCTACGACGTGGCGCCGACCCGCTTCTTCGTCGCCGCCAACTCCATGGATGACCACGGCGCCTTCATCGCTCCGCCGGGCACGTTCCTGTACATTCCCGGGCGGCTGAGTTTGCCGGTCACAGTCAGGATCGAGCTCCCCGCCGCATGGCACGACATTGCTTCGGGCCTGGCGCCGGTGGCCGGGCATCCCGACACGTTCACCGCCGACAACTTCGATCTGCTCTTCGACAGCCCCATCCTGCTGGGCAATTTCGAGACGCTGCACTTCGCCGCGGGCGGGCGCGACCACACCATCGCCATCGAGGATGTGCCGGCGAGCGTCAGCCGGCCGAAGATGGCCTCTGACCTGCAGCGCATCGTGGAGGCCGCGACCGGGATGATGGGCACGGTTCCCTATCCCCGCTACACCTTCCTGCTCATCGGCCACGGCAACGGCGGCATCGAGCACCTGACGTCGGCGGCTGCCGCCTTCAACGGCAAGGACCTGGTCACGCCCGCCGGCTACCAACGCTGGCTGAGCTACATCGCCCACGAGTACTTCCACACCTTCAACGTCAAGCGCATCCGGCCGCTGGCGCTGGGGCCGTTCGATTATGAGAGCGAAAACCTGACCCACATGCTGTGGGTGTCGGAAGGCCTGACCGTCTATTACGAGCAGATTTTGCTGGTGCGCGCCGGGCTGATGACGCCGGACGAGTACCTGCAATCGCTCGCCGCCGGCATCACCACGTTCGAGAACGAAGCCGGCCGGCCCTACCAGTCGGCCACCGAATCGAGTTGGGGAACCTGGACCAGCGCCTACGGAGGGCGATCGGAGCGCACGCCCACGATTTCCTATTACGACAACGGCGCCATGCTGGGGGCGCTGCTCGATTTGGCCATCCGCCACGACAGCGGCGACCGGCACTCGCTCGACGACGTGATGCGCGGGCTCTACCGTACCTATTTTGTCGAGAAGCAGCGCGGCTTCACCGATGCCGAATTTCAAGCGGCGTGCGAGGCCGCCGGCGGGCGGTCGTTGGCCGAAGTCTTCGGCTACGCCTCGACCAGCGCGCCCATGGATTACGACAAATACTTCGGCTACGCCGGGCTGCGGGCAACCGTCACCGCCGCGCCCGAGCCGGGCGCGACCCTGGGCCTGGAGACCGATCCCGACCCCGAAGGCGGCCTGCGGGTTAGCGGCGTGGCCGCGGGTTCAGCGGCTGCCCGCGCCGGGCTGAAGCCGGGCGACCACCTGCTGACGCTCAACGGCGCCCCGATCACCTCCAAGGCTTTGAGTGACCTGCTGGCCGCCGGGCAAGTGGGCGCGAAAGTGACCGTCACTCGCGCCGGCGACGCGCAGCCAATTGAACTGTCGCTGGCGGGACGCCGGAAGCAGGACTACCGGATCGAGCGGATGACCGCGCCCACGGCGGAGCAGAGCGCCGTGCTTGCCAACTGGCTGCGAAAGGATCTCCCGTGAGGTGTCCCTGGAGGGTGCGGCAGGGAGATTTTGGTAGCGCCAGCGGGATTCGAACCCGCGATCTTCGCCTTGAGAGGGCGACGTCCTAACCGCTAGACGATGGCGCCACCGCCGCCCCGCGGGCGCGGGGCCAAGCTCAACTTTACCATGAGCGGCGGCCGCGCTCATCAATGCGACGGACCGTAATGCTGGGACAGGTAGCCGAGGATGGTTTTCAGCTCTTCCGGGGTCACCGACAGGCCGTTGTCCTCCATGGCGCTGAGCGTATCCTGCCACTGCGCCCGCGTCTGGTGCTGGGCCACCACGCGCGCCAGACTGTGGCAGTCGCTGCAAGCGCGCACCGTCAGCGCCTTGCCGGGGCCGGCGGGCATGCGGGCGGCGTCAGGGTCGGGCGCGGCGGCGGCGGACAGCGGTGCGGCGGAGGCGGCAGCGGCCGGCGGCGCCGGGGCGGGCGACTGATGGGCGCAGGCAGAGACCGCGACGGCGGCGGCCAGCAGGAGCAGAACGCAGAACTTTGGCATACGCTTTCCTGCGTAGTCTCTCACGGCCGAACGGCCAGCACCAGCCCGGCGGAGGTGAAACGGGCGAAGTCGGCGGGATTAACCGTGGCCAGAGCCGCGCCGCAGCGGATGGCGACCGCGGCGATCTGGCAATCGAGCAGCGAACCGCGCCGGCGGCCGGAACGGTTGAACAGCCCGGCCGCAAGCTCTGCATCCGCTTCGGTAAACGGCAGCGCGGGGCCGACGATGCGGCGCGCAGCGGCGCGCTGATCATCCGCCACTGGTCCGCACAGGTATTCGCTCCAGGCCACGATGCTGGTCGCCAGGGAGCGGCCCTGCATCAGCCACTGCTCCAGCAGCCGGGCAGGCGGGGTTGCGACCTTACCCATGCCGACCAGGAAGTTGGTGTCGAGATGTATGGTCATCTCGATTTGGCGCTCAAGCTGCGAGGTCCAGCTTGCCGCCAGCGCTTTTCGATCCTCCCGGTCTGCGCGATGCGCTCCGCTCGGATGTCCTGCTTCCATTTGCGGATCGCCGCAGGCGTCAAGCGCTGGGTAGAGGCTTGCAAGCGCTTCAGCGCCGCCAGGCGCGGGTCGGGCCCGGATGCTTCCTCCGGCTCGCGTTCGCGGATGAGCTTGCGCAGCACCGCGGAACGCGACAGCTTCCACTCGCGCGCCAGCCGGTCCAGGCGCGCCACGGTTTCAGCACGGTATGACCATACCGCGGACCTGTCAAAGCCGGCGCCGGCTTCAGCCCTTGCGGGCGGTGACCAGCAGCGCCCAGGCGTGTTCGTCTTCGGTTCCCGCCGGCGGGGTAAATTCCTCGCTGGCGACCTCGCTCCAGCCGGCTTGCTCCAGCAGCACGCGCCACTCGGCGGACGAGCGCAGATGCACCGGCACGGTCAGCTTCTCCACCCACTTCGCGGCGTTGGGGTTGCCGGTATACAGGCACATCAATAGGAAGAGCCGGCCGCCGGGGGCGAGCACGCGGCGCAGCTCGTCGAGCACGGCGCGGGAGTCGGGATAGTAGTAGAAGCTCTCGATGCTGAATATGTGGCTGAAGAAATCGTTGGACCAGGGAATATTTTCGGCCGGCGCGCTCAGGTAACGCACGTTGCGCAGCGGCTGAGGATGCTCCATGGCCTCGCGGATCATGGCGTCGGAGACATCCACGCCCACTGCCAGGCCGCGCGGACCCACCGGGGCGGCGGCGAGGCGCGTGGCCCAACCGGAGCCGCAACCGAGATCGAGCACGCGATCGCCGGCGGCCAGGCCCATGCGGGCGAATAACTTCTCCGCAATGGCGCGATGGTGGCGGGCCATGGACTCGCCCTTGCCCCGCGCCGCCCATTGGTTGAACTCTTCGCGCAGGCGCAACTGCTCGGCGTTGAGGGCGCGTTCGTTCATGCCTGGGTCACGTATTCATCCACCGCGCCGTGGGCCATGGAGCAGTGCTGCGGGCCGCACATGGAGCAGAAGTGGGCGTCCTTGTAGCCGGCCTGCGGCAGGGTTTCGTCGTGCATGGCCTGGGCGGTTTCGGGATCGAGCGCCAGGGCGAACTGCCGGCGCCAGTCGAAGGCCTTGCGGGCCCGGGACAGCTCGTCGTCGCGGTCGCGGGCGCCGGGACGATGGCGGGCGATGTCGGCGGCGTGGGCGGCGATGCGATAGGCCAGCAGACCCTGCTTCACGTCTTCGGCGTTGGGCAGCCCCAGGTGCTCCTTGGGGGTGACGTAGCAGAGCATGGCGGCGCCGTGCCAGCCGATCATGGCCGCCCCGATGGCGCTGGTGATGTGGTCGTAGCCGGGGGCGAAGTCGGTGACCAGCGGTCCCAGGGTGTAGAAGGGCGCGCCGTGGCAGAGCTCGACCTCCTTCTCCACCTGCATCTGGATCTGGTCCATGGGAATGTGGCCGGGGCCTTCGATCATCACCTGGCACTCCTGCGCCCAGGCCTGCTGCGTCAGTTCGCCCAGCGTCTTCAGTTCGGCGAACTGGGCTTCGTCGCTGGCGTCGTGGAGCGATCCCGGCCGCAGGCTGTCGCCGAGTGAAAACGAGACATCGTACTTGCGGAAGATTTTGCAGATGGCGTCGAAATGCGTGTAGAGCGGGTTTTCGGCGTTGTTCTCCACCATCCACTCGGCCAGAATGGCGCCGCCGCGGCTGACGATGCCGGTGATGCGGTGTTTGGTCAGCGGCAGGTATTCGCGCAGGATGCCGGCATGGATGGTCATGTAATCCACGCCCTGTTCGGCCTGGCTCTCGATCGTCTCCAGCAGCAGCGCCGGCGTCAGGTCGCGGATGCGGCGGACCTTGGTCAGGGCCTCGTACACCGGCACGGTGCCGATGGGCACTGGCGAGCGGCGCAGGATGGCTTCGCGGATCATGGGGATGTCGCCGCCGGTGGAGAGATCCATGACGGTGTCGGCGCCGTAATGCACCGCCACGTGGAGCTTCTCCAACTCCCCCTCACGGTCGCTGGTAACCGAGGAGTTGCCGATGTTGGCGTTGATCTTGCAGCGCGAGGCCACGCCAATGGCCATGGGCTCCAGTTCGGGGTGGCGGATGTTGGCGGGGATGATCAGCCGCCCTGCCGCCACCTCGTCGCGGATCAACTCACCGCTGAGCTTTTCCCGCTGCGCCACGTACTCCATTTCCTCGGTCACCACCCCGCGGCGGGCGAAATGCATCTGGGTCATGACATCGGTCGAGGCGGCGGCCTGCCGGCGGGTGCGATCGGCTATCCAGGACGAGCGGAGCATGATAGGGTTTCCTCAGCAAAATTATGGCACGCGCCCCTCGCGGTGCAGTAAGATTCCACCATCTAGCGCCATTCCTATGAACCAGCCGCGTGCAGTCGGCCCATTTGAGTTGCTGGAGCGCCTGGGCGCCGGCGGCATGGGCGAAGTATTTAGGGCGCGCGATACGCGCCTGAACCGCTTCGTAGCCATCAAGTTTTTGCCCGAAGCCGCCAGCGACACCGCCCGCGAACGCTTTCAGCGCGAGGCCCAGGCCATCGCCGCGCTGAACCACGCCCATATCTGCTCCTTGTATGAGATCGGCGAGCAGGAGGGGCGTCCCTACCTGGTGCTGGAACTGCTCGAGGGCGAAACCCTCAAACAGCGGCTGCGACACGGTGCGGTGGCGCCCGAGCAGACGATTGAATGGGGGCTGGAGATCGCCGAAGCCCTCGACGCCGCGCACCGCAAAGGGGTGCTGCATCGCGACCTGAAGCCCGACAACCTGTGGATCACCAGCGACGGGCACGTCAAAGTCCTGGACTTTGGTTTGGCGCGGTTGGATAGCGACGGCGCCGCTCCCGACGACAAGACGCTGACCTCGCCGGGCATGACGCTGGGCACGATCCCCTATATGTCGCCCGAGCAGGCGCGGGGCGAGGCGCTGGACGCCCGCAGTGACCTGTTCAGCTTCGGGTCGGTGCTGTACGAGATGGCCAGCGGCCGGCCGGCATTTCCCGCCGCCAGCGCGGCCGAGGTGACGGCAGCGATTTTGAAGGAGCAGCCGCCGAAGATCAGCAGCGTGCGGCCGGACACGCCACCCATGCTGGAGCAGGTGACCGGCCGCTGCCTGGAGAAGGACCCCGGGCTGCGCTATCAGTCGGCGGCCGATTTGCGGGCGGAGTTGAAGCGGCTGAAGCGGGAGAGCAGCTCGGCGGCCTCGGTGGCGGCGGTGGTCCCGGCTCCGCCGCGCCGCGGCTGGGTGTGGACGGCGACGGCGCTGGTGATCGTGGCGGTGGCGGCTTGGGGCTACTGGCGCTGGCGCGGAAATGCGGCGACGCCGGCCGCCACGCCCACGCTCGCGCTCCGCCAACTCACCTTCACCGGCCTGGTGCGGGATGCCGCGATTTCGCCCGACGGCAAGTTCCTGGCTTACGTGAATGCCGGGGCGAAGGGAGCGTCGCTGCATCTGCTGTCGGTGATCAACGGCAGCGATACCGAGATTCGTCCGCCGGCGCCGGGCTGCTGTTCCTCGCCTGAGTTCACGCCCGACGGCAGCTCGATCTACTTCCTAGAGAACCGTGTGCTGGAGGCCATGCCGATATTGGGCGGCGCAGTACGGACCATCGCCAGTGACCTGTGCAGCTCGGCCAGCTTTTCTCCCGACGGCAGCCAGTTCGCCTACATTGCCCGCGCCATTCCCGGCGACATGCTGATGGTGGCGCACTCCGACGGCAGCGGTGCGCACATGCTCAACAGCCCCGCGCCCAACGGCTATTCGGCCGACAACTGCTGGGGCGGCGGCAGCGCGCCGGCGGCGCCTGCCTGGTCGCCCGACGGCAACTGGATCGCCGCGGTGCGGTTTGGTCCGAACGACCCCGGCAGCCTGGTGCTGGTGAACGCCCACGACGGCAAGGCCGCCCGTCTCGGCCCGCAGTTGGAACCTCCACCTTCGTCGCTGGCCTGGCTGCCCGACAGCAGCGGGGTGTTGTTTACCGCCCGATTGGCGCCCGCCACCACCCCGCAGGTGTACGAGATGACCCAGCCCGGCGGGAAGCTGGTGCCGATAACCCACGACGTGCAGGGCTATGCGCGGGTGAGCGTCGCCGCCCAGGCGGGCGGCGAAGTAGCCATGATCCACTCCAACCCGCAGTACTCGGTGTGGACGCAGGCGAAACCCGGCGGGCCCTTCCAGCCGCTTCCCGGCGGCGGCAGCAGCGTGGACGGAGGCTTTGGGCTGACCTGGACGCCGCAGGGCGATCTCCTGAGCGTGCGGGCTCCGGGCGGGCGGCCGCAGTTTTGGATCGAAGGCGGCAGCACGCCGCCGCATCAGTTGGTGGTGGCCGATCTGCCGTCGCTGGTTTACAGCCCCCTGGTCGCCCCCAACGGGCAGATTGTATTTGGAGACGACAGCGACAACCTCTACCGCATGAATGCCGACGGCAGCGGACTGACCAAGCTGATGCCGGGCATCAACGCAAGCATCCCGGCGCTGGTGCAGAACGGAACCGTGGTGGCGTTCATCCTCGAGAGCCCCAGCACCGCCAAGGTATACAGCCAAACCCTGGCGGTGGTTCCCCTGGCGGGGGGCCAACCACGGCAGATCTCCACCGTAGGGATCTATACCGATTTCGTGCTCGGCATGCCGGGCGGCGAGAGCGTGCTCGGCTACGCCGATATGAGCGCCGACCACAGCGTGGGCACGGTGGCGGAGTTCTTCCTGAAAGGCGGCGCTCCGAAGATCTATCACCCCCGCCCCTACCGCTCCATTCCCGCGGTCACCAACGCCAGCGGCCCGTTCCTCCTCACCCCCGACGCCAAAATTCTGACCACCATCGGAACGGTCGGCGGGGTGAGCAACATCTGGGCCATGCCGCTGGACGGGGCAGCCTTCTATCCCATGACCCATTTCACCGATTTGGCCATCGCCAACTACGCCTTTGCGCCCGACGGCCGGCTGGCGATCAGCCGTGGCTCCGACAACAGCGACGTGGTAATCGCCACCGGGCTGGCCAGCACCGGGAAACCCAAACTATGAAACAGGTGGGAGCATTCGAGATCCTGGAGCCGATCGGCGCCGGGGGCATGGGCGAGGTCTTCAAGGCGCGCGACACGCGGCTGAACCGGCTGGTGGCGATCAAGTTCCTGCCCGAGGCGGCCAGCCCGCTGGCGCGGGAGCGCTTCCACCGCGAAGCGCAGGCGATTGCGGCGCTCAACCATCCCAACATCTGCACCTTGTATGAAGCCGGTGAACAGGACGGCCAGCCTTATCTGGTGATGGAGCTGCTCGAGGGTGAAACTCTCTTCCATCGTTTGCAGCGCGGCGCCGTGCCCATGCCGCAGTTGGCGCAGTGGGGCGCCGAAATCGCCGATGCGCTGCAGACCGCGCACGCGCGCGGCATTCTGCACCGCGACCTCAAGCCGGCCAACGTTTTCATCACCCAGCGCGGCACGGTGAAGGTGCTCGACTTCGGCCTGGCGCAGTTCGCCCAGGAGGCCACGGTCGCCGGCGCCGAGACCATGACCTCGCCGGGTGCGGCGCCGCTCACCCAGGCGGGGACGACGCTCGGCACCTGGGCCTACATGTCGCCCGAGCAGGCGCGCGGCGAGCCCACCGACGCGCGCAGCGACATCTTCAGTGCGGGCGTGGTGCTGTACGAAATGGCGGGCGGGCAGGCGCCGTTCCGCGGCCGCACCTCGGCCGATTTGACCGCGGCCATTTTGATGCTGGCGCCGCCGCCGCCCAGCTCGCTGCAACCGGCGGTGCCGGCCAAGCTCGATGACGTGATCGCGCAGTGTCTGGAGAAGGATCCCGATCTGCGGTTCCAGTCGGCGGCGGATTTGCGGGTGGGGCTGAAACGCCTGCAGGCGCCCGCTTCGACCGCGGGGCCATCCTCATCGGCAGCCGCGGTGCCGGCTGCGCCCGCGGTGGCGAAGCGTGGCCTGCCCGGCTGGTTGTGGCCCGCGGTCGCGGGGGTGGTGCTGCTCGCCGCCGGCGTCTTCTGGTATTTGCGGCGTGGACCCGCGCCGCCGCCGGTACTGCAATTCCACCAGCTCACCTACAGCGGCCACGTCACCGACGCTGTGCTCTCGCCCGACGGCAAGTTCCTGGCGCATGTGGATGCGACGCCTGAGGGGACCTCGCTCCACCTGCTTTCGATCGCGAGCCGCAGCGACGTGCAGATTGTGCCGCCCGGCAATGGCTGCTGCCAGTCGCCTTCGTTTTCGCCCGATGCCGGCCTGGTCTATTTCCTGCAGGACTATCAATTGAAATCGGTGCCGGTGCTGGGCGGCGCGGTCACCACCATCGCCGGCAGGGCATGCAGCGGCGCTGGATTCTCTCCCGACGGCACCCAGCTCGCCTTCATGAGCGATATCGGCAAGCTTATGGTGGCGCGGCCCGACGGCTCGCAAGCGCATCTGCTGGCCACCGAGCAGGCGAGCGGCGGCTTCGTCTCCGCCTGCTGGAACAACGGTCCCAATGCCTACCACGCCCCCGCCTGGTCGCTGGATGGGAAGCTGATTGCCACGCTGCTGGGTCCGGCGACGGGGGACATGCGGGCGCAGGTGGTCAGCACCAGCGACGGCAGCATCCGCAATTTCGGCCCGGCGCTGCAATCGCCGGGTGAGGACCTGAACTGGCTGCCCGACGGCAGTGGCCTGGTCTTCACCGCCACCATCCCCGACTCCGACCCGCCGCAACTGTGGGAGACCAGCTACCCCGGCGGGTACATGACGCGGTTGACCAACGACCTGCAGGGCTACATGGGCGCCAGTCTGGCCGCCAATGGCACGCTGAGCCTGGTACATGCCGCACCGCAGGCCTCGGTTTGGGTGCAATCGAAACCGGGAGGCGCCTTTCAGGAGTTGCCCGGCGGCGGCGCCAGCCACGACGGCCAACACGGACTGGCCTGGACCACGGGAGGAGACCTGCTCTCGGTGCGCGCCTTCGGCGCTCAGTCGCAAATCTGGAGTCAGGACGCCCAAGGCGGCAATGCCCATGCGCTCGCCATCCCCGGAGCGCCGGCGCTGATGCAGCACCCGGTGGTCGGGCCGAATGGACAAATTTTATTCACTGGCAGCAACGACGGCGTCAACGGCCAATGGAACCTCTATAGCGTCCACGGCGACGGATCGGGCCTGCGGCCGCTGCTGCAACTGCAACCCGGCCAGATCGCCAGCGGCGGCCTGGTGCTGGTCCACGGTGGCAAGCAGATCGTCTACTTGCAGATCGAGAAAAACACTGATCAGCATCTATGGATCGCCAACGCCGACGGCAGCGATGCCCACCAACTCCTTCCTGACTTTGTCTTCGCCGCCTCGCTGGCGGCTTCGCCCGACGGGGAGCGGCTGCTCATGCGGCGCCGCCTGGGCAACACGGCAGAGACCGATCTGGTGGACTTGCAGGGGAGCGCACCCAAGTTGAAGCCGATCGCGGCGGCCCTGACGCAGGCACGGTGTCCCTGTGGCTTCACCCCGGACGGACGCGCCATCGTGTACGTGCATCGCCAGGGAAGCAGCGACAATTTGTGGGCTTTCCCGCTGGCCGGGAGCAAGCCTGATCCGCTTACCCACTTCGACGACCTCAGCATTCCCACCTTCGCCTTTTCCCCCGACGGGCGGCTGGCGGTGAGCCGCGGTTCGCCCAACAGCGACGCGGTGGTGGCTACCGGCTTGGGAGCCGGACACTAGGGATGACTGCTCTTCGCCAGATCGGCCCCTTCGAGCTGCTCGAACCGCTGGGCGCGGGCGGCATGGGCGAGGTGTTCAAGGCGCGCGACACGCGGCTGAACCGCTACGTGGCCATCAAGTTCCTGCCCGAGGCCGCCAGCCCGCTGGCGCGCGAGCGCTTCCAGCGCGAAGCGCAGGCCATCGGCTCGCTCAACCATCCCCACATCTGCACCCTGCATGAGATCGGCGAGGACCACGGACGGCCCTACCTCGTGCTGGAGCTGCTGGAGGGCGAGACCCTGTTCCATCGCCTGCAGCGCGGCCCGGTGCCCATGCCCCAGTTGGCGCAGTGGGGAGCGGAGATCGCCGATGCCTTGCAGGCGGCGCACGCCAAAGGCATTCTGCACCGCGATCTGAAGCCGGCCAACATCTTCATCACCCCGCGCGGCAGCGTCAAGGTGCTCGACTTCGGCCTGGCGCAGTTCGCCCAGGAAGCCGCCGCCGGCGCCGACACCATCACCTCCCCGGGGGCGGCGCCGCTGACCTCGCCAGGCACGACGCTGGGCACCTGGGCCTACATGTCGCCCGAGCAGGCGCGCGGCGAACCCACCGACGCCCGCAGCGACCTCTTCAGCGCGGGCGTGGTGTTGTACGAGATGGCGGGCGGCCAGCCGCCCTTCCGCGGCCGCACCTCGGCCGACCTGAGCGCCGCCATCCTAACCTTTGCGCCGCCGCCGCCCAGCTCGCTGCAGCCGGCCTTGCCGGCCAAGCTCGACAATCTGATTGCCGAATGCCTGGAAAAAGACCCCGATCTGCGGCTGCAGACGGCGGCCGATTTGCGGGCGGGTCTGCGGCGCTTGCAGGCGCCCAACTCCTCCGCGGGACCGACTTCCTCGGCGGCGGCGCTACCGGCGGCCGCGCCAGTGGCGAAGCGGCGAGCCGCCGCATGGCTTTGGCCCGTGGTGGCCGGGGTGGCGATTTTGGCGGCGGGTGCACTCTGGTGGCTGCGGCGCGGCCCAGCGGCGGCGCCCAGCCTGCAGTTTCGCCAGCTCACCTACAGCGGGCAAGTCCATGACGCCGTGATCTCGCCCGACGGCAAGTTCCTCGCCCACGTGGACTCCACCCCGCAGGGCACCTCGCTGCACCTGCTGGCGATTTCCAGCAGCAGTGATGTGCAGATTGTGCCGCCCAGCGACGGCTGCTGCCGCTCGCCTTCGTTTTCCCCCGACGGCGGCATGGTCTACTTCCTGCAGAACCACACCCTGAAGGCGGTGCCGGTGCTGGGCGGGGATGTGCGCACCATCGTGCCCGACAATGTTTGTTCCGGCGCCGGCTTCTCGCCCGACGGCAGCCACATTGCCTACATCCTGGCGGTGAAGAAACTGGTCCTTGCCGATCCCGGCGGCGCACAGACCCGGGTGCTGGCCACGGCGACGGACGGCGGCTTCGTCTCCAACTGCTGGAACAATGGCGGCCTGCCTGATTTTCACGCGCCCGCCTGGTCACCCGACGGCAAAGGCATCGCGCTGCTGCTCGGACCCACCACCGGCGCCATGCATGTGCAAGTGATTCAGACCTCCGATGGGCAGGTGCAAACCATCGGCCCCGGGGTCAACTTCCCGGGAATGGATCTGAACTGGCTGCCCGATGGCAGCGGGCTGGTGTTCACCGCCAGCATCCCCGACGCCGCCATTCCGCAAGCCTGGGAGATGAGCTACCCCGGCGGGCGGCTGACGCGGCTGACCAATGACTTGCAGGGGTACGGCGGCGCCAGCATGGCGCGCAGCGGCGATTTGGTGCTGGTGCATGGCGTGCCGCAGGCTTCCGTGTGGGTGCAGCCCAAGGCTGGCTCGGAGTTCGTGCAAGTGCCCGGCGGCGGGGCCAACCTGGAGGGCGCCAACGGCATTACCTGGACGCCGGCGGGGCGGCTGGTCACCACCCGCACCCAGGGCACCACCAGCCAGATCTGGATCGAAGATGCCGACGGCAGCCATGCCCGCCAGCTCACTTCCGCCGGGGCGCCGGAACTGCTCTATCGCCCCTTGGTGACGCCCGACGGCGGGCTGATCTTTACCGGCACTCCTTCCAGCGCCAATGGCACTTGGCTTCCCTATCACGCCAACGCCGACGGCAGCGGCATCCGGCCACTGGTCACGCTGCCTCCCGGCGCCTCCGCCATCGGCGCCTCCGCCCTGGTGGATGGCGGCCAGCAATACGTGTTCGGCTACGCCGACCAGCAGACCGAACAGCGGCTGTGGATCGTGCCCAGCAGCGGTGGCACGCCGCGGCAACTGTGGGACGGCTACGTGCTCTCCGACGGCATCGCGGTGTCGCCCGACGGCCGGCGCCTCATGGTCCTTT
>JBQCEU010000158.1:0-2550 GCA_051959955.1 Terriglobales bacterium | reverse complement strand
GCCAAGGTGGCGGCGGTGAACAGTAGCAGCAGGATCCAGAGCAGGTCGGCGGTGGCGAGGTGGAGCATCTGCATGGGGATGGGCGCCAGCAGGACGACATCCAGCCCGCCGCCCGCCCATTGCACCAGCACCGCCGCCGCCCCCCGCGCGACGCCCCGCCCGGCCCTCGGGTTGCGCCGGGCTGGGGCGGAGGGGCCCCAGCCCGGCAACACTGGAAGTGTGGGAAAAGCGGGGTGGCCGGCGCAGCCGGCCAGGGCCCCCGCGCCAATTTATGCTACGTTTTCCGGCATGCACAAGCTGAGCTGCGTTCTCCTGCTCACCGCCGGCCTGGGCCTGGCGGGCTGCCATCAAGCCACGGCTCCGGCCAAGTCCGCCCCCGACCCCCTCCGCGCCGACCTGGACACTGCCGTCAGCCCTGGCCAGGACTTCTTCACCTACGCCAACGGCGGCTGGCTGCAGAAACATCCCATCCCCGCCAGCGAATCGAGCTGGGGCATCGGCAACGAGGTGCAGGACGAGATCTACGCCCGGCTGCGCGCCATCAGTGAACGGGATGCCGCCGCCACCCAGTCCGTCAAGGGCAGTGATGCGCAGAAGATCGGCGACTTCTGGGCCATGGCCACCGACACCGCCCACGCCAACCAGCTCGGCCTCGCGCCGCTCGCTCCCTACCTCAAACAGATTGCCGCCATCCGCACCGCCGACGACGCGCTCAACCTGGCCGCGGCGCTGCGGCCGATCGGCGTCGGTGCCTTCTACGGCCTGGATGTTTCCCAGGACGAGAAAAACAGCGACCGCATGAGCGTCCACCTCTCCCAGGGCGGCCTGGGGCTGGGCAACCGCGACATGTACTTCAACCCCGAAGCCGGGGTGAAGAAGATCCGCGGCGAGTATGTGGACCACATGGGCCGGGTCTTGCAGGAGCTGGGCGATGCGCCCGCCGCGGCCGGCGCCGAAGCGTCGGCGGTGATGAAGCTGGAAACCGCCCTGGCCCAGGCCTCGCGCACCCTGGCCGAACTCAACGATCCCTACAAGAATGACAACCCCATGACGCCCGAGGCGCTGAGCGCCAGCTACTCGCCTCAGATCTCCTGGCGGCATCAGTTGCAGAGCTTCCAGCTCCCGGCGCAGACCGTCATCGTCGGCCAGCCGGAGTTCTTCGTGGCCCTCAACCGCGCCTTGCGGCAGGCGCCGGTGCCGGTGCTGCGCGACTACCTGCGGCTGCATCTCATGGCCGCCTTCGCCCCATATCTGGTCGATAAGTACCGGGCCGAGCATTTCCACTTCTATAACACCGTGCTGCGCGGCCAGCAGGAGGAGCAGCCGCTGTGGAAGCGCGCCCTCAACGCCGAGAACCGCGCCCTGGGCATGGTGCTGGGCCGAGAGTACGTGCACACCTACGTGCCCCCCGCCACCAAACAGCGCTACACCGCGCTGGTCGAGGCCATCCGCACCGCTTTCCACAACCGCATGCAGAACCTCGACTGGATGAGCCCGGCCACCAAGCAGCAGGCGATGGCCAAGCTGGCCGCGGTCACCCCCAAGGTCGCCTATCCCGACAAGTGGAAGGACTACTCGACCCTCACCATCGCCCGCCAGTCCTACGCCGCCAACATGATGAGCGCCGCCCAGTGGCGGTTCCGCGACATGCTCTCCAAGTTCGGCAAGCCGGTGGACCGCAGCGAGTGGGACATGACCCCGCAGACATACAACGCCTACTACAACCCCTCCAACAATGAGATCGTGCTGCCCGCGGCCATGTTCGTGGTCCCCGGCGTGCCCGACGATCAGCTCGACGACGCCATCGTCTATGGATACGTGGGCGCCTCCACCATCGGCCACGAGATCACCCACGGCTTCGACGATCAGGGCCGCCAATTCGACGCCCACGGCAACCTCAAGGACTGGTGGACGAAGCAGGACGCCGAACGTTTTCAGCAGCGCGCGGCGATGATGGCGAAGGAATTCGACGCCTACGAACCCATCCCCGGCCTGCACATCAACGGCCAGGCCACGCTCGGCGAGAACATCGCCGACTACGGCGGCATCCTGATCGGCCTCGACGCCTTCGAGCAGACCGCCGAATACAAAGCCGGCAAGCCGGTGGACGGCTTCACCCCGGTGCAGCGCTTCTTCCTCGGCTACACCCTCGGCTGGCTGGAGCAGGAACGCCGGCAGAGCCTGCGCAACCAACTGCTCAACGACGTGCACGCCCCCTCCAAGTACCGCGTCAACGGTCCCTTGTCGAACATTCCGGCTTTCTACCAGGCCTTTGGCGTCAAGCAGGGCGACCCCATGTGGCGCCCGCCCGACCAGCGCGTCAGCATCTGGTAAAAAAAAGAGGGCGGCGCCGCGGCGCCGCCCTTGCTTAGTCGCTGACCCCGCGCTCTACTGCACGCCGGCCAGGCTGTGGACAAAGTTGGTGAAGTCCGTGTGCAGCTTCTGCCGCGGCTGCGTGCGGATGTAGATCATGTGGCCGGCCAGGTAATGCTCGATGCTGATGTTCTTCTGCTCGGCCGGGGCGATGAACAGGTGCTTCATGCTGTAGTC
>JBQCEU010000157.1:0-7128 GCA_051959955.1 Terriglobales bacterium | reverse complement strand
GCTATGCCGAGGCGCGGGCGGCGCTTGCGGCCCTGGCGCGGTCGCGGCGCATAAGCAAAGCCGAATTGGAAACGGCACGACTGAGCTTCGACCTGGACTGGCGCAGCTTGACGAGAATGGAAGTCGGCGAGGACCGGTGCCGGGCGGCCGGCCGGCTGGCGGAGGAGTTTGGGCTGCGCGGCTGCGACAGCCTGCACTTGGCGTGCTATGTCGATTTGACGCGGGAAGCGGCGCCTGAAGAAGTACGGTTCTGCTGCTTTGATCGCGGTCTGGCGGCTGCGGCCGCCGCTTGGCAGCGCAGGTACAAGAACTAAGACTTCCAGTCGCCCGCCAGCTTGCGCGCCAGCACCAGTTGGCCGGCGTGGTAGGCGTTGTGATCGGCGAGCAGCAGCGCCTCGCGCAGCAGCGTCTTGTCGGGGGCGTGCGGCAGCGGCGCCAGCAGATCACGCTGGGGGTCGAGGACGAGCGCGATCATGGCCTCCAGATCCGCCAGCACGGTGGTGCGGCTGCGGCGCAAGGCGGCGGCCGAAGGCGGCGCCGCGGTGGCCGGCCAGTAGCCGGAGGGCCAGGGCGGCGAAACGTGGTTCGGATCGCGGCTGAACTCGAGGATGTCCCACTGGGCGATGCGAATGTGCTCGAGTAACTGCCAGGCAGTGTAGGGGGCGCGCCGCGGCTTTTTGGCGGCCGCGGCCGCGGTCAGGCCCTGCAGGGCCTGTGGCAGGGTGGCGTGGGCGCTGCCGCCGCGCAGCAGGGCGGCGACGTGTTGGCGAAGGGCAGCCGGTTCATTGTGCTTGGGCATTGTTTTTTGTCACCTGTCCGGCGCGGAGCGCCTGCTTGTCTATTTTCCCGGTGGCGGTGCGCGGCAGGGCCTCCAGCACGCGAAATTCGTCCGGGCACTGCCATTTGGGGAAACTGGCTTCGAGGTGGCGGCGCCAGTCGGCCGCGTCGGCGGCGGCGCCGTCGCGCAGCACCACCAGCGCCAGCGGCCGCTCCTGCCACTTGGGATGGGGCTGGGCAATCACCGCCGCTTCCCGGATGCCGGGGTGGCAGGCGAGCGCGTTCTCCAGCGCCACCGAGCTGATCCACTCGCCGCCGCTGCGGATCAGGTCCTTGTTGCGATCCACAATGGCCATCAGGCCCTGGGCGTCGAATTCGACTACGTCGCCGGTGCGAAACCAGCCGTCGCCGGTCCAGCTCTCGGGCGATTGCCCCGCCCAGTAGGCCTCCGCCACCCAGGGGCCGCGAACTTCCAACTCGCCATCCGGAGCGGTGCGGGCTTCCACCAGCGGCAGCGGCCGCCCCTGGCGGGTGCGGCGCTGGGAAAAGTCGGGGGCGCCGTCGGGCGCAAGCAGCGGGTTCATGGCGCCCACTGGCGTCATCTCGGTCATCCCCCAACCCATGTTCACGGCGATGCCGTGACGGTCGAAGCGCTCGAACAGCGCCGCCGGCGCGGGCGCTCCGCCCAGGTTCACCCGCAGCTCGGGGTGCAGCCGCCAGCGTCCCGGCTCACGCTCCAGCGCATCCAAGATGCCCTGCCAGATCACCGGCACGCCGGCGCTGCGCGTGACTTGCTCGCTCGCCAACAAGTCGAGCACGTTTTCGGCGTGGAAGGCGTCGCCGGCGAGCACCTGGCGGCAGCCGACCAGCGCCGCCGAATACGGGATGCCCCAGGCGTTGGCGTGGAACATGGGCACCAGCGGGAGGACGCAGTCGCAGGCGCGCAGGCAGAGGGCATCGGGCAGGGAAGTGGCCAGGGCATGCAGCACCAGGGCGCGATGGCTGTAGAGCACGCCCTTGGGCGCGCCCGTGGTGCCGGAAGTGAAGCCCATGGCGGCGCCGTCTTCTTCGCCGCGCTCCGGCAGCGGGCCCTGGTAGTCGTCGGGCCACTCGATCAGGCGTTGCGGTCGCAGGTGGGCGGCGACTTCCTGCCAGCGCGGCATCAGGCTCTCGTCCACCAGGGCGAAGCGATCGCCGGTCTGGCGCAGAATCTCCTCCCACTGGCGCGCGTTCTGGCGCAGGTTGAAGGGATGGACCACGCCGCCCGCCAGCGGCACGCCGAAATAGGCCTCGAGATGCGCCATGTCGTTCCACAGCAGCGTGGCCACACGGTCGCCGGGCTGGAGGCCCGCCGCCAGAAGCGCCCCGGCCAACCCGCGCGCCCGTCGCTCCAGGCCGGCATAGGTGGTGCGGCGATCGCGGGCGACGATTGCGGTCGAGGGAAACCACTGCCGCGCGCGGCGCAGCACGGCGGCGAGCGTGAGGGGATAGGGCATCATACGGCGATCTGGCGCTCGCGCAGCGCGCGCAGCCGGTCGCGCAGCCGGGCGGCGCGCTC
Organism: Terriglobales bacterium; assembly: GCA_051959955.1. Classification (GTDB taxonomy): domain Bacteria; phylum Acidobacteriota; class Terriglobia; order Terriglobales; family SCQP01; genus SCQP01. Next base: position 4,793 of record JBQCEU010000157.1, on the reverse strand, counting down.
GAATTCGAACTGCTTGGCGGCGGCGCGCATTTCGGCTTCGAGCTGCTGCAGGTGTTTGGTCAGGGCCTCCTCGCTGGGAAACTCGTCCAGCGCCTCATCCACCGGGGGCGTGGTGTAATCGCCTTCGGCCACGCCCACCAGCGCGGTGTCGAGCGGCCGCAGCACGCTCTGCGGGGTGATGCCGTGCTCGCGGTTGTACTCCTCCTGCACCCGCCGGCGGCGTCCGGTTTCGGCGATGGCCTGCTGCATGGAGCCGGTCATGGTGTCAGCGTACAGCAACGCCCGGCCGTGCAGATGCCGCGCCGCCCGGCCCATGGTCTGGATGAGCGAGCCGGAGGAACGGAGGAAACCCTCCTTGTCGGCATCCAGGATGGCCACCAGCGAGACTTCGGGCAGGTCCAGGCCCTCGCGCAGCAGGTTGATGCCGATCAGCACGTCGAAGTCGCCCCGGCGCAGGTCGCGCAGAATCTTCACCCGCTCCAGCGTCTCCACCTCGCTGTGCAGATAGCGGCACTTCACGCCCACCTCGCTGTAGTACTCAGCCAGATCCTCGGCCATGCGCTTGGTCAGCGTGGTGACCAGCACGCGCTCGTTGCGCGCCGCGCGGGCGCGGATCTCGGCCAGCAGATCGTCCACCTGCCCCTGGCTGGGCCGCACCTCGACCGCCGGATCGAGCAGCCCGGTGGGCCGGATCACCTGTTCGACCACCTGCCCCTGCGTCTGCTGCAACTCGTAGGGTCCGGGGGTGGCCGAGACGTAGATCACCTGGCCCACGCGCTCGTAGAACTCCTCGAACTTGAGCGGGCGATTGTCGAGCGCCGAAGGCAGGCGGAAGCCGTAGTTGACCAGCGTGTGTTTGCGCGCCTGGTCGCCGTTGTACATGCCGCGCAACTGCGGCACCGTCTGGTGGCTTTCGTCAATGAAGATGAGCGCGTCGCTGGGCAGGTAGTCGAGCAGGGTCGGCGGCGGCTGGCCGGGCATGCGGCCGGTGAAGTGGCGTGAGTAATTCTCGATGCCGTGGCAGTAGCCGATCTCGCGCATCATCTCAATGTCAAAACGGGTGCGCTGCTCCAGCCGCTGCGCCTCCACGTGCTTGCCCTGCGACTCCAGGTTGGGCTTCCACTCGCCCAGCTCCGCCAGGATGGAGCGGATGGCCTCCTCCTTGGTCTCGGGCTTCATGACGTAGTGCGACTTCGGGTAAATGGGCAGGCGCTGATAGGTTTGGCGCACCTGGCCGAGCAGTGGGTCAATCTGCGACAGCCGCTCCACCTGGTTGCCGAACAGCTCGATGCGGAAGGCGTAGTCGTCATAGGTGGGGAAGACCTCGATGACGTCGCCGCGCACGCGGAAGGTGCCGCGCTGGAAGTCGTAGTCGTTGCGCTGGTACAGAATGTCCACCAGCTTGCGCAGGATCTGCTCACGGCGGATGACCTGACCCACCTCCAGCAGCAGCATGCCGTAGTAGGCCTCCGGCGAGCCCAGGCCGTAGATGCACGAAACCGAGGCCACAATCACGCAGTCGCGGCGCTCGAACAGCGAGCGGGTGGCCGACAGCCGCAGCTTGTCGAGCTCGTCGTTGACCGTGGCTTCCTTTTCGATATACAGATCCGCGGCGGGGACGTAGGCCTCGGGCTGGTAGTAGTCGTAGTAGGAGACGAAGTACTCGACCGCATTCTGGGGGAAAAAGCTGCGGAATTCGTGAAAAAGCTGGGCGGCCAGCGTCTTGTTGTGGGCCAGCACCAGCGCCGGCCGCTTCATCCGCTCGATGACCTGCGCCATGGTGTAGGTCTTGCCGCTGCCCGTCACCCCCAGCAGCACCTGGGCGGATTCGCCCGCCTCCACCCCCCCGGTCAGCGCGGCAATCGCCCCCGGCTGATCGCCGCGCGGCGTATACCCACTCTCCAGCTTGCACTCCATCCCTTCAGAATACCAACTTGGCGGCGGCGGGGGGCGCGGCCGCCCGCCGCGCATTCGCTACAATGGCCTTGCGGCACTTGCGGGGCCATAGCTCAACGGTCCGAGCAGCGGACGCATAATCCCTTGGTTCCTGGTTCGAATCCAGGTGGCCCCACCACAGGCACAGCCTGACTTTGCCGGGGCTGCGCCCCGACGCCTCCCGTCGGTCGGCTCCCCCTCGGCCGCGCTGAGATCGGCCGAGCCGGCCGACAGGCACCTAGCGATTGTTGGCCTTCGACAGCAGGCGCAGGATCTCGATGTACATCCACACCAGCGTCACCATGACGCCGAAGGCGCCGTACCACTCCATGTACTTGGCGGCGCCGGCGTGCACGCCGGTCTCAATGAAGCCGAAGTCGAGGATCAGGTTGAGCGCGGCGACGATAACGATGACCACGCTCACCAGGATGCCCGCCGGTCCCGAGCTGTTGAGCAGCGGCACCTGGGTGCCGAAGAAGCCCAGGACCATGTCGAGCAGGTAGACGAGAAAGATGCCGCCGGTGGCCGCCATCACGCCCATGGCGAACTTGGGCGTGGCGCGCAGCGTGCCCGAGGTGTAGAGCAGCAGCATGATCACCGCCACCCCCAGCGTGGCCTCGAGTGCCTGCAGCGCGATGCCATGGTAGGCCTGGTTGTAAACCGCCGAGATGCCGCCCAGCGCCAGCCCCTCGCACACCGCATATAGCGGCGCGGTGAGCGGCGCCCACTCCTTCTTGAAGATGGTGGCGAACGCCAGTCCCAGCCCGGCGAAAAGCCCGATCAGCATCCAGGCCTGCACCGCATCCGGCTGCGTCAGCGCCAGATGCCAGGTCCAGGCGGCGGCGGCGATGGCGCAGAAGATCAGGATGCCGGTCTTATTGACCGTGCCCTGCAGCGTCATGACCTCGCCCGAGGTGGCGAGGTCCCGGTTGAAGGTCTTGGCGCTCAGCGCCGGGTTCGAGGTCTTGATGAGGTTCGGCATGGGCTCCTGAAGCTCATTATAGGCAGAGTTGGCTGGGAGCCACTTCAGGGTTTGGCGGAAGCGGCGGCCGGTGCCAGCAGATTGGGGATATTGCGCGCCAGGCCCTGCGGCGACCAGGCGGCGACGATCGCCTGGGCCAGCTTGCCGATTTCGATCTCCGCCTTGTTGTCTGGTGTCCAGGAGTGGTCGGGGTTGTCGTAGGTGAAGATGGAGATCACCAGCGGGCCGCTCTGGCTGTAGACCAGCGCCACGTCGTTGCGGGCTTCGTCGAGCGAGCCGATCTTGTCGGCGATGGGCGAGAGGCCGTCGCTGGCGTCGGCGCTGTCCAGATAGCGCGGCAGCATGGCGCGGTACTGCTGGTTGCGCATGATGGTGATCATCTGGCGGCACAGATCGCGGTCGCCCAGATCACAACGGTGGATGCTCTCCAGAATCCCGGCCATCTCGCGCGCGGTGGTTTTGCCCAGGCCGAACTGTTTCTGGTCGGCGGGCTGCGGCCCGTCGGCGGGCTTGAAGACCTTCTTGTAAAAGTAGGTGCTCTTCATCCCCATGCGCGCCAGCATGGCGTTGGTGGGCTTGAGGCCGACGGCGTCAATCACCATGTTGGTGGCGGTGTTGTCGCTGAGCGTCATCATCAGTGCGATGGTGTCGCGCAAGCTGAGGCGCAGCCCCGGCGTCAGCACCCGCAGAATGCCGCTGCCCTCGACCTGGGTGTCCGCGGTCAGCGTCAGCGGCTGGTCCAGCTTCAGCCTGCCGGCCTTGACCTGCTCGAAAGCCTGCAGCATCAAGGTGACTTTGATGACCGAGGCGGTCGGCACCGGCCGGTCGGCGTCTTCGGCCACGGTGGCGCCGGAGGCCAGGTTGCGGGCGTACAGCCCCACATGGCCGGGGTAGGCCTTCACCATGGCGTCGAGCTTCGCCTTCAGGGAGGCGGGCGATTGCGCCGCCAGCGGCAGGGCGGCGAACAGCAGCAGGGCGGGCAAAGCGCTGAGGCAGCGCAAGTTCATGGCCACCACACTACACCGGGTAACCGCGGCGAGCAAGCCGGGAGCGCCTAGGGGAATGCTAGACTGTTCCTATGCCTACCCTATACGTGGAGAACGTGCCCTCTGATCTCTACGCCGCCCTGCGCGCCCGCGCCAAGGCGAAGCGCAGCTCGATTGCGGCGGAGACGATCGAGATTCTGCGCAGGAATGTGCCTACAGCGGCCGATCTGCGCCGACGGCAGAAGGCATGGGAGGCATTCCTGCGCTTGCAGCAGCGCACCCCGCCGCAACCAGGCCCCGGCCCCTCCGGCGTGGATCTGATTCGGGAAGGGCGTGAGGAAGCTGACCGGCGGCATTCGTGATACTTGACGCCAGCGTGGCGGTGAAATGGTGCCTGCCAGATGAGAGCGATCCTGCCGCGACCCGCTTGCTCGAGCAGTACAATCGCGGAGAGTGCGAGCTACTCGTCCCGGATCTGTTTTGGCCGGAAATGGCCAGCGCGCTGGCGAGCGCTGCGAGGCGCGGCAGGATTGACGAATCGGGCATGCTCGAAGCGTTTGATTTTCTCGAGGCGTTGGACTTCACGGTATTGGATACGCGAGCGTTGATAAGGGAAGTGTGCCGTCAGGCTTTGGCCTGGAACCGTCCTACGTATGATCTCTTTTACGTGCTTCTGGCCCAAGCGCACGACGATATGCTAATCACCGCCGACGACCGCCTGGTGCGCGCTCTCGGCCACCGCTTTCCGGTGCGCTCGCTGGCCTCGCTCAGCGAATGGTGATCTCGCCGCGCCAGAAGTTCGCCTGCTGCGCCCCCGGATCGAGCACCGTCACCTGGCAGGTGTAGGTTCCCGGCGCCAGCTTCTCCAGCGACAGCTCCAGCGGGATGGG
>JBQCEU010000156.1:0-3974 GCA_051959955.1 Terriglobales bacterium | reverse complement strand
CCCCCCCCCCCCCCCCCCCCCCCCCCCCCCCCCCCCCCCCCCCCCCCCCCCCCCCCCCCCCCCCCCCCCCCCCCCCCCCCCCCCCCCCCCCCCCCCCCCCCCCCCCCCCCCGCCCCCCCCCCCCCCCCCCCCGCCCCCCGCCCCCCCCGCCCCCACTCCCCTATCACAGGGCGGCGCGCAAACGCGCCGCCCTGTGATACTGTGGCAAACGGAGAACCTTCTTAATGTCCGTGAGCCGCTTCCGTCTCACTGCCGGCTTTACGCTGGCGTTCCTGGCAACCGCGGGTATGGCCTGGGGGCAGCGGCGCGGCCGCGAGACCGGTCCCGCTCAACCCATGCAGTTCCGCGCCCTGGGCCCCGCCGAAGGCGGCGGTCGCGTCTGCTGCGTGGTCGGCATCCCCGGCCGCCCCGGTATCTACTACATAGGCGCCGCCGGCGGAGGCGTCTGGAAGACCACCAACGGCGGCTTCAGTTGGACGCCGATCTTCGAGCACGAGACGACGGAGAGCATCGGGGCGCTGGCCCTCGCCCCCTCCAATCCCAACCTCCTCTGGGTGGGCACCGGCGAATCCAACGTCCGCAACGACGTGATTGACGGCCACGGTCTCTTCTTCTCCCCCGACGGCGGCCAGACTTTCACCGAGATCGGCAAGCAGTACTTCGACCACGCCGGCCAGATCTCCAAGATCGTCATCAATCCCCACGACCCCAACGAAGTTTGGGTCGCGGTCCTCGGCCATGCCTTCGGCCCCAACGACGAACGCGGCGTCTTCCACACCACCGATGGCGGCGCCACCTGGCAGAAGACGCTCTTTGTCAATGACTCCACCGGCGCCATTGACCTTGCCATGCAGCCCGGCAATCCCCGCACGCTGGTGGCCGCCATGTGGCAGACCGTCCGCCACCCTTGGGGTCTGGAGGATGGCGGCCCCGATAGCGCCATCTATAAGTCCATTGACGGCGGCCGCACCTGGAAAAAACTCAGCGGTAACGGCCTGCCCGCGGGCCCCTATGGCCGCATCTCGCTCGAGTTCGCCCCCAGCGCCCCTGACCGCCTCTACGCCGAAATCCAGGCCAAGCATGGCGTCTTCTGGCGCTCCGATGACGCCGGCGACCACTGGACCATGGCCAGCGACGACTACCAGCTCAACTCCCGCCCCTTTTACTTCAGCCGCTTCGAGGTGATGCCCGACAATCCCGATCACATCTATTTCCTCTCGGTCTCCATGTCCTACTCCGCCGATGGCGGCAAAACCTCGCGTCGCGCCGCCATGACGCTGCACTCCGACCATCACTCCCTCTGGACCGATCCCACCGATCCCAGCCGCATGATCGAAGGCGATGACGGCGGCGTCAACTTCTCCCACGACGGCGGTCAGAACTGGATCCACGTCACCAACCTGCCGATCGAGGAGGAGTATTCCGTCCACCTCGACAGCGACACCCCCTACCACATCTGCGTCGGCCTGCAGGACAACGATGGCTTCTGCGGCCCCTCGCGCGCCGAAGCCCGCCCTGACAATTGGCGCGACGTGGCCGGCGGCGACGGCGAGTACGAGGTGCCCGCTCCCAGCGATCCCAACATTCTCTACGTCGAATCCCAGGAAGGCGACGCCCAGCGCCTCGACCTGCACACCGGCCTTGCGACCTCGATCAAGCCCATGCCCAACGGCACCTCGGGCGAAAGCGCCTACGTCTACGACATGCCCGCCCGCTTCAACTGGACCACACCCATCGAAGTGGATGCCCAGGACGCCAACACCGTCTACATGGGCGCCAATCGCCTGTACAAGTCCATCAACGGCGGCCATTCCTGGACCGCCATCTCGCCCGACCTGACGCTCAACGACCGCAGCAAGCAGCAGCCGTCGGGCGGCGTGGTGGACCTCGATATGACCGGCGCCGAAACCGCCGACACCATTCTTTCGTTTGCCCTCTCACCCACCGACAAGAACACCATCTGGGTGGGCACCGATGACGGCGTAGTCCAGGTTACCCATGACGGCGGCAAGACTTGGAGCCGGGTCAGTGACAACATCAGCGGCCTCAAGCCCTGGGGCCGGTTCCAGGCGATGGAGGTTTCGCCCTTCGATCCCAATACCGCCTACATCGCCTACGACCGCCACGAAATGAACGACAGCCATCCCTACGTCTTCAAGACGCATGACAGCGGCAAGACCTGGACCGAAATTGATGCCGGCCTGCCCGATGACTACGTCGCCCACGTGGTGCGGGAGGATCCCAACCACAAGGGCCTGCTGGTGCTGGGCACCGACTACGGCCTCTACCGCTCCAGCGACGACGGCGCCACCTGGACCCAGATCCACGACGGCTTCCCCACCGTGGTCACCTACGATCTCAAGTTCAACAAGGCGACGCACGACCTGATCGTCGGCACCCACGGCCGCGGCCTCTACCTCATGGACGACATCACCCCCTGGGAAGAGATGACGAACTCCCAGGTGGCCACGGCGCCGTTCACGCTCTTCCCCCTGCTCGACGCCATCAACTACCAGCGCGCCGGCCTGGGCCAACTGAATCGCGATCCGCTGGCCCGCAACGCCCCGCAGCCGCCCCACGGCGCGGTCATCCGCTACAACCTCGCCGAAGCCGTCCACGCCCCCTCTCGCGGCGAAGCCGCTCCGGCGCTTTCTCCCGAGGAGCAGCAGATGGTGACCATGGCCGCCCAGTTCGGCTTCTCGCTCCCCTCGTCCACGCGCGGCCCGGTCACCATTGACGTCACCGATGCCCAGGGCGCGCACGTCGCCACGCTGCAAGGCAGCGGCCGCCAGGGCCTGAACGAGGCCGTATGGCCGGGCACCTACGACCCTTCGCCGGTGCATCCGCCCTCGCGCCGCGGCCGCGGCGGCTTCTTCGCCCTCTTCTCCCGCGGCGGCGGCCTGCGCGCCCTCCCCGGCAAATACAAGGTCACCGTCACCGTCCCCGGCCTGCCCGCGCAAAGCCAGTGGGTCAACTTGCGCGAGGATCCCCGTGTCCAGGTCAACCTGGCCGCGCTCGAGGCCACCCTCAAGGCGGGTCAGGCCATGCAGCCGGACGTGGACGCCATGAACAAAATGCTCGTCGGCCTCGACAGCCTGCATCAGCAGTTGTCGGCCCTGCAGAAGAATCTGCAGCCCGCCGCCGGCCCCAGCGATGCCGCCGCCGAATTGTCGGAGGCCAGGGCGCTGGAGAAAAAGGTCAGCGCCCTCGAGGACATCTTCAATTCTCCCCCCGCCCGCGAAGACTACGGCTCCATTGGCGGCTTTGCCCAGATCTTCAACGGCATCTTCCGCAACATCACCGGCGCCTTCAACCAGATGCCCCGTCCGCAGGATCTGCATGACTGGGCCAACTACCGCGCCAAACTCGCGGACTACCTCACCCAATACAACCAACTGCTGTCGCAGGACGTGGCCTCGTTTAACAAGCAGGCCGTCGCCCATCAGGGCATCACCCTGATCGCCGGCAATCCCGTTTCCCTGGGACGCGCCCCGGCCCTCCTGGCCGCCGCCGCCCCCGCCAACCAGTAAGGAGAAGTCTGATGAAACTCACTTCGTCTGTTCTCGCAACCGCCGCGGCGGCCGTGGTCGCGCTGGCGCTGGCCGCGCCCGCGGGCGCCCAGTTCTTCCGTGGCCGCGGGATGAATGCCGAGCCGCTGCAGTTCCGGGACATCGGCCCCGCTCTCGCCGGCGGTCGCGTCGCCACCGTCGTCGGCGTGCCCGGCAATCCCAATATTTATTACATGGGCGCCGCCGGCGGCGGCGTCTGGAAATCCACCGATGGCGGCGAGAGCTGGAAGGCGATCTTTGAGCATCAGGCCACCGCCTCCATCGGTGACATCGCCCTCGCTCCCTCCAACCCCAACCTCGTCTGGGTGGCCACCGGCGAGCCCAACATCCGCAACGACGTTATGGTCGGCCACGGCCTCTACTTCTCGCCCGACGCCGGCGCCACCTGGCAGGAGATCGCTCCCC
>JBQCEU010000155.1:0-16420 GCA_051959955.1 Terriglobales bacterium | reverse complement strand
CGGCGTGAATTTCGCAGCCTTCCACGCCGACTTGGCCCACAGTGCCAACGGCGCGGCCCCCGCGTGCGGGCTATTTGAAGCCAATTACCATCGAGTCGGGCCCAACCAAGTGCTCGACTCGCAGGTCATTAAAACCGGCAGCATTCATCCAAGCGATGCAGTCGGCGCCGGTGTAGTCAAAACCGGCCGGAGTCTCGATCAGCATATTGAGGCTCATGAGCAAACCGAAGGCGTTGACGCGACGTTCGTCATCAATGAGGGAATCGTAGACTACCATCGCGCCGCCCGGGTTGAGGGCCCGGTAGGTTTTGGCTATGAGCATCTTTTTCTCTTCCAGACTCCAGTCGTGGAGGATGTGGCCCATGGTGATCACATCCACCTTTGGCAACTCGTCCTGGAAGAAGTCGCCCGCTTGGAAGCGGAGGCGAGCGGTCACGCCGTTTGCCCGCACATACTCCTCGAAGATGGGACCCACGTCGGCAAGGTCAAAGCCGATGCCCTGGAGGTGGGGGTTGGCAAGCGCGATCTGAACCGCGAGGTCGCCTTGCGCGGTGCCGACATCGGCAAATGTCTTGTACCGGGACCAGGGGACCTGCCGGGCAATGGCCAGGTTGGCGGCATGGCTGACTCCGGTCATGGCGGCCAGGAAGCCACGCAGACGGGCAGGATCGGAGTAGATATCGGAGAAGTGGGAGGCGCTGGAGCTATTCCGGGCCTCGTTTTGCAATTCCCCAGTGCGCAGCGCCTCGGTCAGCGAGCCCCAGAAGGGATACAGGCGGGCATTGGACATTTCCAGGATACCGCCCACATAGCTGGGTTTGCGGCGATCGAGAAAGAGATCCGTCTCGGGGGTATTGGCGTAGATGTCGCCGGTTCGTTCCAGGAAGCCGAGCGCGACCAGGCTGTCAAGGAAATCGCGGGCGGAACGGGGATGCAGGCCCAAGCGGCCAGTCAGGGAAGCGAGGGGCTGCGGGTTGGCGGCCAACTCGGTAAATACTCCCAGCTCGACAGCGCTCAGCAGGGTCTTGGATGCCCAAAATCCAAGACCGGTCTGGAGAATGCGTTCCGGAGTTGGGTGTGCCGAAGTGTTCATATGCGATGTACCTCCCCAGCCAATGGGCTTGCCTGTATACTATCGCCGCTGCTCTTTTTGGGAGGTATAGCTAGCCATGGCCCGGCTCACCCGTTGGTCTTCTTCCCTGCTCTGTCTGTTTGTTAGCTGCCTATGCTTGTTGGCTGCCGCCCCGGCCCAGGTCAGCCCTGACCTGTATTCCGGACTGCAGTGGCGCGACATCGGCCCGCATCATGGCGGTCGCATCGCCTCGGTGACCGGAGTCATCGGCCAGCCGGGCGTCTACTACGCCGGCATGCCGCAGAGCGGCGCCTGGAAGACCACCAACGCCGGCGTCACCTGGTTCCCCATCTTCGACAAGGTCACCTCGGTTGACAGCGTGGGCGCCATTCAGGTGGCCCCCTCCGATCCCAACATCGTCTATGCCGGCAGCGGCGACTCGGTGGCTGGCAGCGACGGCGATGGCATGTACAAGTCCACCGATGCCGGGCGCACCTGGACTCACATCGGCCTCGAAGACACGATCAAGATCAACAAGATCCTCATCGATCCCAAGGACCCGAACCTGGTCGTCGCCTCGACCGAAGGTGATGCACGCCACCCCGGGGGCGGCATCTACCGCACCACCGATGGCGGCGCGACATGGAAGAACGTGCTCAAGCCCGAGGGTGTCAGCGGAACGCGCGATCTGGCCTATGCTTTTGACCGCCCCAACGTGATGTTTGCCACCAGCCAGGGCACCGGCCGTTCCTTTGGTCCCCCTGACAGCAGCCGCAAGACCATCCCCGCCATGCTGTTCAAGTCCACCGACGAGGGCCAAACCTGGACCCGCATCACAACTCTGCCCGACTATCCCGGCCGCATTGGCGTCGCCGTGGCCATGAATACCGATGCCCGCCGCCTCTACGTTATTGGCAATGCCATTGAGAAAGGTAGCGGCCTGTTCCGTTCCGACGATGGCGGCCAAACCTGGCAGCACATGGCCGGCGACGATATGCGCATCCAGAACGGCCAGGGCAACTACAACTGCGGCGTCTACGTGGACCCCAAGGATCCCGACATTGTTTACACCATCAGCACCGCGGCCTACAAGTCAGTGGATGGCGGCAAGACTTTCCACGCCTTCAAGGGCGCGCCCGGCGGCGAAGACTATCATCCGTTGTGGATTGACCCAACCAATGGCGAGCGCATGCTGTTCGGCGCCGACCAAGGCGCGGCCGTTACCCTCGATGGCGGCAACTCCTGGAGCACCTGGTACACCGAGCCGCTCGGCCAGTTCTACCACGTCTCCACCGACAATCAGTATCCCTATTGGGTTCTGGGCGCCCAGCAGGATACCGGCGCGGCCATGACCCTCAGCCGCGGCGACTACGGCCAGATTAACGAATTCGACTGGCTGCCTCTTCCCTCGTCTGAGTTCGGTCCCATCGTCGCGGATCCGCTCCATCCCAACATCATCTACGGTGTCGGTTACGGACCCGGCGGGGGCGGAAGTGGCATTGTCAAGATCAATATGGCCACCCGCCAATGGGAGAGCGTGGCTCCCAACTTTGGCGCCGAAGCCGCAAAGTACCGCACCGGCCGTGATACCTGGAAGCGCTTCGATACCGCCTTTGATCCTTCGGCCCTTTACGTCGGGTTCCAGTGCCTGGTGGTCACCCGCGACGGCGCCGCGACCTGGAAGGACTTCAGCCCCGACCTGACGGTGGAAAAAGGCAAGCCTCCAGTGGCCTGCGGAACCCCTGAGCCGCCCGCACCCGCGGCACCCGGCGTTCGCCGTGGCGGAGGTCCATCCATTGCCGACTTTGCGATATCCACCGTCAAGAAAGGTGTTTTCTGGTCGGTCAGCACCAACGGGCAGATCTACAACACTCTGGACGACGGCCGCCACTGGAACAACGTCAGCAACATCACCGGCCTGCCCGCCAATTTCGACTTCAACACCATTGAAGCCGGGCAGGAGGACGCCGAGACCGCCTATGTTTCGGGACGCATTGGCAATGGCCGCGGTCCGCAAACCGGCTCCGTGGACACCAACGTTCCCTTTATTTGGCGCACCCACGACGGCGGCAAAACCTGGACCAAGATCGTGAACGGCCTCCCTTCGGACGGCGCCGCCGGAAGCTGGGTCAATGTCGTGCGCGAAGACCCTGAACAAAAAGGCCTGCTGTTCGCCGGCACCGAGTCCTCGGTGTACGTCTCCTTTGACGACGGCGACCACTGGCAGTCGCTCCGCCTCAATCTGCCCACCACTTCCGTCCGCGGGCTGGTTTTTCACACCCACGATCACATGAACGATATCGTGATCGGCACGTATGGCCGCGGCTTCTGGGTGCTCGATGACATGAGCCCGCTGCGTGAGATCGCCGCCAAAGCGTCGGCCATCGCCGCCGCCCCGGCGTATTTGTTCAAGCCCGGTGACGCCATTCGCAGCCGGGAAAACATCAATTGGGACCAGCCCATGTCGGTCGAGCTGCCTCACTCCGCCAACCCGCCCTTTGGCGCCATCCTGTACTACCACCTCAGTCAGCCGCCCAAGGGCGACATAACGCTGCAGGTCTTTGACGCGAGCGGAAACCTGGTTCGCAGCATGAGCAGCAAGCTGCCCCCGCCGATCGAAGGACAGGCTTATCCCCGCTACTGGCTGGCTACGCCGGAAGATCGCGCCCTGCCCCTCGCAGTTGGCACCGATCGCACCAATTGGGATCTGCGCTATGACGACCCGCCGGCCTTCCAGCACGACCTTGAAAATCAGATGAACATGGTGCCCGGTCACACTACGCCTGGTCCCCACGGCCCCCTGGCACTGCCCGGAACCTACACCCTGAAGCTGACGGTGGACGGACAGGTGTACTCGCAAAAGCTGTTGGTCCGCAACGATCCCCGGGTCGGCGAGACCCCGGCGGTGATGGCCGCGCTCGAGCAGCAACATCGGCTGACCATGGCAGCCTACCACGGCATGAAAGAGAGCTACGCCGGCAATGACGAGGTTGTGGCCGTGCGCCATCAGCTCGAGGCGCTGATGCAGGGCTCGTTGCCCACCGATGTGGCGGGGCAAGCCAAGGCGGTGGAGACCAAGCTCGCCACCTTTGGCGGTGTGGTCGAATCGCGCCGGGGCGGTTTCTTCGGTGGGCCGCGACCGGAGCCGGGCGCCATGCAGTCCTTCCAGGCTCTCAACAACAGCTTGAACACCATGGTCAGCATGATGCAGGTGGGGATGGACATGGCGCCCACCCCCGCTCAGATTGCCACTTGGCAGCACGACTGCACCGAGTACAACCGCACCGTGACGGCGTGGAAGGCGATGCAGAGCCAGGATTTGGCAGCTTTCAACAAGCTGTTGGCGCAGAACAATCTGCAGCCGATCACGGTCACCCCGACGCCGCTGACGGATCCGAGTTGTTCGTTCCAGGCGAAGGGAAAATAGAGACCACGCGGCACAGCCTGTCTTGGCCGGGGGCTGACGTCCCCGGAGGCGCCGTTGCATTGCCGCGAAAGGTGCGATTCTGCAGACGGCAAAGGGGTGGTGGGCATCCTGAGCTGGCCAACACTCAATCCAAGGCCGCGTGAATGAAGCGCTTGCTCCCGCTCCCGCTCCCGCAACAGCAACAGCAACCCCTGCTGCCACACGCTGGGCACCCTGGTCGGGACAATGGCTTGTGCAGGGTGGTTTTGGGGAGCAGTTGGCAGACTGGCAGGCGTCACAGGCTCTCTACGGGCGCGACTCGCTAGGCTCGGATCCGGACTGGTGCCGGGGCATCGAAGCGGTCTATCCGGGCTCGCTGCGGTGGGTGCGGTTGGGGCATGGGGTCGAAACCGTGCTGGTGCCGTGGCTTTTGCGCCGACGCGAAATGGACTGCCGATTGGGGGAGTGGGCATGGTGGCGATTTCATCCCCGCCTGTTACAGCCGGCCGGAGATGTGCAAAGCATTCCCGCCGACCCCGATCTCTACGCAACGCTGTTTTCGGTGCTGCAGAAGCAAGGGGATACCTGGGATGTAATGCACCTGGACATCCCCACGGCATCGCCACTGTGGAAATGGCTGCAAGCCGGACATGCAGAGAAGTTGGGTCTGCATGTTTACAGGCCGGGACCGCCGACACCGCATTTTGTGCTTGAGTTCCCCGCCAGCTTCTCCGCCTACGCGGCCAAGTTCACCGCCAAAACACGCAAGAATCGCGAACGGGAGCTGCGGCACCTGGAACGGCAGGGGCGGTTGGAGCTGCGCTGCTACCGGACCATGCAGGAAGTGGATGGGTTCATGGATGAGGCTGGCGCGGTGTCGCAGCAGACGTACCAGCACAAACTGCTGAAGACCGGGCTGCGGGAGGCCGCCCGCCTGCGGCCGCGGCTGCAATTGGCGGCCGCCAAGGGTTGGCTGCGCAGTTACGTGTTGCGCTGTGGCGGCGAAGCCTGCGCCTACATGCTCGGCTACCAGTATCGCGGCCGCTACTATTACACGACCATTGGCTACCATCCCCGATGGGCGCCGCTATCGGCCGGAACGGTGCTGCACTGGCTGGTGTTGCAGGATATGTTCGCCCATGAGCCGCCACGCATTTTTGATTTCGGCACCTGCGGAGCGCAAAAGCGGTACTTCAGCAACTGCGAATACGAAGAGGTCTCTGTGTACTTGTTCCGGCGCGGGATCTATCCCTGGCTGGTGCGCACCGGACATGGGAGCAGCCTGCGCGCTTCACGCAGCGTGGTGCATTGGCTGGCGCGCCACAATCTCAAACCCGCGGCCCAGCGCTGGGTGCGGAGATTCAGGGGCTGTTGAGCACCTGTCATTGCGGGCTATAGATTGCACCTGCAACCTGTTGCTTGGCTGCGGTCGGGCACTCCGGCAACAGGGCGGCCAGCACGTCAGCCACGGCGTAGGCGCGCGCACCGGGCGGCAGGAACTTGCGAATGTCGGCGACGGCATCGCCGGAGGTGACGATGCCAGGCTCGACGTGGCGGCGAGCCCGCACCTGGGGATGGCCATGGGTGGCGATCAGACCATTGCATAGGCAACGCTTGCCCTGGGTATCCTCGATGCGCCCGCCCTTGGCCAGGTAGAGAGCGACGGGCTCGGCCGGACAGCGGAATCCAACCGTGCCCTGGGGCGTTCGATAGGCTTCGCGTAGATAACCCAGGTCGCAAATGCGAGGGCGCGCTTGGTAGATCTCCGGCTGGGAGAGCGTGCCCGACAGCTGCAGCACCTTGAAGGGAAACCCCGTGGGCGACGCGTTCGGATCAGTAAAGACGCAGGCCCGGCCGGCAAGGACATCAGCAAGGACGGCTTCGCGGTAGTCGGGGCGGAGACCGGATTCGAGGCAAAATGCGAAAGCGGTACCCACCTGTACCCCCGCCGCTCCGTCAGCCAGTGCGCGGAGGACCTGGGCGCGCGAACCACAGCCTCCAGCAAGCCAGAAGGGGCGGCCCAGGGCTTTCATCTTGTCAAGTTCCACGCGATCGCGCTCGCCGTAAATGGGTTCACCAGACGGCGATAGCTGCAGGCGGCCGCGGGGTGGCGCATTGTGTCCGCCCGCCGTGGGGCCTTCGACGACGAAGCCGTCCACTGGGCCGTTGGCCTTGGCCAACAGAGTGGCCGCCAGCACCGAGGATGACACGATGGCGAGAAAGCGGGGACGGACAAGTGGGGCGGGGTCGCCCTCACCGAAGTCGCCAGGGTCGAACCGCAGGGTAAAATCGTCGCCCGGTTCGGCGCCCTTGACGTGCAATGGATAAGCAGCCGCCTGGTGGTTCACGAAGCGGTCGAGGATGCCGGGGACTTTCAACGGCACTCCCGCGCCCATCAGCACGTAGCTGACACCGGCCAGCATGCTGCCGTAGAGGGAGGGCAGGTGCGGGATTTGGATCTTTTCCAGGTAGTTGACGCCTACCGGGTGGGAATGGCCCTGGCGCGCCAGCCATACCTCAGCAAAATTAGCCAGGATGCAGAGCTCCTGCAACTCCCGCGGGTTATCCCAGGCCTGCATGGGCAGGCGCAGATAAGATTCGTTCGCCCGCTTGCCGCCCGGGCGGTAGTAGCGATCCCAAACGCGCCGCGCCATGGCAGAGAACGGGAATGCGGCGAACGCAGTTGCAAGATACCCGCCGGGGTCACCATCCTGCAGCCGGCGGGCACAGACCTGGTCAAGGGCGGTGCCGCTCACCACGCCGAGCTGCCCCTGGCTGGAGACGGCGCGCGCCAGACGCCAATGGGAGATCCCAACCCCCATGCCGCCCTGTATGATTACCGGCCAGGAAGACGCCACGACCTCGATTGTCGGCGAGAGCGGCAGCGGGGATTTGTAAAAGGTTTGTAAAAGTAGGCGATCGGTTTGTGGTGGGAGACGGTGGGAGTTGAACCCGCTGGAACTTCACCACCTCCAACTGGCCGAACATCGCGGTCCACGCCGAGGGAGTCGAGCGGATGTGTTCATCGCGCGTTGTCAGGACTGCGCCTGCATCCACAAGCTGCCTGACCTTGTTCAGGTCGCCATCGCGGGTCCGACTCTATTCGCCGCGAAGGAATCCTGGCGCAGCAGCTCGTGAATGCGCGCGACGTCGCCGGTAGCCTACCAGGGGCGGTTGCGGGCGGAGAAGTGGACCTGTTTCGCCCGGCGATCCGGAGCTACGCGGGGCCGGACCGATTCACCAGAGGTGTCGGCTGGCGAAGGCGTGGCCGGAGCCGGACTTGAGGTACCGCTCGAAGACGGTCGCGCGGGGAGCGGAAGCGAAGGCGGTGTAGGCGACCAGGTGCCAGGGGTGAAAGTGGGATGTGTGCGGAACTTTGCCGCGGTTGTGGTCGCCAAGGCGGCGTTTGAGGTCATCGGTGATGCCGATGTAGCGGCGAGGCGAGGAGGACGGGGACTCGAGGAGGTAGACGTAGCGCATGGGAAGGAAACTAGCGCAGCGAATAGCGGAGGGGAACTACCCTGATGGGGGGCGGGGGGGCTCGCCCCGCTTCGCTCCTGCGGAGCTACGCAGGGCACCAATTTTTCGCGCGTAGCGCGAAAAATTGGTGGAGGCGGTGGGAGTTGAACCCACGTCCGAGAGTGCTGCCGACGAGGAGAACTACGGGCGTATTCCGTTCCGGGGTGTCTCGCGCCGAAGGGTCAGAACGGACAAGAGCCGCTCAGCGCCAGCCCCTTGCCTCTTGCGAAGCTCTCACCTACCGCGCCAGGACGCGCGCGGCGGGCCAGCCTGCAAAAATGACGCCCACTCCAGGCCTACAGGCGAACCCAGGTGAACGACGTCGCTTAATTAAGCGGCGTATGCCAGTTGGTTGGAATTGGCACTTATGGTTTTCCATGCGATTGCGGGAGCATGGAACCCGGCACGCCTCCTCATCTCATCCACTCCCGTCGAATCCGGGACGCCCCCAGACCGAAGAAGCTAGTACGATTATAGCAGTTGCCGTGCTGCTTACCGAGACCGAGCTTCGTGCCGCGCTGGAACCCCTGCTGGACCGCCTGCTGACCGAACGGCTGCGGCTTTTCCGCCTGGAATTGGAACCGCGGTTGCAAAGCATGATCCGCGCCGGGCTGGAACCGCGGGCGGCATCCGAGCTGCAAGGTGGGCTGGAGCGGCTGCGGGCGGCGGAAGGGCCAGGCAATTGCTTCACGGCGCTTTTCGACATTTCCGAACCCTGGATCGGCAGGCAGCGGGCCCTGCTGGTGGTGCACCGGGGGCAAGTGGCAGTGTGGAAGAACTCCGGGATGAGCCTTCCGCCCAGGTTTTCGTGGGAACGGCGGGAGGAAGTACTGCCAGGCGGAACCCAAGCCGAAGTGCGCGTGCGCGGCCAACTGGTGGGGGTTCTGATCTGGCCCGCGAGTGAACTCGCTGAAGCCACACGGAAACGGTTGGATTTGTTCACCCAATGGGCCGGATTGCTGCTGCTGGAACAGGAATTGGGCAGGAGCATGACGACGGCCGCGAGGATTGCGCCAGCATCGGCGCCGGCGGTTCCGGTGGTCACGCCGTTGCCGGCCCGGGCCGAAGCCGGCTCGCCGACAGAGCGGTTTGCCGAGTTGCTGATCGAGGACCTTCGCTTGTACCTACAGCGTGAACGAGCGGACGAACTGGCGGCAGGGCGCAGCTCAGGGGACTGGCGCCAGCGCTTTGCACCGGAATTGGAGCGCTGCCGGCGCGCCTTTGTGGATCGCTTTGGCGGCTTGGGAGAGGCGGCGACGAGGACGTTCGAGGAGGCGACGCCACGCTTGGCCGATTGACAGGCTGTGCCGGCCTCGCTCTGCTGCTGGCGATGCCTCAGACGACGAGGCAGGCGGAATTTCCCCGGGCAACGGCGCGAACCTACCTCGCGGCAGCCAAGCCGCCGGCGCCGAGCCTTACCGACGCCAAAGCCGGACCAAGTGCGGCCGCCGTGGCCGCGGCCGGGGAGACGCTGAGGAAGCTGGCCGACAATTCCGCGGCCGGCGAGCGAGAGCGTGCGTTGGCGGCATATACGCTGGGCCGCGGTGAGGCAGCGCAGGGCAACGCGGCAGCAGCAGCGCAGGATCTGGCGACCGCCGCGGCCTGGGAGCCAATCCAGGATGCCGCCACTGCGGATTTGGTGAAACTGCTGGCTGCCGGCCAGGACAACAGCGGCGTGCTGGCAGCTGCTGGACGCTATCCGGTAGGCAGGCAAGACCCGTTCGCGGCGGCCATCGGCAAGCCGGCGGCGCGGGCGGCTTTCGCGCTGCATAACTGGAAGGCGGCAGGCGAGTGGGCGGGGCGCTTTCTGGAAGATCCGGAGATGATCTGGATCGCGGCTCAGGCGGCCGATGGAGCCGGAGAGGAGAGAACCGCCGCCGAGCTGGAGCGGAAGCTGGTGTACGAGTATCCGGCATCGCGGGAAGCCAAGGCCGCCCTGCCCGCCTGGCAGGAGAAGTTGCGGGGCGACCGGCGGCTGGCCGCCGGCTGGGCGCTCATCGCGAAACAGGCCGCAGCGTGGAACGCCGCCGGACAATACCAGCAGGCCGCAGAAACCTGGGCGCACGCAGAAGCGCTGGCACCGAGCAAGGAGCGGGCGCGGTTGCTGGCGCTGGAGACGCGAGCCTGGCTGCACGCCGGGCAGCTCACCACCACGGCAACACGACTGAAGCGCCTGGGGCAAACCCGCGAACGCGCCCAGGCGCTGGAGATCGAGATCGAACTGGCACGGCACAAGGGGCGGTCACAGGACATCCCCGGGCCGCTGCGGAAGCTGGCCCAGGAGTTTCCGCACAGTGTCTGGTATGCGCTCGCGCTGCACGAGGCCGGCAACGATGCCGTGCTGGCGGGCGATGATGCCGCGGTGGAAGCGCGGTTTGAACGGCTCAGCCGGCAGTTTCCCAGCTCCGGATATGCGCCCCAGGCGTTGTGGCGGGCCGCCTGGACCGCGTTTCGGTCAGGCGAGCAGCGTGCGCCGGAGATGCTGGAGAGGTATCTGCGCACGTATCCGCATGGGCCGGCGGCGGTGGATGCGCTTTACTGGAGGGGCGTCTGGGCCGAGCAACACGATGACGGCGGACTGGCGCAGGAGTGCTTCCGGGTGGCGGCAGGCCGCTTCCCGGGCACGTATTTTGGCCAGGAGGCCAGGAAGCGGGTGGGACCGAAACCTGGCGCTGGGATTGCGCCCGCATGGATGCAGCCTTTTGAAACCGACCCGGCATCACCGGCCGCGCTGCCGGCCTCGCCGGCGTATGCCCGCGACGTGCAGCGCGCGACGTGGCTACAACAAGCCGGACTGCTCGACCCCGCAGCCACCATCCTGGCGCATGTGGCCTACGCACTACCCGCCCGGAAATCACTGCCGGTAGCGCGGCAGTTGGCGGCGGTGGACGATGAGCGGGGGGCTTGGAGCCAAGCCATGGTGGTGATGATACGGGCCGTTCCGCACTACATGGAGCTGAGACCCGACCAGTTGACCGCCGCCGACTGGCGGGCGCTGTTCCCTGCCCCGTTTGCCGCTGACCTGACGGCAGTGGCGCAGCAGTTTGGCTTGGATCGCGCCCTGTTGCTGGGGCTCATCCGGCAGGAGTCGGGCTTCAACCCGACCTCCCTGTCGCACGCCTATGCGCGCGGGCTGATGCAACTGGTATTAGGCACCGCGCGTGGCCAGGTGCGGCAACTGCCGGCCGCCTGGCAAGCCTTGAAGGGCGACGGGCGGCTGTCGGCGGATGATTTATACAATCCTTCGCTGAACATGGCGCTGGGGGCCGCGGAGCTGCAGCAGTTGCTACAGGAATTCGGCCAACCTGCCTACGCCCTGGCCGGCTACAACGCCGGCGCTTCGCGCGTACGGGCGTGGAGGCAGCAGTTTCCGGACCTGGGTTTGGATGCCTTTATCGAGTCGGTGCCGTTCAGCGAGACGCGCGGCTACATCCAGGCAGTGCTGCGCAATGCCGAAAGATATCGGGAAATTTACGACAACAATTGAAAACCAACTTGCATTCCGGCGGGCTTGGTGGTGAGATGGGAGCACGCAGGAAAGGAGGTGGTCCAGTGGAAATTTCTGGCAGTAAATGTAGCAAAGATTGGACTTGCGAGGTGGCTGGGGCTTAGGCGTTCAGCGCCAGGCTCGACAGGCGTCTGCGACGCCTCAGCCAATTTCAACCGTCCACCGTACCAGGCACAGCCTGGAAATCAACCGCGAAAGGCTCCGGGGAACCGGGGCCTTTCGCATTATTTTGACAGCCACCGCAACTCCGGCGGAGGAATAGGGTTCTTAGATGCAACCCGTAAGCGCACCCAAGGGCTTGGGAGGCGAAAGCTTCCCAGGCCCTTTTCGTTGCAGCTGAACCGTGCTACAGTGGGGTTCTTCCTGCGGGAGTAACTCAGTGGTAGAGTGCGACCTTGCCAAGGTCGAAGTCGCGGGTTCGAATCCCGTCTCCCGCTCCATCCCCTCTGCCGCCGGCCGGCGGCGTTCGGCATGAAAAAGATTGCATATGAAGGTTGCCGTGTGCTACATATCATGCCGTAGCTGAACAGGCACACGCGCGCGGCAGGCGCAAGGGCTGCCCGCGCGGGACGCGGCCAAGACAGGAAAAGAGCCGCGGAACCCGCCCGTTCCGGGCACGATCAGAGTGTGGGCTGAGCCAGTTGGGTACATGGCTTTTAGGGGGGAGAACCGCCATGGCTGGGAAGTCCATCTTGCTAGTTGACAACTCCAGTGTCCGGAAACCATTCCTGAGCGAGATGCTGCAGGAGGCGGGCAAGGTATGGTCCTTTGTGGAGGCCGAGCGCGCGATCCAGGCAGTAAAGCGAGGACTGCCGGTGGACGTGGCGATCCTGCAATACCGATTGTCCCTGACGCCGCTGATTCAAACGTTGCGGCGGCAGCAGCCGAACGTGCGCATCATTGCGTATGGCGCTCCCCGTCCCTACGCACCGCTGGGCGTGGACGCGTACCTGCGACAGCCACTGCTCAGTGCGGAACTGCAGGCGGAGCTGGACAAGCTGAAAGCGAGACAGAAGGCGAACTAGGCAGCGCCGGAGGTTGCGTCGAGCGGGCGCGGCCGTTGGCAGAGATCGAGAAAGTTGGCAAGGATCTGCTTGCCCGCCAAGGTGAGTACGCTCTCGGGGTGAAACTGCACGCCCTCCACCGGCCACCGGCGATGGCGCACGGCCATGATGACCCCGCTGGGAGTTCGGGCCGAGACTTCCAGGCAGTCAGGCAGCGAACTGGGGTCAATTACCAGTGAGTGGTAGCGGGTGGCGGAGAAGGGCTGGGGAAGGCCACGAAAAATAGTCTGACCGTCGTGCTCAATGGAACTGGTCTTGCCATGCATGAGCACGGGAGCGCGGACGATGCGCCCGCCCAGAGCCTGGGCGATGGCCTGATGGCCGAGGCAGACTCCTAGAATCGGGAGGCGGCCGGCAAAATGACGCACCGCCGGGACGCTGAGGCCGGCCTGTTCCGGGGTGCAGGGACCAGGCGAGATGACCAAGGCAGCCGGTTGGAGCGCGGCGATTTCATCGAGAGTGACCTGATCGTTGCGGCGCACTTCCACATGCTGACCCAACTCGCCGAAATACTGGGCGAGGTTGTAGGTGAACGAGTCGTAGTTGTCGAGCAGGAAGATCATGGCTAGAGACCGGCGCGGGCGCGCTCCAAGGCGCGCATCATGGCGCCCGCCTTGTTGACGCATTCCAGATACTCCCTTTCGGGAACCGAATCGGCCACGATGCCGGCGCCTGCCTGCACGGACGCGCGGCCGCGGCGGAACACGATGGCGCGGATCAGAATGCAGGCGCTGAGATGGCCGGCGAAGTCGAAGTTGACCACGGCGCCGCCATAGGCTCCGCGGCGGGTGGGCTCCAGCTCTTCGATGATTTGCATGGCGCGCACCTTGGGGGCGCCGGTCAGGGTTCCGGCGGGAAAGCAGGACGCGAGGGCGCTGAACATGTCGCAGTGGGGGGCCAGCCGGGCGCGGACGTCGGAGACCAGATGCTGGACGTGGGAGTACTTTTCGACCGTCATCAAAGCGGGCACGGTCACGGTTCCGGTGGCCGCGACGCGACCGACATCATTGCGGCCGAGATCCACCAGCATGATGTGCTCAGCCCGTTCCTTCTCATCGGCCAGCAGCTCGCGACTGAGTTCGGCATCGGCGGCATCGCTGGCCCCCCGGGGCCGGGTGCCGGCGATGGGGCGGTAGAGAATTTCGTCCTGAGTCACCTGCACCAGCAGCTCGGGTGAGGCGCCGACCAGAGTCACCGCTCCCAACTGGAGGTAGAACATGTAGGGAGACGGATTGATGTTGCGCAAGGCGCGATAAACGGTCAAAGGAGGTACGCGGGTAGCGACATCAAAGCGTTGCGAGAGCACAACTTGAAAGACGTCGCCAGCCTCGATGTACTGCTTGGCACGGAGGACAGCAGACTCAAATTGTGATCGCTGCCAGTTGGGAAAGACCGCCATGGGTCCCGGCTCCGGGGCCGCCGCCGGCAGCCGGGGCGCGCGGCGCAGGCGGTGGGCCATGGCTTCCAAGTCGGCCAGCGCGCGTTTGTATTCGGCGGTGAGCGAGCCCTCGGCACCGACGGCAGCCTCGGTGCGAACACAGGCCACGAGGGTGATCTCACGGCGGACGTGATCGAAAATCAGCTGCCGGGAAAAAAACATGAGCAGCGATTCGTCAAGTTGCAGGTCGTCGCGGGCGCTTTCCGGCAGACGTTCGAGGGAGCGCACCACGTCGTAGCCGAGAAAACCAAGGCCGCCTGCCAAGAATGGCGGCAGGCTGGGCAGAGGGGCGATGCGGCGCCGGAGCGCCTCGGCGCGCACGGTATCGAGCAGCGGCCGGGACTGCGGCAGCCAAGCCTGGGAGGCGCGGGAGCGGGGATGACGGCGGAGTTCCACCTGGCCCTGGCGCTGGCGGACGATGAGATCCGGGTCCACGCCGAGGAAGGAGTAGCGCCCCAGCTTTTCGCCCCCTTCGACACTCTCCAGCAGGTAGGAGTAGGGCGTGCGGTGCCCGCGCAGACAGTTGACGTAGGCCGCGACCGGGGTGTCGAGATCGGCCAACAGGGTGCGGGTCAGAGGGATGAGGTTGTATTCGCCCGCCCAGCGCCGGACCTCGGCAAGCGATAGAAATGGCGCAGGGGCTGACATTGAGGATGAGATTTGATTATAGAGCAGCGGTTACAATCGAAGAAGCATGCGCGCGGCCAGCACCACGTCAGTCGAGGGGGAGTTCGCGGCTCCGACCGCCGCGCCGGCGTGGAACGGAAAACAACGCCTGACGCTGGGCGCCGCGCGCGGGATGACGCCGGCACTGATCCGGGCCCTGGGAAGGACCTGGCGTTGGGAATTGCCGGCGGGCGTGCCCGAAGGCGCGTTTACCACACCGCCGCGCCCCGCGATTTATGTGTTCTGGCACCGCTGCATTTTGCCGATCGCCTGGTTTGCGCGCGATCGCGGCTTTGGAGTCCTGGTCAGCCAGCACTTTGACGGCGAGCTGATCTCCCAAGTGGCCGAGCGGCTGGGCTATAAGCTTTTTCGCGGCTCCAGCACGCGCGGCGGACAGGATGCGTTGCTGGCCATGACGGCAGCGCTGGGGCGGGGCCAGCCGATCGCCCTGACGGTGGACGGACCGCGAGGGCCGCGATTTCAGGCGAAGGGGGGCGCGATCCGGCTGGCGCAGGCCACCGGGGCACCGATTTTTGCGCTGCATGCCTCACCCCGACAAGCCTGGACCATGAGGAGTTGGGACTTGCTGCAGGTACCGAAGCCGTTTACCCGCCTGCGCGGGTTGTGGGCAGGACCGATCACGGTCGCGGCGGATGCCGGGGCAGAGGAAATGGAAGCACAACGGCTGGCGATGCAGGCGACATTGAACGAACTGCGGCGGCAAGGCGATTTTCGCGATGCCGATAGCGGGGATACAAGGAAGGAGACACGATGAAATTGGGAATGGTGGGGCTGGGCCGCATGGGCGGCAACATGACGGAACGCTTATTGCGCGGCGGGCACCAGGTGGTGGTGTTTGATCCGTCGGCCGAGGCAATGCAGCAGGCGCGGCAAAAGGGAGCCGAGGCGGCGGCCAATTTGGGCGACATGGTGCAGCGGCTCACGGAGCCGCGCGTGATTTGGATCATGGTGCCGGCAGGCAAAGTCACCACCCAGACGGTCGGCGAACTGCTCGTCCATCTTGCCGAAGACGACGTATTGATCGATGGCGGCAACTCCAATTACAAAGACTCGATCGCCCATGCTGGGCTGGCGCAGCAGAAAGGAGTCCATTTCCTCGATGCGGGGACCAGCGGCGGCATTTGGGGATTGCAGGTGGGCTACTGCCTGATGGTGGGCGGTGAGCGGGCAATCTTCGAGCGGGTGGAACCGATTCTGAAAACCCTGGCGCCGCCGGAAGGCTATCTGCACACCGGTCCGGCGGGGTCCGGGCATTTTGTCAAGATGGTGCACAACGGGATCGAGTATGGGCTGTTGCAAGCCTATGGCGAGGGCTTCGAGATTCTGGAGAAGTCACAATTTCCGGTGGATTTGCGCGCGGTGGCCCATTTATGGAACCAGGGCAGCGTGATTCGCTCGTGGCTGTGCGAGCTGGCGGAAAAGGCTTTTGCCCGAGAGCCGCATCTGGAGAGCCTGCGGGGATACGTGGATGACTCCGGCGAAGGGCGATGGACGGTACAGGCGGCGCTGGAGGAAAACGTACCGGCGCCGGTGCTGACCCTGTCGCTGCTGGCCCGGCTGCGGTCCCGTCAGGACGAATCCTTCAGCGCCAAAGTGATTGCGGCGCTGCGCAACGAATTTGGCGGGCACGCGGTGAAGAAGGAAGGAACGCGGTAGCCATGGTGGAATGGGTCACGCGACCGGCATTACCGGAGCTGACGGCGGAGTTTTGCCGGCGGATGGAAGA
>JBQCEU010000154.1:0-2321 GCA_051959955.1 Terriglobales bacterium | reverse complement strand
CACCCCTCACCCCTCACCCCTCACCCCTTGCTTATGGCTTCAGCGTCGGCCGCATCTGCACTTCGCTGACGAAGCTGTTGTCCTGCTGGGTCACCAGCATGGCCACCACGTGGGCCACGTCTTCGGGACGCATCATCTTCGAGCGATCTTTCTTGCCCACCAAATCCGGCGACAGGTCGGTGTCCACCGAGCCGGGGCACACCAGGCTCACCCGGATCCCATAAGCGCGCAACTCTTCGGCCACGCTGACCGAGAGCTGGTGCAGCGCCGCCTTGCTGGCGGCATAGGCTGCCCCACCCGGCAGGGGGTTGTGGGCGGCCAGCGAGGCGATGTTGATGATGTGCCCGCGGCGCTGCCGGATGAAGTGCGGCACGGCGCTGCGCAGGGCGTAGTAAACCGAACGGAGATTGGTCTCCATGGTCGCCGTCCAGGCCTCAGGCGGCATTTCGTGCAGCGGTTGTCCGAACTGGCCCATGCCGGCGTTGTTCACCAGAATGTCCAGCCGCCCCCACTCCAGCGCCTGGTTGACCATGGCGTCAATGGCCGACTGGCTGCGCACGTCGGTGGGGCAGGCGCGGGCCCGGCCGCCCGCGGCGGTGATCTCGCCCACCAATTCAGCCAGCCGGGTCGAACTGCGGGACGCCGCCACCACGGCCGCGACCATCGCCGCCAAACGCACGGCCACCGCCCGGCCAATGCCTTGGCTGGCGCCAGTGACCACAGCTACTTGCCCTTGCAGGGGTGAATCTGCCATATTGCGACCAGCAGTCAAATCGGGCATCCAACTCAGGTAATCGAAAAATTTACGCTTGCAGGTACCTGTCCATATTTTATAATCCTGCCTTTGTGATGCCGAGCCTCGTCTAAGGAGAGAACATGAAGCTGTCCACCACCCTCGCCACCCTTGCTACTCTCGCGGTCGCGGGCTGGGCCTCCGGGCCCACCGTTCCGTCGGCGCCAATCGTGGCTTCCCTTGCTTTTCAGGGTGCCTCATGTCCGACGCCGGCCGCCACCGTGCCCGCCGCCGACAGAAAGTGGAAGCACGGAACTGAAGAGTACAACGACTTTTCGGCCGCCGCCAAGGCCACCGGAGCCCAAAAAACGCAACTGGCGCTGGCTTTCGCCCAGAAGTATCCCGACTCCGACTACAAGAATACCGCCCTGCAGATGGCCATGTCCGCCCAGGCGGCGACGCCCGGCCAGCAGGCCGACGCGGTGAAGACGGCCCAGGAACTGGCCAAGTCTCCTACCGCCGATGCCGGCGAGATCCTGTCGGCCTATGTCATCGAGGCCTACGTGGTGCCCACCATCACCCAGCCCAATGATCCCGATATGCAGGCCAAGATGAACTCGCTGCTGCAAGCCGCCACTTGTGGTGAGCAGTTTGCGGCCAGCGCCCCGGCTGCCCAGCAGGCACGGTTCAATACCATCCTGACCAAGGCCAAGGGCTACGCCCAGCTCAACCTGAAGGATTATGACGGCGCCATCGCCACCCTTTCCAAGTTCACCCAGGCGAACCCCACCGACGCCATGGCCTACTACTGGATGGGCATCGCCGAGGTCACCAAGGCTACGCCCAACTACGACGCCGGCATCTTCGATCTAGCCAAGGCTTCCGTGCTGGCCCCCCAGACCCAGGCCATCTCCAGCTACCTCAATACCGTCTACACCAGCTACCACGGCTCGGCCGACGGCCTGCAGGATGTGGTCAACGCCGCCCGCAGCAACAACACCCCGCCGGCGGATTTGAAGATTCTTTCCAAGGTGGACATGGAGAACGCCGCCGCCATGGATGCCTACAAAAAGGCGCTGGCCCAGCGGCAGCAGGAACTGCTCCACGAGAACAGCTTCGCCGGCATGGAAGCGCGCCTTAAGAACACCGACATGTCCGCCGACGAGTGGAAGAAGGACAAGGGCCAGACTTTCGGCGTGCAGGGCATCGTGACTGCCGTCACCTCCAAGTCCGTGGATGTGGCGGTGGGCGCAAAGGACCCAGCCACCGCCAAGGCCGATCTCCACGTCCTCCTCGACCCGCCGCTCACCAGGTTGCCCAAGGTGGGCCAGAGCGTGGAGGTCACCGGCACGGCGGAGTCGTTCCAACCCAACCCTCCCGACCCCAACGCCCCCTTCCTGCTGACCTTCAACAAGGGCACCATCAAGGGCTACAGCCCCGAACCCAAGCCCGCAGGCGGTCAAAACTAGGCGCTTCAGTTCTCAGTGTTTTCAGTCGTGGGGGGGGGGCCCCCCCCCGCCCCCCCCCCCCAAATTTTGACCGGCTCCCACCCCAACCAGCCGGCCCCCCCCCCCCCCCGCCCCACCCC
>JBQCEU010000153.1:0-2671 GCA_051959955.1 Terriglobales bacterium | reverse complement strand
CACCCGCGCTGGCTGCACTGGAAATTCGCGCCTGGTCCTGCGGGCGCAGCCGCGCCGCGCCGCCCGCTCTCCTGTACCTCCAGCGACGCTCCGCCGGGCGGCCGCGCCCGGCTTCGCACCCGCGCTGGGTGCACTGGAAATTCGCGCCTGGTCCTGCGGGCGCAGCCGCGCCGCGCCGCCCGCTCTCCTGTACCTCCAGCGACGCTGCGCCGGGCGGCCGCGCCCGGCTCCGCACTCGCGCTGGCTGCACTGGAAATTCGCGCCCGGTCCTGCGGGCGCAGGCGGCGCCGCGCCGCCCGCTCTCACCCCTCACCCCTAACCCCTCACCCCTGAACTACATTGGGGCCACGCCTGCTGCCAGCGGGGAGGCAGACGGTAGCCGCCGGTGGCCAGATCCAGTTGCAGATCCCCCTGGGCATAGTCGCGCCGCACCCGCCCCTGCGCCGTGCGGGCCGCGGCCCGGGGCGCCGGGAGCGGCGCCTCGTACTCGGGCTGCCACCAGATCTGACGGTAGTCATCCGTAAAGGCGTCGTTGTAGCGGTAAAAGACCGGGGCCCCGCCGCCGGCACGCTCGCGCCCGTCAGCCAGGGTCGAGGCCAGGGCGAAGGTGAACTGCAACCGCGCGCAGTCCTCGCGCCCGCCCTGCGCCACCAGCAACAGGCTCTTCCCCTGGGCATGGGCGGCGAGGACGCGCTGCCATTGCTGCAGCCGCTCCGCCGCCGCCAGCGGACTGCGGCGCCACCCCAGGGCGAAGTCTTCCACCATGACGCCGTCCACTGCCGGCAGGTACTCGCCCCAGCTCGCGGCGGTAAGCGGATCGTAGGTGAAATTGGCCCACAGCGGCTGGCGCGGGAAGGCCCCCCGCACGACGTCGAGCAGGCCGCGTTCCGCCCGGCGCCAGGCGGCATCGTCGGCAAATTCCTTGAGACCCTCGCCCTTCGCCTGGCGCAAGAACCGGGTGCGCGTCAGGTCCACATTGTCAAGGAAGAAGCCGTCGCGCCAACCCATCGCCTGGTACTGACGCAGGCGGTGGATCAGATAGTCGCGCCAGCCGTTGCTGGCCGGGTTCATGTCGTAGCTGGTGCGCCAGACGCCGTTCGCCGACTGGTAGCGATCATAAAGGCGGCGGCTGCGGCCATCGTGCAGGAACCAGTCCTCATGAGGATGGACATCGCGGCAAAAGGCCCCCACCTGGTCCACCACGGTACGCTGGTAGGTGGGGTAGCGGGCATCACAGCGGGCATGGGAGTTGGCATAGGGGCCGGGGCCCTCGGCCTCGTTGGGGGCGATGTACTGCAGCAGCGGGCCGGGGTAGCCCCTTTGGCGCAACTCGTCGCGAAAGTCCTCGTCGGCGTGGGTGAGGATGATGAGCTGATAGTGGCGCGCCAGAAAAGCAGCCGGTTGGGGAGCGGCGGCGCCCAGCACCGCCACCGGCGGTTTGTAGAAATAGGCCAGCCCCACCCCGGTCTGCCCGGCGGCCGCCAGCACCAGGCTGAGGCCGGCCGCCAAGCGCAGGCCATTTGACGCCACCCGGCGGCTGGGTTCAAATGAGAAAGGTATTGGCGTGAACCTGCCCAACAGTCTCACCGTCCTGCGCATCTTTCTGGTTCCGCTGTTGATTGCGGTGCTGTTCAGCACCCGTTTGCCCAACAAAGAGATCTTCGGCACGGTTATCTTCCTGGCGGCGGCGATCACCGATTTGTTGGATGGCTATCTCGCCCGCCGCCGCCGCCAGATCACCACCCTCGGCATCCTGCTCGATCCCATTGCGGACAAACTGCTGATCGCCGCCGCCTTCATCTCGCTGGTGCAACTCGATCCGGCGCTGGTGCCCGCCTGGATGGTGGTGATCATCATCGGCCGCGAGTTCGCCGTCAGCGGGCTGCGCAGCATCGCCGCCACCCAGGGCTTCACCATCGCCGCCAACGAATGGGGGAAGGCCAAAATGGTGAGTCAGGTGGTGGCGGTGTGCATCATCATCGTCGCCCACCGCTACGGCTACCTGCACCTGCTGGGCGTGGGCGTGGACGTACGTCTGTTGGGCTCAATCGCCCTCTGGATTGTGGTCATCGTCGCCCTGCTGTCGGCCTCCAGCTACTTCCTGCGCTTCTGGCGCCAGATAGACGACAGCGTCAAGCAGCGCAGCCGCGAGCGCACCGCCGTCACCCCGCGCAGCGAGCCCGCCCGCGAATAAAGGCGGGCACCCGGGCCCCGCTGCCCATGTGCGTTGACTGACACCCTCTCCCTGTGATACTCCCTGGGTTGTGGTATGCTGGCGCAGCCAAGCCGTCGCTTCGAAAAAGACAGGGGACGCGAAGATGCGCGAAAAACTGATCCCAATCGGTTGCCTGCTGCTCGCCGCCATCGTTGGCGCTGGCGCACAAGCGCCCTCCGCGCCCGCATCCGCGGCCGGACCTGCCGTGGCGTCCGCAAGCCTTGTCACCACCAGCGTTGCGACCCCACTGCGTTTAAACAACATCGCGGGCGGACTGCAGCTCGATGCAACGGCCGTGCCTCCTCCCGCTTCCTCCCATCATGGCCACCGCATTTTTGGCCTGCCGGTGAGGTGGGTGGTCGTCGGCGTGGCCGTGGTGGTGGCCGTCATCACCGTGGCTGCGATTGAAAACAATCGTGACTACACTTCCGTTGTACACCCGTCCGCTCCCATGCC
>JBQCEU010000152.1:0-4725 GCA_051959955.1 Terriglobales bacterium | reverse complement strand
CGATCACCGCCACTCCGGCCGCCATGGCCTCCAGCACCACGTTGGGTGCCTGCTCGCGCAGCGAGGGGTTGACCAGCAGGTCGCAGCCCGGCAGCAGGCTGGGCCAGTCGGGGCAGAAGCCGGCGAACACCACCCGCCCGGCAAGGCCCCGGCGATGGGCTTCGGCCTGCAGCGATTCACGCAGCACGCCGTCGCCGGCCACCACGAAGTGGCCGGGCGTGTCCGGCGGCAGTTGGGCGATGGCCTGCAGCAAATAGTGCGCGCCCTTCTCCGGGCTCAGCCGGCCGGCGGCGGCGGCGACCACGGCGTCGGCGGGCAGCGAAAAACGCTGCCGGAGCGCCGCACGCGCCGCGGCGCGGTCTGGATCCGCCAGGGGGATGGCGTTGGGCACGATGTGCACTCGGGTGCGCGCCACGCGTCGCGGCAGGCCATCCGCCTGGGTTTGCGAAAGGCAGACCACCCGCCGCGGCCAGCCAAGCAGGGCGCGGTCGGCGGCCTCATACACGCGCACCTTGCGGTCTTCTCCGGTATAGCCGCGCAGAAACCAGGCCACCGGGATGCCGGCGGCGCGCGCCGCCCAGCTTCCCAGCAGATCGGCGCGATAGCCGTGGGTGCACAGCAGCGCCACGTTCTCCGCCTTCTGCAGGCGGCGCAGCTCGCCGACGGCCTCCCGGTCACGCCGCCCGCCTCCGGGAATCGGGCAGGCGGTGACGCCGGCCGCGCGCGCCGCCGCCAGCAACTCCTCCCCTTCGCCATCGCTGCCGGTAAACACTCCCAGGATCTGCCGCACCCCGGCGTCATAGCGGCACAGGCGCAGCAGTTGGCGTTCCGGGCCGCCGACGAAGTTGCTGGCGCGCAGATGCAGTACGGTGGGCGGGTGACTCATGGCGCCTCCGTGGCCGCCCCCGCGGGAAAACGCAGCGGGTCGAGGGATCCCCGCCAGGCCGCTTCCAGCGCCCGCGCGCCATCGTCCCAGTTGTAGTGTTCCCGCGCCCAGCGGCCTCCGGTGCAGCCCAGCCGCTTCGCCTGCGCCGGCGTGTGCAGCAGTTGCACCACGGCCCGGGCAAAGGCTGCGGGTGTGTCCGCCAGCATCAGGTGCGTGCCGGAGACCGCCTGCAGGCCTTCGGCGCCCACCGTGGTCGAAACCACGGCCTTGTCCATGGCCAGCGATTCGATGATCTTGATGCGGCTGCCGCCGCCCACCCGCAGCGGCACCACCAGCAGGCTGGCCGCCGCCATGTGCGGCCGCACGTCCGCCACCTCGCCGATCAATTCCACCCCCGCCGCCGTCGCCAGCCGCCGCGCCAGCTCCGCGCTGGGCCGCCGCCCCACCACCCGCAGCCGGCACCCTGGCCGTTGCGACCGAATCAACGGCAGGATCGCCTCGGCAAAATAGACCACCCCATCCTGATTGGGAAACCAGTCGAGGGCGCCGACGAACAGCAGGGTATCGGCTTCCACCGCCGCCTCCGGCCGCGGTTGGAAATATTCCACATCCACCCCGTTGGCCACGATCATGGATCGCCGCGCTCCCCACCCCAGCGCCGTGGCCCGGTCCTCGGCGCTGACCGTGGTCACCGTTCTCGCCTGGGCAAAGGCGCGACGCTCGAAGCGCCGCATGCGCATCGCCTGCAGCCGGAAGTAGGGCCGTGCCGCCAGCCGCCCGCTGATGGCGGCCCGCCGCTGCCAGATCTGCGCCTCGATGTTGTGGCTGGCGATCACGTGCGGCACCTCCGCCCGCAAATAGGAGGCGAACGGCGTCCACTCCACCTGCACCAGATCGTGGCGCCCGCTGGCCCACAACGCCTCCATCGCCGCGTGAAAGCGCCCGGTGTGATGTTTGGCCACCGAGTAGGGCCACTTCGATCCCAGGTTGGCCAGCAACCGTCCATAGAGCCGCGCCCCGGTCAGCTCCGGCAAGGCGGTCACCGTCTGGCAGGCGATGCCGGCCTCGGCCAGCGCCGCCTCCGCCGCCCGCTGCCGCGCCCGGTCGGGATCGGCATAGCTCAGCAGCGTGATCTGGTGCCGCCGCGCCAGCCGGCGCAGCAGATGCCAGGTGCGCAGCCGCTTGCCCGAGTCCGGTGGAAACGGCGGCGCCTCATCCAGGACCAGCACGCGCAGCCGCGAGGCGGCGGTGGCCTCGGCCGGCGCGGCCGCGGGTTGGGGCATGGCAAGCAGCATGGCGTGCGGCGGGGTGGTCTCCTACAGCCCGTATATGTGCGGCTGCGGATACGCGCGCAGCGCGTTGCGAGTGTCCACGATCAGCCGGGCGTCCCGTGCGATCGCGCCGTAGTCGAACCCGCTGTGATCGGTGATGAGCACCGCACAGTCGGCCTGTGGTAGTTCTTCCAGCCCGATGGCCGTCATCTCCAGCCCCGGCTCGCGGAAACCGGGAATGAAGGGGTCGCTGTAGACCACCTGCGCCTGCCGCTTCCTCAGATGGTGGATGATGTCCAGCGCCGGCGATTCGCGAATGTCGCAGACGTCGCGCTTGTAGGCTACCCCCAACACGTGGATGCGGGCCCCGCGTAGCGCCCTGCCCTGGTCGTTCAGGGCCGTCGCCACCCGTTCGACCACGTGCTCGGGCATGCGCGCGTTGATCTGCTGCGCCACCTCGATCAGCCGCGGCTCGAAGCCGTGCGCCCGCGCCTTCCAACTCAAATACACCGGGTCAATCGGGATGCAATGCCCGCCCAGACCCGGCCCGGGCGTAAACTTCATGAAACCGAACGGCTTGCTGGCCGCGGCTTCAATCACCTCCCAGACGTTGACGTTCAACTCCCGGCACAGCAGCGCCATCTCGTTCACCAGGCCGATGTTGACGTTGCGGAAGGTGTTCTCCAGCAGCTTGGCCATCTCCGCCGTTTGCGCGTTGGAGACCCGCAGCACCCGCTTCACGCCGCAGTTGTACAACTCCTCGGCCGCCTCGCCGCAGGCGGCGGTGATCCCGCCCACCACCTTGGGGATGTTGTGCGTCTGAAACTGGGCGTTGCCCGGATCCACGCGCTCGGGGGAGAAGGCGAGGAAGAAATCGCGGCCCACTTCCAGTCCGCCCGCCGCCAGCATGGGCAGCACCACTTCGTCGGTCGTCCCCGGATACGTGGTGCTCTCCAGCACCACCAACTGCCCGGCGCGCAGGGTGTCGCGCACCCGCTCACTGGCCCGCAGGATGTAGGACAAGTCCGGCTCCTTGGTCTTGCTCAGTGGGGTGGGCACGCAGATCGAGATGGTGTCCATCTCCGCCAGCCGTGACCAGTCGGTGGTCGCCTGCAGCTTCTTCTTCCCCACCGGTCCGGCGAGATCGGCGGCGGAGATGTCGTCAATATAGCTCTGCCCGGCGTTCACCTGCGCGACGCGCCGCTCGTCCACTTCGAATCCGGTCACCGTGAAGCCGGCGCGGGCGAATTCCACCGCCAGCGGCAGACCCACGTAACCCAGGCCGATGATGCCCACCTTCGCCTGCCGGTCGCGAATCTTCTGCAGCAGGGAGGAAAGCGTGGTGGAAGCGGCCGCCGCGGCGGAGGTGGAGGTTGTGGTGGTTGGGCTCATGGTGTTGTTCAAGGTCTGGGAATCAGGTTTAGCGGGCACCGCGCCCCAGCGCGATGATCTTGGTGGTTTGGAACAAAATGAACAGGTCCAGCCAGACGGACAGGTTCTTGATGTAAAAAAGGTCGAACTCCAGCTTCTCCCGCGCGTCCTCCAGGCTGGCCCCGTAGTCGCGGTTGACCTGCGCCCAGCCGGTGATGCCCGGACGCACGGAATGGCGCACGTCGTAATAGGGAATGGATTCCCGGAACTGCTGCACGAACACCGGCCGTTCCGGCCGCGGGCCGACAAAGTTCATGTCCCCGCGCAGCACGTTCCACAACTGCGGCAGCTCGTCGAAGCGCAGCTTGCGCAGCCAGGCGCCCAGCCGGGTGATGCGGGGATCGCGGGCCTGCGCCCACACCGGCCCGCTGGCCTTTTCCGCGTCGGCGCGCATGGAACGGAACTTGAGGATTTCAAACGGCCGCCCGCCGCGTCCCACCCGCGTCTGCCTGTAGATCACCGGCCCGGGAGAATCCAGCTTGATGGCCACCGCCACCGCCAGCATCAGCGGGCTGACCAGCAGCAGGCCCAGCCCGGCCCCCGCCAAATTGGTCGCCCGCTGGTAAAGCCGCAGCAGCCGCGACTGGCGGAAGCCGTCGGCCAGGAGAAACCAGCTTGGCCGCACGGAGTTCAGCGCCACCCGTCCGGTGATGCGTTCGAACAGCGTGGGCGCTTCCTCGATTTTCACTCCCCTGGTCCGGGCCGCGATCAGCGGCTCGAAGGGCAGATGCTGCCGCCGGTCCTGCATGGCAATCACGATCCGCCGCGGACGTTGCGCGGCGACGATGTCACCCACCTGCTGCCAGCCGCCCAGCACCAGGGTGCGGTCCAGCCCGGCCAGCGGTTCGGGTTCCGGCAGCGTGGCGGCGGCCTCGGTCACCACGCCCAGCAGTTCCAGCCCCAGTTGCGGCCGCAGCCGCAGCTCGCGCAGCAGCGCCACCGCGGGCTCGCCGCTGCCCAGCACCAGCAGCCGCTCGCCGGCCGGAAAGGCGCGCGCGGCCCAGGCCATCGCCCAGGCCATGATCTGCCGCCAGCACAGCAGCACCAGCACAATGGTCAGTACCGCCCCCACCACCGGCGCGGTGCGGAACCGCAGGTCGGGCACCAGCCAGTACAGCAGCGCCAGCAGCAGCGAGG
>JBQCEU010000151.1:0-10713 GCA_051959955.1 Terriglobales bacterium | reverse complement strand
CGCCTGGTAGCGGGGCATGACCGGCCGGCAGGTGGTTGGCGGTTCGCAGCCGCTGGGCGCTGAGGTGATACCGCCGCGCCAGTTGGCTCCAGGTCTCGCCCGCCTTCACCCAATGCATGCGCCACAGAAGCCTTCCCTTGGCGGGACCCAGCGCCATGGCTTCCTGATAGCGCGCCGCCGTGCCCTGAGGCAGCTTGAGGGTATATCCGGGCGGGGCCTCGTAGTGTAGCAGCGCGGGGTTGAGATGTTGTATATCTGCCACAGTCACATCGGCGCACTCGGCGGCAAGGCGAATGTCGGTAGGGAAGCTGATCTCCACCCGATCGGGTGCCAGCGGCGGGTCGGGATCGGGCACGGTGATGCCGTACTGGCTGGGGTTATCGGCAATGATGGCCATGGCCAGAATCACCGGAACATAGTTGCGCCAGCTCTTGGGCAAGGCTCCGGAATCATAGAGCCGGAAGTAGTCGGCGTAGCCGGTGCGGGCCACGATGGCCTGAATGGTCGCCGGTCCGGTGTTGTAGGCCGCCATGGCCAGGTACCAGTCGCCAAATTCACTGTAAAGGTCCTTGAGATGATGGGCGGCGGCGACGGTGGCGGCTTCCGGGTCCAGCCGCAGGTCGAGCCAGTGGGTGTGCTTGAGGTCGTAATCAGCCGCGCGGGAGGGCATGAACTGCCACATGCCTCGCGCCCCGGCACTGGAAAGCAACTTGGGATCAAAGCCGCTTTCCAACTGCGCCAGATAGATGAGGTCGGAGGGAATGCCGACTTGCTGAAACGTCTTTTCGATCATGCCGCGGTAGCGGCCGGCGCGCTCCAGCCCGTGCAGCAGGTCTTCCTTGCCGCGGGTGGTGAAGTACTGGATGTAGTGCAGTACGGCGTCATTCAAGACCAGCGGCAGCTCGCCGCTCCGGGAGCGGGTCAGCACCGCCTGGCTTTCAGACTCGATCCGGGCCTTGGTGGCGGCATCGAGCGGAAAGGTAGGCTCCGGGATGCGGTCCAGCGGCGAAGCCGGCGCCGTCGCCTGATGCAGCCCGCCCGCCGCCAGGGCATCGCTTTCTATCGCCTGAATGCGGTCCAGCAGGGAATCCAGCTCGTGTTGCAGGGGCGGGGTGGCGGGCAGGTCATAAGGGCTGGCCAGCAGGCGTTGCAAGGTGGCATCAAAGGCCAGCCGGGCCTCATCCAGTTGGCCCTGGCGATCAAGCCGCAGGGCAGCCTGATACTGCTGCTCGAGGCTGGCGATCAGCCGCGTGATGGCCGCATCCGGAGGCGGCGCCTGGGTAGTGGCCGCGGCCTGGGCGGCGGCAGTGGGCTCAGTCTTGGAAGCGGGCGGAGGGAGGGCCGGCGAGAGCTTCGCCGGCGGCGACGCCGCGGGGAGCAGGGGTGCGGGCGCGGTGCGGGCGGCCGGGGGAGCGGGCGGCGCGGGCGGGGAAGCGGGCTGGGTACGGCAAGCAGCCAGCGCCAGCAGCAGGGCGGCGCCCGCCGCGGCTCGTGGTTTGACCCGCTGCTGCGTCCACCGCATGCCTCCGATTATGCCTGCTGTGGCAGGATTCCGGAGCCTCTCTTCGTCCGTGCCGGGCGCCGCGGCGGCCGCTGGTCCAACGGCAACTGGCGCCGCAGCACCCCGGGCAGGTCAGCCACGGCCTGCAGAGCCGCCTCGGCGGCAGTCAGGGAGGCGCGCACTTCGCTTTCCTCGCGCCGCGTCAGCCGGGCCAGCTCCTGCGGCCGAAAGCCCTCCAACAAATAGAGCACCAGGTCATGCCGCTGTTCGAGCGGCAGCGGCCGCAGCGCCGCCGCCAACCGGTCCATGGTTTCGACCGCGGCGGCCGACTCCTCGGGGTTGGCCTCGGCGCCGGCCACTGCCTCCACGGCGGCGGGTTCGAGACTCGCGATCTGCAATCCGTGGCGCTGCTCGCCGTAGGTTTTCACCGCCTGGCGAATCGCCTGCGCCGTCAGCAGCAGCAGCCAGCGGCCGCGGTTCTGGCTGGCGGCCTGCGGCGGCTCGCTCAAGGCGGCCGTGACCACTTCGTTCAGGATCTCGGCCGGCTCCAACCAGCCTTCCGGAATCTCGCCCAGGCGCTCGCGCAGTTCCAGTTGCCGCTGGACGAAGGCGAGCAACTGGGCATAATGGTGGCCCAAATAGGCCGCCAGATCGGCGGTGGCGCCGGCGTGGGCATTGGCGCCCGGCCGGGGGCGCAAGCGCGCCGCCCGTACGCGATGAAAACGGGGCCGGGTTTCGCGCAGCCGCTGCTTGTGTTTGTTCAGTTGGCGGATCAGTTCGTCGCCCGCGCCGCGCAGCGCGGTTTGCGCCGTCGCCGCCGTACGCTCGCTGCTCAACTGCCCGGTGGGCAGGTGCAGGGTCAGCCGGCAGTGGACACCTTCGCGGCTGGTATGCCGCTGCAGGCGTCCCTGCAACTGCACCAGATCGGGGTGAAAGACGAACAACAGGGGGGTGAGTTTATGTTGGAAACGATCGAGGATTTGATTGAGTTCGGGTGAGCGTGGAACCTGTACGGTGACGTGAATGTTCATCATGGTCCTTCGAAGGAACTATGCAATCTGACGCTGCCGCCGCTGCGGAAGTTTCGTCTCCACCGGAACCGCCGGAGCGGACATGCGCCACAGCGTCATGCCCACGGCCCAGGTTCCGGAATAGGCAATGCCGGATTTCGCCGTCAAACCAATCCCGGCCGGAATCAAGCCCACCAACTCACGCGCCAGCGTGCGCCATCCCAGCCCGCCGGCGATGATCGCCGCCAGCCGGCCGGATTGCGCCCGCCAACCCACCGGCTCGCCACGCAGCGCCGCCAATTCAAAAGCCAGACCGATCTGGTTGGCGGTCAGCAGCACCGTGTCCGAGCCCATTTCGCCCAAGGCCAGCGCCAGGCTCAGCGGGTTGGGAATAACCTCTGGCAGCGCGCTGATGGCCGCCAGCGCGGCGTTACGCATGGCCACGGCGCGAACCAGATCCATGGCCAGCAGCTCGCGCAAGCCGGGGAACGTCCGGCCCAGCGCCAGCCGGTAGCGGGGATGAGCGGCCAGCAGCGCGCGCAGCCCCGGCTCCGGGTCGCGCCAATCCACCGGCACCGCGTCGGTTGCGGGCGCCCTGGGCCCGCAGACGCGGATATCAGCCGCCGGTTCGCCGGAAACATGGAAGTGAGAGACGGCCCGTTCCCGCTCTGCCCCGTTCAGCTCGTCGGGCACGAACAAGCGGCTGAGCGCCTGGCGTTCGCTTTCGTCGTCGCTCACCAGCTCCAGGCGAAATCGCCGTTCGGCATCCTGACGGATGCGCGATGGGTTGAGGCTGCGTGCCTTTTTCAGGCTTTGCTTCACCGCGCCCATAGCGGCACCGTGCTTCTGCCCCTATGATGCGCCCAATCCGCGCTCCGCCCGCCCTACAATTCCTCTGTGGGTTTTTCCGCGCGGTTCGAAGTCTATGGCATAGTGCAGGGGGTCGGCTTTCGGGCCTACGTGCAGTGGCAGGCGCAGCGGCTACAATTGCACGGCTGGGTGCGGAACCGCGACGATGGATCGGTGGAAGTGCTGGCCACGGGCGCGCACGAGGCGCTCGGACAATTGGAAACGGTACTGCAGCAAGGCCCACGGCTGGCGCAAGTCGAGCGGGTGGTGCGCCATGCGGCCGAAAGCTCCTCCACTACGGGATTTCACATTGCCTGATCGAAAGGACAACTCCATGGCCACTTCTTCCGCCGGTCTGTGCGACGGCCTGAAGCAGTACATTCGTGAAGTGCCCGACTTCCCCAAGCAGGGCATTCTCTTCTACGACATCACGACGCTGCTGAAGCAGCCCCAGCCGTTCGCCCAGTTGGTGGATTCGCTGGCGGGCCATTACGCCGCGCAGAACATCGCGCTGGTGGCCGGCATCGAGGCGCGCGGGTTCATCTTCGGCCCGGCGTTGGCCTACAAGCTGGGGGCGGGCTTTGTGCCCATTCGCAAACCGCGCAAGCTGCCGGCAGCCACGGCGGCGGTGGAGTACAGCCTGGAATATGGCACCGACCGGGTCGAGATTCATCGCGATGCGGTGCAGCCCGGCCAGCGCGTGCTCATTGTGGATGACTTGATCGCCACCGGGGGCACGGCGGTGGCCAGCGCGCAACTGGTGGAGCAGTTGGGCGGCGTGGTGGCGGGACTGGCGTTTGTGGTCGAACTGACGTTTCTCCACGGGCGCGAGCGCCTCGCCGGCTACGACGTCATGTCGCTGCTCCGCTACGACCAATGAGCGAGCGGGCGCTAGCCGGCATCCACGCCGTGCGCGAGGCCTTGCGCGCGGGCACGCCGCTGCGCTTTGTGGCGA
This sequence comes from Terriglobales bacterium, assembly GCA_051959955.1. GTDB lineage: Bacteria > Acidobacteriota > Terriglobia > Terriglobales > SCQP01 > SCQP01. The sequence goes on along the minus strand of JBQCEU010000151.1, from coordinate 6,398 downwards.
TCAGCGGCGAGCGCCAGGATGCGCGGGTGCGGGAGCTGGTGGCGCTGGCGCGCACCGCCGGGGTTACCGTCCGGCGTGAGCCTTTGGCGGCGCTCGATCGCTGGGCGCAGGGCGAACGCCACCAGGGGGTGGTGGCGATGGCCGCGGCGCGCCCCCGGCTGGCGACGGAGGATCTGCTGGCGGCGGCGCCGCGCCGGCTGCTGCTGGCCTGCGACGGCATCGAGGATCCGCACAACCTCGGGGCCATCCTGCGGGCCGCCTGCGGCGCGGGCGTGGACGGCGTGCTGCTGCCCGATCGCCGTTCGGCTTCGCTCACCGCCGCGGTGGAGCGCGTCTCGGCGGGCGCGGCCGAGCACGTGCGCATCGCCCAGGCCGGCAACCTCGCCCAGGCGCTGGAAAAATGCAAGCAGGCGGGCTGGTGGGTCGTCGGCCTGGAGGGTGAGGCCGCCCAATCTCTTTGGGAGTACGACTTCTCCGCGCCAACGGTGCTGGTGGTTGGGGCGGAAGCCCGCGGGCTGCACGCCCTCATCCGGCAGCGCTGCGATGTGCGCCTGCGCATCCCCCTGGCCGCCGGCGTGGACTCGCTCAACGCCGCCACCGCCGCCGCGGTGGCGCTGTTCGAAGTGGCGCGGCAGCGGCAGCTCCGCCCGGACCCGCCGGCCCTCCGCCCGCTATAATCAAAGTTTGTTCCTCTGAGGAGATTGCATGGCACTGTCCGCCAACCAGATGCGCCCGGGGATGGTCATCATCCACGACAACGAACTGTATTCGGTTTTCAGCATCACCCACCGCACGCCGGGCAATCTGCGCGCCTTTGTGCAGGCCAAGATCCGCAATCTGCGGACCGGGGGCCTGATCGAGTACCGCTTCCGCTCCGACGACCGGGTGGAGCGCGCCACGCTCGATGAAGCCGAGATGGAGTACCTCTATAACGACGGGGATGCCTTCTACTTCATGAACACCGAAAACTTCGAGCAGACGCACCTGAACCGCGACACGCTGGGAGACGCGGTGAATTACCTGATCCCCAACCTCAAGATCGCGGTGGAGTTTTACGAAGGCAAGCCGGTTTCGGTCGAGCTGCCCCAGACGGTGGATCTGGAGGTCACCGATACCGAGCCGGGCCTTAAAGGCGCCACGGTCAGCAATGTGACCAAAGCGGCAACTTTGGAGACAGGTTTGGTGGTGCAGGTGCCGCCGTTTATTGAGACCGGCGAGAAGATCCGCGTGGGCACCGCCGAGGGCACTTATTTGGAGCGGGTGAAATAGGCGGGGTATAAAATATTGGAAGAAGCGAAAGGACTCATACCTAATGGCTACTGCCCCTGCTGAATCGCCCGCTGCCTGTAAGAGCTTTCCTGAGTTGAACGGCGCCCGGCCGGTTGTCAACCTCTCGCCCGCCGCGCTGGTCGAGACCATCCTGGCGCGAGGCGAAGCCAAGCTCAGCGCGCGTGGCGCGGTCACGGCAGAAACCGGCGAGTTTACCGGCCGCACACCTCCCAACCGCTTCATCGTCAAGGACAGCCTCACCGCCGACACGGTGGCCTGGGGTTCGACCAATCAGCCCCTCAGCCCGGAGTCGTTTGAAAAAGTGCGGCAGCGCATGGCGCGCTACGTGCAGGGCCGGGAAGTTTTCGTCCAGGATCTGTATGCGGGCGGCGATCCCGCCTATCGCCTCAAGGTGCGGGTGGTCAACGAGCTGGCCTGGCACAACCTATTCGTTCACCAGCTCTTTCTGCGGCCCACGGCGGCCGAGCGGCGCGACTTCACCCCGGACTTCACCATCGTCTCCATGCCCGGGTGCAAGGCGGTGCCGGCCGAGGATGGCACCAAGACGGGCACCTACATTCTGGTCAACTTCACCAGCAAGCTGATCCTCATCGGCGGCACCTATTACGCCGGGGAGATGAAGAAGTCCATCTTCAGCGTGCTCAACTTCCTGCTCCCGCAAAAGGGCGTAATGGGCATGCACTGCTCGGCCAACGTGGGGAAGGATGGCGATACGGCGCTGTTCTTCGGCCTCAGCGGCACCGGCAAGACCACGCTGTCGGCCGATCCCGAGCGGCGGCTGATCGGTGACGACGAACACGGCTGGGGCAGCCACGGGGTGTTCAACTTCGAGGGCGGTTGCTATGCCAAGTGCATTCACCTGTCGGAGAAGGGCGAGCCGCAGATTTGGAACGCCATCCGTTTCGGCACGGTGCTGGAGAACGTCGTGCTCGACCCGGTGACCCGCGTTCCCGACTTCGACAACCAGTCGAAGACCGAGAACACCCGCGCCGCCTACCCGATTGATTACATAGACAACGCCATTCTCGAATCGCGCGGTCCGCATCCGAAGAACGTGGTGCTGCTGACCGCCGACGCCTTCGGCGTGCTGCCGCCCATCGCCAAGCTGACGGTGCCGCAGGCGATGTACCACGTCCTCTCCGGCTACACCGCCAAGCTGGCGGGCACCGAGGCGGGCGTGACCCAGCCCAAGGCGACCTTCAGCACCTGCTTCGGCGAGCCGTTCCTGCCGCTGCCGCCGATGACCTACGCCAAGATGCTGGGCGAGCTGGTGGTCAAACACAAGGCGCAGTGCTGGCTGATCAACACCGGCTGGACCGGCGGCGGCTACGGCACCGGCAAGCGCATGTCGCTGGAGCACACGCGCACCATGGTGCGGGCGGCGTTGGCGGGCCAGTTGGCGAACGCCAAGTTCACCCCCGACCCGATCTTCGGCCTGCCCATTCCCGATGCGGTGCCGGGCGTGCCGGCGACGGTGCTCAACCCGCGCAATACCTGGAAGGACGGGGCGGCATACGAAAAGGCCGCCAAGGAACTGGCGGGGCTGTTCCGCAAAAACTTTGAGCGCTTCGCGGGCGTGACGCCGGAAGTGCTGGGCGCGGGTCCCAAGTAGCCAGCCGCGAATTAGGAACCGGCCGCCTCGGCGCTCGCCGCCGGGGCGGTTTCTTCCAAAGCGGGCAGCACGATGCGCACCAGCGTGCCCTGGCCGGGGCGGCTGACGATCTCAAACTGGGCGGCATCGCCATAGAGCACGAACAGGCGCTCGCGCACGTTGCTGAGGCCAATGCCGTGGCCGCCGGTGGCGGGCGTTTCGCCGTCGCGCGCGGGCATGCCCACGCCGCTGTCCTCCACCTCCAGCTCCAGCATTTCGCGCTCCCGCTGCCAGAAGCGGTGCGCCCGCAGCGCCACCCAGCCGCCCTCCACCTTGGGCGCCAGGCCATGGCGGATGGAGTTCTCCACCAGCGGCTGCAGCAGCATGCTGGGCACCAGGCGGTCGAGGGCGCCGGGCTCGATAGCCTTGTCAAAGCGCAGCTTTTCGGGACCGAAGCGGACGATCTCGATGTCGAGGTAGTCGTCCATGAAAGCCACTTCGGCGCGCAGCGACACGAAGCTCTCGTGCTTGCGCAGCATGCGGCGCAGGATGTTCGAGAGCTTGATGATCAAAACCCGCGCGGTGTCGGGATCAAACCGCACCAGCGAAGCCACCGAGTTGAGCGTGTTGAAGAGGAAATGCGGGTTGATCTGGCTGGTCAGGGCATCCAGGCGCGCCTGCACCAGCAGCCGGCGCTGCAGCTCGAGCTTGCGCTCGATGCGGGTGTTGTCCCAAATCTTGATGGGGATGGCCAGCATCAGGATGTTGGCCGCCACCACCGCCGCCGCCGTCCAGAAGCTGTGCGGCTGGGGAGCGAACAGGCGGTGGGGGGCCAGGCGCTCCACCTCGAGTTCGAGGGCGGTGGCGGCGATCACCAGGGCGAAGACCAACGCCTGCCAGTCGCGCAGCGGGCGATCGAGGCGGTTGCGCAGCCAGCGCCACAACTGCAGGTCAATGAAGGGCGAAAAAGCCCACACCTCTTCCTGGTTGGAGGCGGCGCTGCGCAGCAGCCCGCCCAACACCCCCGCCAGCAGCCACAGCGGCAGCGCCAGCCACTCGTGCGCCCCCACCACCGCGGGCACGGCGATGATGGTCCCGCCCAGCAGTCCCGCCCCGTAGCCACCCATCAAGCCGATCAGCATGGACCCCGCCAGGCTCAGATCGGCGGCGTGGAAGGCCGGCACCGCCAGGCGTATCCACACGCCGCCCATCAGCGGCAGAGCCACGAAGAGGGCGAAGCCCAGCGTCTGCCGCTTGTTTCGCTCGTCGGCGAACAGGCAGCGTTGAAAGGCGACGGAGCGCGCCAGCACCGCGGCGATGGCGGCGATCACCGCCAGGTTGAGCAGCAGCGTAATCAGCAGCAGGCGTTCCCCGGGCATAGGCGGCAGGCGGGCGTGGCGACCCTATAATTAAAGCAGAACTGTGCCTTCCCATCCCTTGCAGCTCGCCGCCGAGGCCGATTTTCCCACCCGCTGGGCGCATTTCCGCATTCTCGGCTTCGAGATGAACGGCGACAGCGCCGTCGCCCTGCGCCTCGCCGAGCGGCCGGAAGACGTGCCGCTGGTGCGCATCCATTCCCAGTGCCTCACCGGCGACGTCTTTGGCTCGCTGCGATGCGACTGCCGCGCCCAACTGGAGATGGCGCTGGGCATGATCGCCGCGGCCGGCCACGGCGTGCTGATCTATGAGGACAAGGAAGGCCGCGGCATCGGGTTGATGAACAAGCTGCGGGCCTATGCCCTGCAGGATGCCGGTCTCGATACGGTGGAGGCCAACGAACGCCTGGGCTTCGCCGCCGACGCCCGCGGCTACGAGCTGCCCGCCGCCATCCTCAACCATCTCGGCCTGCGGCGGGTGCGGCTGCTGTCGAACAATCCGGAGAAGGTGCAGGCGCTGGAACGCGCCGGCGTCGAGGTGGTGGAGCGCGTCGCGTGTGAGCCGGAGATCTCGGCGCAGGCCGAGCGCTACCTGGCGGTGAAGCGCGAGAAGATGGGGCACCTGTGAGGGTGCGCGGCTGCAGGGTTCGCTGCGCGAACGGGGGGCGGCGGGGCGGAATTCAGTGCAGGACGACGATCTTGAGGTTGCGGGTGGGGGTGAAGTTGCGGAGGGTGACTTCGTAGGTGGTGGGGGTGGTGGCCTTCAGGCCGGTGGGCCAGCAGGTGGCGAGGACGTTTTCCGGCGCCATCTTGTCGAGCGTCAGGTGGAAGATGCCGATGGGTCCTTTCCAGTTGCCGCCGGTGGTCAGGATGTAATCTACGTCCGTGATCCAGACGAGTGGCGGGTTTTCTGTCCTCGCTGCGTCCTGGCCGGGCGTGAGGCCAGCGTCCTGGCGGCGGGTGTTGACCAGGTGCTGAACCGAGCTTCCGGCGAATACGCCCAGACAGCGGCCTTGTACCTGAGGGTAGGTCAGCAGGTCAGGGAAGATATCAGGATCAGCGCCTTCGTAGGCGCCGCCGGTGATGGGCTGGTAGGTGTGGTCAATCACCGTGGTCTGGTGGGCGGGAAACCGCTGCTGCCACCAGAAGCAGGTTTGCACCCGCCAGATGGGGTAGTAATCGTTATCGGGGCCGCCGAAAGCCGTTGCGCGCAGCTTCTTCAGGGCGGTGATCTGGGCGGGCGTCCAGTGGTCGAACTGCGCCATCAAGGGATCGCCGCTGACGGGCACTCCGATTGCCTGCAACCCTGCCGTGATGTCGCGCTTGCCGACCAGAGCTCGCTGATCCGGGTGGACCTCGACCGGCTTGCCATTCACGCTGGTGTGGAAGTTAACGAAATTGAGCGGGTCGTGGGTGGGGAAGTTGACCGGCACCTCGTAGTTGGAGGGATCCAGGTCGGGCAGGGGGAAGGCGACGATGGCGGTCACATCGTTGGCGCTGTCATTGTAGAACTCGAAGTGGATGCGCACCTGTTGGGGGCTGATGTACAGGTCCTCGCGGGCCATGCGGATGTCGGTGTTATGGGTGAAGATCAGGCCTCCCACGCCGATGGCGGCGGTGGTGTCATCGCCGAGCGAGGGGGCGCACAGCAGGCCGGCGAGCAGCACAACCGTCAGCCAGCGGCGGCGGTTCATGGCAGGCTGCGCCGCACGGCGGCGAGGCCGCGGTCCATGCGCAGGGAGAGTTCGGCGGGGACGCAGGCGGCGAGAGCGTCGCCGCCCCAGAGGAGGCGGGGGGCGAAGCGGGAGTGGTTGAGCAGGCGGGGGCTGAGGGGATAGGCGGCGAGCATGGCGACCACGGCGATGGCCAGCAGCAGGCCGCGCAGCAGGCCGAGGCCGGCGCCCAGCAGGCGGTCGGGGAGGCTGAGGCCGACGGCGCGGAGGGCGCGGCGGAGCAGGCGGCCGCAGATCATGGCGACGAGCAGCACCGCCGCCAGCACCGCGATGAAGGCGACGAAGTGGCGGGCTTCGGCGCCGCCCCAGGCGGCGCCGTTCCAGCCCAGGGCCGCGAAGCAGAGGGCGAGGCGGCCGTACTGCCACAGCGCCACGCCCAAGGCGACCAGGGCGGCGGCCATCATCCAG
>JBQCEU010000150.1:0-7976 GCA_051959955.1 Terriglobales bacterium | reverse complement strand
GCCGCCGCCGTCACCTGGGCCATCATCAACCCCGAGTGCAGTCCCGGATCCGAGGCCAGAAATGCCGGCAGGTTTTCGTTCAGCGCCGGGTTGACCAGCCGTTCGGTGCGCCGCTCGCTGATGCCCGCCAGCCCGCACAGGGCGATGGCGCAGTAGTCGAGGGCGTAGGCCAGCGGTTCGCCGTGGAAGTTGCCGCCGCTGAGCACCTCGCCGCCGCCGCGTGCGCCGGCGAACACCAGTGGGTTGTCCACCGCCGCGTTGGCCTCGGCGGCGAAGGTGGCGCGAACAAACTCGAGCGTGTCGCGCACCGCGCCGTGGACCTGCGGCATGCAGCGCAGGCTGTAGGCGTCCTGCACCCGGTTGCAGCCGAGGTGCGAACGCCGGATGGCGCTGCCGCGGATCAGCTCCCGCAGCCGCTGCGCCGACACCATCTGTCCGCGCTGCCCGCGCACCTCCTGCAGCCGCGCATCGAAGGCCACCGGCGTGCCGCGCAGCGCCTCCAGCGACAGCGCCCCCACCACCTCCGCCGACTCCACCAGCCGTTCGGCGTCGAGCAGGCTGAGGATGCCGCACGCCAGCATCGCCTGCGTGCCGTTGAGCAGCGACAGGCCCTCCTTGGCCTCCAGCACCAGTGGTTTCAGTCCCGCCGCCCGCAGCGCCGCGCCGCCGGAGAGCACCCGGCCCTGCACCTCCGCCTCGCCTTCGCCGATCAGCACCAGCGTCAGGTGGGCCAGCGGCGCCAGGTCGCCGCTGGCGCCCACCGACCCCTGGCTGGGCACCTGGGGATGCACGCCGCGGTTGAGCAGCGTGCACAGCGCCTCGATCACCCGCGGCCGCACCCCGGAAAATCCCTTGGCCAGCGAGTTGGCGCGCAGCAGCAGCATGGCCCGCACCACCGCCCGCGGCAGCGGCGCCCCCACCCCGCAGGCGTGGCTGCGCACCAGGTTCACCTGCAGCTCGCGAATCTTGGCCGGGGCGATGCGCACATCGCTCAGCCGGCCCAGCCCGGTGTTGATGCCGTAGGCGGGCGCATCCTGCGCCGCCGCCCGCTCCACCACCGCCCGCGCCCGCCGCAGCCCCGCCACCGCGCCCGGCGCCAGCCGCACCGGCGCGCCGCCGCGCGCCACCGCCGCCACCTGCTCCAGCGTCAACCCCGCGCCCCGGATCTCGATCGTCTTCATGCCGTCTCCTCGTGCACCAACCGGTACTTCTCCGGCAGCGGACACGCCTGGAAGTGGCTGTCTATGCACACGTGCACCGTCTCCCCTTCCGCCAGCAGCACCCCGTCGCTCGCCCGCACCGCCTCGTAGGCGAAGTGCACCAGCGCTCCCCGCTGCCGCGACACGCGCGTGCGGATGGTGATCACCTCGTCGTACCGCGCCGGCGCCTTGTACCGGCAGCGCGCGTCCACCACGGCAATCTTGCAGTCGTCATCCTTCTCCATGTCGCGATACGAAATCCCCCGCGCCCGCAGATACTCCACCCGCCCCACCTCGAACCAGACAAAATAGTTGGCGTAGTACACCACCCCCATCTGGTCCGTCTCCGCATACCGCACCCTGACCTGCGTTTCGCTAAACTCCATCCTTGTTCCCCTGCAAGTAATCGGGCTCGGGCGCCGCCAGCCACCGCTTCACCACATCATCGAAGACGCCCTGCGCCCGCAAAATGAACTCCACCAAATCCCGCGCCGCTCCCTGGCCGCCCGCGTGCGGCGCCACGAAGTGCGCTGCCGCCGTCACCTCGGGCCGCGCATTGGCGGGGGCGGCCGCCAGTCCGGCGGCGCGCAGCATGGGCAGGTCCACGATGTCATCGCCCCTGCAGCAGGTCTCGGCCGCCGCGCACCCGCTGGCCCGCCAAATCTCCTGCAGCGCCTCCGCCTTGCGGTCCACTCCCTGGTAGACATAATCCATGCGCAAGTCGCGGGCCCGCATCGCCAGCGACTCCGACCGCCGCTTGGTGATCACCCCCGTCTTCAGCCCCGCCCGCCGCGCCAGGGCGATGCCGATGCCGTCGTGCGCGCTGAACCCTTTCACCTCCACCAGCCCGTGGTTGTCGCCCGCCGGCACGTACCACAGCACCCCGTCGGTGAGCACGCCGTCCACATCGAACAGAATCAGCCGTATGGGGCGCGCGCGCGCCACCGCGTCGGGGGTGGGCATGGTCAGATCAGCTCCGTGGTCCAGAGGTCGTGCAGGTGCACCAGCCCCAGCAGCCGGCCGTCGCCGCCGGTCACCAAAAGCGAGGTGATCTTGCGCGTTTCCATCTCGTGCAGCGCCGCCGGCGCCAGCATCTCCGGTGGAATGGTCACCGGCGAGCGCGTCATGTACTCCTGCGCCCGCATCTCCACCGCCCGGCTGCCGTGCTTTTGAAACAGCCGCCGCAGGTCGCCGTCCGAGATCCGGCCGGTCAGCTTGCCGTGGGCCGTCACCGCGGTGACGCCGAACCCCTTGCGGCTCATCTCATAGACGACCTCGGCAAACGCGGTCTCGAGGCCGACCACCGGCAGCGCCTCGCCGGTGTGCATGAGCGCGCTCACCGGCTGCAGCCGTTTCCCCAGCCTGCCGCCGGGATGCAGGCCGGCAAAATCATCCGCGCTGAAGCCGCGCTGCTCCGCCACCGCCAGCGCCAGGGCATCGCCCATGGCCAGCGCCGCCGTGGTGGAAGCGGTGGGCGCCAGCCCCAGCGGGCAGGCCTCCGCCGAAACGCTCACATCCAGATGCACGTTGGCCGTGCGCGCCAGCAGCGACTGCGGCGCTCCCGTCAGCGCGATGGTGGGGATGGCCAGCCGCTGGATGGGCCCCAGCAGGTTCACCAACTCCTCCGTCTCGCCGCTCTGCGATAGCGCGATCACCACGTCGCCGCGCACCAGCATCCCCAGATCGCCGTGCAGCGCCTCGGCCGGATGCAGAAACAGGGCCGGCGAGCCGGTCGAGCTCAGGGTGGCGGCGAGCTTGCGCGCCACGATGCCGCTCTTGCCCATGCCGGTCACCACCACCCGTCCCTGGCAGGCCATCACCAGCCCCACCGCGCGCTCGAACTCCGGCCCAATCCGCTGTCCCAGCGCCGCCACCGCGGCCGCTTCCACCGCCAGCACCCGCCGCGCCGCGGCCTGTATGGACTCGCGCTCTGCCATGCAGCAACCATCGTAGCATCCGGCCCGTGCGCGCTTCCCGTAAGCTGTAAAGGTAGGGCAACCGTGCCGCGACAACCGCTTCACTCCGACATCATCATCGCCGGCGCCGGCCTCATCGGTCTGGCGCTGGCCCGCGAACTCCGCCGCCGCGGCGCCGCGGTCACCCTCTTCGAAGCCGGCCTTGCCGCCCGCCAGGCCTCCTGGGCGGGCGCGGGCATGCTCTCCGGCCGCCAGACCACCGATCTCCGCCTGCGTCCCCTGGCCATGGCCGGCGCCCGTCTCTATCCCCACTGGGTGCGCGAGCTGGAAGCGGAAACCGGCGGCAGCGTCGGCTATCGCTCGGGTGGCACGCTGTTTCTCGCCACCGCCGCCCATCCTGCTCCCGACCCTCCGCCCGCGGGCTGGCAGCGCCTTCCCGATGATGCCGTGGCCGTGGAAGAACCGCTCCTCGCCTGGCGCCCCGCTCCCGGCGCCGCCGTCTGGCGCATCGCCGATCACAGCCTCGACAACCGCGCCCTGGGCAGTCTGCTGCTGCAGGCGGTGCGCGCCGCCGGCGTGCTGGTGCACGAGCACACCCCGGTCGAAGCCATTACCCGCGATGCCCGCGGCCTGTCGGTGCGCGCCGCCGGCGCCGGGCACCGCGCCGCCTTCGTCATCAACGCCGCCGGCGCCTGGGCCGCCTCACTTCCCGCTCCCGCGCCGCCGCCTCCGGTCCGTCCCCGCAAGGGACACATGCTCAGCCTGCGCAGCGACCTGCCGCTGCGTCACGTGCTCGAGACCGCCGATGTCTACCTCGTGCCCCGCGCCGGCGGCCATATCATCATCGGCTCCACGGTGGAAGACTGCGGCTTCGATACCTCGCTCGACGCGGCCGTCATCGGGCGCCTGCGCCGCCGTGCCGCCACCCTCGTCCCCGCCCTCGCCGGGCTCCCGGTCGAGGAGACATGGTGCGGCTTCCGCCCCGGCTCCGCCGACGACCTGCCCATCTTCGGTCCCACCGCCTGTCCCAATTACTGGCTGGCGACCGGCCACTTCCGCGACGGCATCCTGCTGGCGCCCATCACCGCCAAGATCCTTGCTCACGCCCTGGCCACCGGCCGCTTCACCCGCGCCCTCGACTGCACCCCGTTTTTACCCGCCCGCTTTGGATGCTGAAGTCACTGCGTGGGTGTTCAATTGCCTGAGCAGAGGCTGCGCCGCCTCCGGCATGGTGACGCCCTTGCCGCTGAGGATGTCTTGTTCGTTCGAATGCTCCCCATACATGGCCTGGTTCCCGGTCGTGTCCGGCTGCACCACCGCGCCGCTGATGCTGATGCCCGCGAACGCGCCCTTGCTGCGCCCGTAGGTCAGAATTTGGCTGTTCAGCTTCACGTCCGTGCCCGCTTCCACGTGCCGCCCCACCGGTCCCGCCGCCGCCGCGGCTTCGGCGCCCACCCGGAACTTGCTGCTCAGCAGGCTGTTGAGCTGGCTGCGGTTTCCGAACACCATCACGATGTCGCTCGATTGCGCCCCAATCTGCAGTCCCCAACTGCCGCCGCCGATGGTGATGAACAGAGGCGGTCCCCAGGTCCCCTTCGCACCCTCACGGCAGGTGGCCACGCCCTTGCCGTAGTTGGCGCCGAAGACAAACGCGCCCTTCTTCATCCCCGGAATGATGGCGATGCAGTTTGCCCCCTCCAAAATCTCTTCGGGAATCGCCTTGTCGGGTGTCGCCATGATCTGCTGAAACACCTCCGCCGCGCTCTTCAGCCGCGCCACGTCGTCGCTGCGCGTGCTCTGCCCGTTCACCCATACCGGGTTGGCCGCCATCAGAGCCAGCCCCACCGCTGCTGCCCACCAAGCCGTTGCTCGCCGCATCGCTTTTCCTCCCAAAGATAAGATGCCGGATCAGGCCCTTCCGGCTGCATCTCTCTGCTGCAACAAGCGATTGAGCTCGTTCAGGAACTCGTGCACGTCCTTGAAGTCCATGTAGACCGAGGCAAACCGCACATACGCCACCTTGTCCAACTGCCGCAGCCGGTCCATCAACAACTGGCCTACCGCTTTGGTGCTCACTTCCCGCTCCGGCGAGTCCACGATCAGCGCCTCCGCCTCGTTGACGATGCTCTCCAGTTGGCCCATGGAGATGGGCCGCTTCTCCGCCGCGTGCAGCAGCCCGGTCAATACCTTTTGCCGCTCGAACTTCTCCCGGCGGCCATCCTTCTTCACCACCATGTAAGGAATTTCGTCCAGCCGTTCATAGGTTGTGAAGCGCTTGCCGCAGGCGGCGCACTCCCGCCGCCGCCGTATGGATTCGCCCTCCTTGCTCTCGCGCGAATCCACCACGCGGTCCTCCGGGTGATTGCAGAAGGGGCATCTCATGACGCTGCACCCGTGTTCCACACGAACGCGCCTTCTGGAGATGCAGGGCCGGGGCACTGGGGCCGCCGGCCCTGCGTCGCCTGCGGTTCATGAAAAGCGGGATGGCGGGCGCAGCCCGCCAGGGGCCCGCGCCAAACAAAGCGGCATCTCATGGCAAAAAGTCTATCCCATGTGGTGGTAGTCAATTTCAGCCCCCGCCTGGGGGCTCTCCCGCCACTCCTCGCGCACCAGCACCTGCAGCTCCAGGAACACATGCACGCCCAGCCCCGCCTCCAACTGAGTGCGGGCCGCCGTTCCCATCGCCTTCAGCGTCGCCCCGCCGCGCCCAATCAGGATCGCCTTCTGTCCCGGCCGTTCGCACACCAGCGCCGCGCGAATTACCCGCAGCGGCTTCCCCCGGCTGCGCTTCATCTCGTCGGCCTCGATTCGCACCGCCAGCGCATGGGGAATCTCCTCCCGGGTGGCCAGCATCGCCTGTTCGCGGATGGTTTCGGCGATCAGGAACTTCTCCGGTTGGTCGGTGGTTTGTCCCGGCTCGAAGAACGCCGGCCCGGTGGGCAGGTACTTCACCATCAACCTCGTCAACTCGTCCAGGTTCTCCCGCTTGAGCGCCGACAGCGGCACCACCTCGGCAAAGGCGAACCTCTCTTTATGGGCGGCGATCAGCGGCAACAGGTCCTCGCGCCGCGGCAGCAAGTCCATCTTGTTGAGCAGCAGAAAAACCGGCGGTGCCCCCTCGCCGCGCAGCAGGTCCAGCGCCATGGCATCCTCCGCCCCCCAGGGCCGGCTGACGTCGGTGAGGAACAGCGCCAGGTCGCGGCCTTCCAGTCCGGCGCGCACGCTGCGCGCCATCTCGCGGTTCAAGCGCCCGCGCCCGCGGTGAACGCCGGGCGTGTCCACCAGCACGATCTGCGCCCCCGGCAGATTGACCACCCCCAACAGATGGGTGCGCGTGGTTTGGGGATGGTGGGTGACCGCGGCGATCTTCTTCCCCACCAGCGCGTTCACCAGCGTGCTCTTGCCGGTGTTGGGCCGCCCCACCAGCGTCACGAAGCCCGCACGCTTCGCGGCAGCTCGGAGGCGCCCTGAGCCGAGCGGGCGTCCGCTGCCGGGGAGCGAAGCCACGGCGCTGAGCGACCGTGGGGAGCGACCCGAGTCAGGTGTGGAGTTTCCACTTTTCACGAGATCAGCCGCGCGATGCCGAAAGCCGCCGCCGCCGCCACCCCGCCGATCAGGGCCGTTTGCAGTGCCGAGCGCACCGGCAGCGCCCCCGTGAATCGCCCCGTGATGTAACCGAACACCAGCAGCGCCGTCCCCGTGACCGCGACCGAGGCCAGCAGCGCGGTGTGCAGCGGGATGCTGGCAAAGTACGGCGCCAGGGGAATCAGCCCCCCGAAAACATAAGCGCCGGCGATGGTCAGCGCGCTCGACCATGCCCGTCCCGCTTCCGGCGCCTCCAGCCCCAGCTCGAAGCGCATCATGAAATCGCGCCACGCGGCCGGCCGTTGCGCCAGGGCTTCGGTCAGCTGCACGCTCTCGCCGGGGCTCATGCCGTACTGCTCGAAAATCTCCGCCACCTCGGCGCGTTCGTCGTCCGGCCGTTCGATGATCTCCCGTTCCTCGCGCGCCAGCTCGCTGGCATAGTGTTCCGCGTCGCTGCGCGCCGCCAGATACCCGCCCAGCCCCATGGCGATGGACCCGGCCGCAATCTCCGCCAGCCCGGCCGTCACCACCACCCGTGTGCTCACCGCCGCCCCGCTCAGCCCGGCTGCCAGCGCGAAGGGCACTGTCAGCCCGTCCGACATTCCAATGACCAGGTCCCGCACCCTCTCGCTGCCGCGAAAGTGGTGCTCAGTATGGTTGTGCGTGGGCGCCATGCGTGCCGATGCCGTCGAACTCACAGCTTGATTATAGGCCGGGGCATTCCTCCACGGGCCCCCAGGCGCCCTGCGCCCTCACCCCTGACCCCTTAAGATAGAACTATGCCCCCGCCACCGCGCCGCCCGACCGGTCGCCGCCTGGCACGCATCGCCGGCATAGACATCCAGTTCCATCCCAGTTGGATCATCATCCTGGTGCTGATCGGCATTTCGCTGGCCAGCTACTTCGCCGCCTTTGATCCGCAGTGGTCGCGCGCTCTGGTCATCGTCACCGCCGCCGCCACCACCATCCTTTTCTTTGTTTCCGTCATCCTCCACGAGCTGGCGCACAGCCTGGTGGCGCGCGCTCTCGGATTGCCGGTCCATGGCATCACGCTCTTCGTCTTCGGCGGCGTCAGCGAGCTGACGCGCGAGCCCGACGATGCCGCCAGCGAGTTCAAGATCGCCATCGCCGGCCCCGCCACCAGTCTCATTCTGGGAGGCATCCTGTATGGCCTCGGCCGCCTCGGCAATCCCCATCAGCCGCTGTTCGCCCTGCTCTACTGGCTGGGCTACATCAACCTGCTGCTGGCGCTGTTCAACCTGATCCCCGGCTTTCC